>JAFIFJ010000069.1 GCA_020832085.1 Gammaproteobacteria bacterium | reverse complement strand
GGAGTGGACGAACCTCTGGTGTTCCGGTTGTCATGCCAATGGCATTGCCGGGTAGCTACGTTCGGACGGGATAACCGCTGAAAGCATCTAAGCGGGAAGCCTCCCTCGAGATGAGACATCACTGGAGCCGCTGAGCTCCCTAAAGGGCCGTCCGAGACTAGGACGTTGATAGGCGGGGTGTGTAAGCGCCGTGAGGCGTTGAGCTAACCCGTACTAATTGCCCGTGAGGCTTGACCATATAACACCGAAAAGGTCTTGCGAGACTGCAACGGGTGTTCGAGGACTGCGCTGCCTGCGCTTGCAGAAACCCCTTCTGAATCAGTGTCATCAGCAACAGATCACTTCATTCACATCGAGCTGTCGCATTGCGACGGCTGACGTACAGGGACGGCAAGCCTGCATCCAGAGAGCTCTGGGGATAAGGACACCGACCCGAACGGTTAGTCTGACGATCATTGCGAGCTGGAACCACCTGATCCCATCCCGAACTCAGAAGTGAAACAGCTCAGCGCCGATGGTAGTGCGGGGTCTCCCCGTGTGAGAGTAGGTCGTCGTCAGGCTTCTAAATGACAAAGGCTCCACCGACAGGTGGGGCCTTTTTCATTTTTGGGGCGAGAAAAACTTCCGCAGGACCGTGGCAGCTTGCGACGCGTCTTCGCTATCGATCCCGATTTGCAGCAGGCCACCGGAATCGATTTCGGCCGTGAATGGCCTGCACAAAACGCATCCATTGGCAGTAGACTTCCAGCACGCGTGCTTGATATTGCTCAGACGTCACTGGAGGGGAGATGGACAAGCTCGATGTGCTGATCGTCAGCAAGGGCCACTTTTACAATCACGACTCATTCCTGGCGATGTTCGATTCCATGGCGGACATCGAAACGACGCTGGTGGAACATCCGGCGGCCCAGGTGATCCTGCGGCCGGAGCATGTTGCGCGCTACGATGCCGTGTTGTTCTACGACATGAGCGGCATTCCAGGCGCCGGTCTCACCCACGATCTTGCTTCAGAGGACGGCCAGCCCAGCGCCGATTACCGGGCCAGCATTGAAGCACTCATCGAACTTGGCAAAGGCATCGTCCTGCTCAACCACGCTTCGGTCTCCTGGCCGGAATGGCCGCTGTGGCGCGCCATCACGGGCACGTCATTCATGCTGAAAGCAGGGCAGCTCGACGGCAGGCAGGTTCCGGGCTCAGGGTACCGGGGTGGCCACGGACCCCATCCGAACGCCACGTTCCGGGTGTCTCCAGAGCTGGGGCATGCCGTACTCGAAGGGCTCGATGCGGGCTTCGAGGTGACGGACGAGCTGTACCTGAAGACCGCCGAGTTCGAGTCCAGGGTGCTGCCACTGATGCGCGCCGACTATGACTTCGTGGTCGAGAACTTTTCGCCGCCACCGTTGGCGCCGGAGGCTGAGCAGTCCAGCTGGAGTCACCCCCCTGGCAGTAACCTGGTGGTGTGGGCCAACGCGGCCGCGGCGTCGCCGGTGGTGGTATCCGAACTCGGAGACGGGCCGGCTGCCTTCGACAACCCTGGTTACCGGCGCCTCCTGCACAATGCCCTGCGCTGGACCGCGTCCGCCGAGGCCAGGGCCTGGGCCGCGAAGCGGCGCGGCTGAACTGCGCCGCCGCCGGCTCAAGCCCTTGCCAGGCGAAACGCGACCCGGGTCAGTCGGGTGGGGTTGGAGGGGGCGAGCAGGGCCCCATCGCTGCCGAAGCGGGTCATGAACGCGTCGGCAGCCGCCCGGCCGCTGCCATCCAGCTCGCGATAGTGGTCCTGAGGCCGTTGCAGCATCCACAGGTCGAAGGGGAAGATCGCCCGCTCCCCCTGGGCTTGCTGCGGCGTATCCCGCTGCAGCGTGAAGCCGTGCATGCCGATGCCGCGCGGGATGGCCTCTTCGGGGTGGGCAGCGTTCCATGCCTCGAACGCCGTTCGCGTGGAGGCCAGTACCGGAAATTGCTCTGCGGCCATGCGTGCCAGCACGGGCAGCAGGGTGTCAGGAACGTCATCGTCCGGCAGGAACTCACCCTTGGTGTCGGCGTTTGCCGGCTCCACCATGCGCTTGACCCAGGCCACGACACTTGGGGCGATGCGCTCCATGAGCGCGCCTGAGGCCGGATCCCGGTACTGATGGGCATACAGCGGCCCGATCAGGCCGAAGTCGCCAATGGAGGGTCGGTTTCCGAACAGGAAAGGATGTTTGGCGAAGTGCGCGTCGAGATCCCCAAGCAGGGCCTCGTAGCTGGCCTCGATGGCGGGGATGGTGCTCTCACTGACCCCAAGGGCCGGTAGTGAGCCACGGAAGGGACGGCAGGTCCGTTCACCGATCTCGTATTGCTCCTCTGCGGTGCCGTCAGGCCGTGACAGGCGGCCGAACTCGCGGATGATCCAGTCTGTATTGTGGTTCCAGCGGTAGTGCATGGCTGGAATCTTCAGCCACTCGTCGCCATACACTTCGAGCAGGAGTGCTGCGAGTTTCTGGCAGGGACCTTCGGGATAGACGCTCGGCTCCGGGAAACGCTGCTCGAGGGCGTCGATGATGTCGCTACTGTCCTGCAGGGTCTGATCATCCGGTGTCACGACGACCGGAATCACCGGCCATCCCACCCGGGGCAGGATGACCTCCTTGTAGACCTCCCTTGTGGCCTGCTGCTCCTCGAAGGGAATGCCCTTGTGGCGCAGGTAGGCGCGGACCTTGCCGGAGTAGTAGGAAATCTCGCCGCCATAGAGACGGTAGTGGGAATCAGCAGTCATCAGTAGTGTTCCATGGTCAGGGGCCCCGCTCACGCCGGGGTGATGGCATCGGGCAGGCTGATGGCGGCCGTCACGGCGAGGTCGCCGGAACCGAGTTCCCTGGACTGCGCGGCGCGGAACGCCTGCAGATCCCCGGTGACCATCTGCCAGACATACATGCGTTCGGCACCGCTTTCGTCCGTGAACGTGTAGGGGCTGAAGCCCATGGGAATGCCGGCAAAGGGAGCACCTTTGCCGCGGTACAGGTGGCGATCGCAGAAGGCCAGATACTGGTCGAGGTTCGCTGTGGCGATGGAGTCGAAGGCGACCACCGTATCGCCGTCACCGATACCCAGACGGCTGACCATCTCCGCGGGCATCAGTCCTCCGGTCCAGCGCGCATTGATCTCGATGATCATGATGTCGTCGCCGCGGACGAAGAAGTCGATGCCGCAGTTGAGCCCCTCGGCTGCACTGTAGCCCTTGCTGCGGACGTACTCGCCGACGCGTATCAATGCTGCCCGCTGCCTGGTGCTGAGCGGGATGCGGTCACTGATGTAGTTGCCGACCCACAGCCCGTCCTGGAACAGGATCTGCCGCACGTTGGCGATCTCGATGCTGTCGTCGGCGACCCGGAGGTCGGCAGTCATCTCCGTGTATTGGGCGGGGTCGAGGCGTTGCTGCAGCAGCACTTCGAGCCCGGCTTCGTACTCGGCGAGATAGTCGCGGGCTGCGTCGATGCTGGACACCGTAGTCACGTTGCGGGCACCGGCCAAGCCCATGACTTTGAGCATGACCGGACCCCCGGCTGCGGCGAGGAAGCGCCGTGCGGCCTCACCTGTCAGCTCATCGTGCCGCAGCACCAGCGAGGCCGGAACAGGAATGCCGCGGCTGGCGGCATCCCGCGCCAGGGTCATCTTGGAGTTCACGTCCTGGCTGATGGCCAGCGCGCTGCTGCCCTGGTGAAGCACCCGGTTGGAGCCGCTGATCAGGTACACGGTCACCAGATCCGTGGGTGGCGGTGCACTGGCCAGCGGTGCATAGAAACCTTCCCGGGGATGGAAGCTGCAGGCTTCCATGGTCACCGGATCGAGGCCGAGTTCGGCGAAGAAGCCCTGATAGCGCGCCAGCGTCGCCCGCCAGGGATCGACGTCGAAGCCTTCATAAAGCGCCACCCGGTCCCCGGGCCCGGCAATGAACTGGCTGGCGCACTGCAGCATGGCGATGAGGTCCTTGTTGGCCTTGTCGTCGGCGCGCTGCTTGGCGGTGAGCTGTTCGGCGTCGAAGTGCAGCAGGCAGTCGTCTGCGGAAATGGCGAACTGCACCGAACCAGCCTGGCCGGGCGCATAGGATGCGACGTTCATACTCGTTCTCTCTCCCTGGGCTTGTGCGTGCTCGAAACCCCGCGGCTGAGCATAGGCGAAATCCGAGGGCTGTTGGGCATTCCCTCGCGGCCGGCGCCGATCGGGCGCGGGTATCCCTGACTGCGCATCAGGGTAGCCCTGAGGGGGTTTCGGGGCATTGCCCGAGCGCCTGATCGCCCCGCGGGGACTAGCTTTGTCTGCATCGATGTTCCATGTCCCGGCCGATGCTCATGCGCCCCGTGCTTGTCGCCATTATCGTCCTCACCTGCTGCATGCTCGGCGCCCGCTGGTTGTGGTCCGCTGAGGGCTCGGCGACGGCAGTGGTCCTGGTGGCGCAGCAGGCGGACACGGTGGTGACCGTCCCCGAGCAGCCTCGGCAGAGCCCGCTGCAACCTTTCGCCGCCCGGCCCGCCGGGGGCGCTGAGTCAGCGCCACGACTGCCGCCGTCGGCCCCTGATCTCAGCCATGTGCGCGAGTTCGAGTTCGACGCCGCTGCGCTGCGCACACTGGCACGCGGCGACACCCTCAGGGTGGATTTCCCGCCTTTGGGGGGGCGCTATGAACTCAGTGTGGACGAGGTGGTGGACAGCGCCGATGAGCGCACGATCCGCGGCCACATCGACTATGACCGTCGGCAGTATCCGACCCTCATCACCCTCACCGGGGGCTGGAGTTTCGGCAGTTTCACTACCCCTGAAGGCAATTTCGAGTTCACGGCGCGGGATGGAATGGCGCGGATGGTGAACAGCGCCGAACTCGAGCGTCGGGCCTATGCGCCCAACCACACGCTCATGCCCCGTCGCTCCTGACCCAGGAAGGGATGCCCATGAATACCTTTTCTGCAATTGCACTCGGCCTTGCCGTCCTCACGGCCCTGGCGCTGCCCCAGTCAGCCGAGGCCACGGCAACCCAGCGCATTGACGTGCTCGTGTACTACACCGGGGATGCTGCCGACCATTACGACGGGACGCCAGACGTACGCATCCGGCACCTGGTCGCTGTCGCCAACGACGTTTTCGAGCGCAGTGGTCTCGATGCCCGGCTGCAGCTCGCGGGTATCGAGGCCACGGACTATGCTGGCGCTGAACGTGCTCCGGTGGCACTGCAGGACATCACCTACGGGCAGGATCCTGCCTTCGCAGACGTTGCGGCAGAGCGGGCTGCTGCTGGCGCGGACGTTGTCGTGCTGATGGGGACTTATCTCTACGACGGCTACTGCGGTGTGGCCTGGCAGGGGGGCACCGAAGAACCTGGGCGGCTCAGTGAAGCGGATCGGGCCCATGCCTACGCCTACGTGGCCATCGATTGCAGCGTCTATACCCTGGTCCATGAACTCGGGCATCTGCTTGGTCTGGCCCATTCGCGACTGGAAACACCGGACGCCGGTACCCGGCCCTGGGCGGTAGGCCACGGCATCGCGGGCGAGTTCACCACCATCATGGCCACCCCGGGGGCTTTCAACGCGCCTCGGCTGCCCTATTTCTCCTCGCCGGAGCTCAAGACCTGTCTCGGTCACGCCTGTGGTGTGGCGGACGACGATCCTGAACAGGGTGCACATGCCGTCAAAGCCCTGCGGGAAATGTTGCCGCAGCTGGCAGCGTATATGGATCAGCCTGATTCGAGCAGCGATGCCGCCGCAGACAGCGGGCAGGAGCGCATCAGCGCGGTGGATACTGACGCCGTCAAGATGTCCGAGCCGGACGCTGACGAGGCTCCGGCCGCGCCCACCGCGGCGGCTGCCACGTCGGCGCAGGTCAAGGCCAAGTCTGAAAGCCCTGCGGCCAGCAGCCCGCCCCCGACAGAAACGTCCACTGCAGGCGCCGGATCTTCCACGGCCCCGACTTCGACTGCGCCGGCATCCAAAGCGTCGGCAACGCCCCTGCAGGCGAGCAGTTCGGGTGGTGGCGGTGGTGGTGGTGGTGGCTGTGCCATGGGCGCCGGCCACAACGACATCAGCCTGCCCTTCCTGCTGCTCGCGTCCCTGCTCTGGATGCTGCGACGCCGGATGCCGTGGGCCGCAGCTGCGGCAGGTTGAAGCAGGCCCGTTTTCGGGTGGGCGTCGGCCGGGTGGGCGAAAAACTTCCGACCATGGAGCCGCTCTGGTAGCGTGGCCGTCCACGTAACGGAGGCAGGCATGAGCGATAGCAGCGAATTCGAGGGTCGAACTCTGGTGGTGACGGGCGGAACCGGTGCCCTCGGTACGGCCGTGGTCAGACTGCTGCTGGAGCGGGGTGCCCGGGTGCGTGTGCCCTGTTTCGACAGCCGGGAATTCGAGTCCTGCACTTTCCGCAATGACGAGCGAGCGGACGTGGTGTATCCGGTGGACCTCAGCGATGACGACGCCGTATCCGAGTTCTACGCCGCGGGCGGTCCGGTCTGGGCATCCATCCACATTGCCGGTGGCTTTGCCTTCACGCCGCTGGGCGACGTCACCGCCGCCATTCTCGATCAGCAGACCCGCATGAACACCACGACCTGCCTGCTCTGCTGCCGGGAGGCGGCTCAGCAGATGGGGCAGGGTGGGCGCATCGTCAACGTCACGGCGCGCCCCGCCTTGGATGCCCGCCAGGGTGCCCAGCTCACCCCCTATGTGATCGCCAAGTCCGGGGTGGCCGCCTTGACCCAGACCCTGGCCAGCGAACTGCTCGATCGCGACATCCTGGTCAATGCCATCGCTCCCTCTGTGATCGATACCCCCACCAATCGGGAGGCCATGGGGGACGCGGATTTCGATACCTGGGTGAAACCGGAGGATGCCGCGGAGGTGATCGCCTTCCTGGCATCCCCCCGCAATCGCGTCGTCAGCGGGGCGCTGGTGCCGGTCTACGGCAAGGCCTGACGCCGGGCCCTGACACCGGCTGCGAGTTCTTCGAGCAGGCCCACCGAGTCGTCCCAACCGATGCAGGCATCGGTGATGCTCTGGCCGCGAAGCAGCGGCTCGCCCGGCTTGGCGTCCTGCCGGCCTGCGATCAGGTTGCTTTCGACCATGACGCCACAGATGGCACGCTGACCGCTGGCCAGCTGGGCGCAGACCTCGGTGCAGACTTCGAGCTGACGCTCGTAGAGCTTGGCACTGTTGGCATGCGAAAAGTCGATCATGATGCCCCGGTGCAGACCGGAAGCCTGCAGTCGGGCCTGGGCCTCCATGACCGCTTCCCGTGAATAGTTCGTCTCGCCGCCACCGCCCCGCAGGATGATGTGGCAGTCGTCGTTGCCGGCGGTGTTGAAGATGGCCGAATGACCGGCCTTGGTCACCGACAGGAAGATGTGCGGATGTCCGGCGGAGGACACGGCATCCACGGCCACCTGAACGGAGCCGTCGGTGGAGTTCTTGAAGCCGATGGGACAGGACAGGCCGGAGGCGAGCTGGCGGTGGATCTGGCTCTCCGTGGTGCGCGCGCCGATGGCGCCCCAGGCCACCAGATCACCGATGTACTGAGGCGTAATGGGGTCGAGGTACTCGGTTCCGGCGGGCAGGCCGGCCTCACTGACGTCGAGCAGCACCTTGCGGGCCACATGCAGGCCGCGATTGATGTCGTAGCTGTTGTCGAGGCCAGGATCGTTGATCAGACCCTTCCAGCCCACTGTGGTCCTGGGCTTTTCGAAGTAGACCCGCATCACGATGAGGAGGTCCGACTTCAGCCGACGGCTCTGCTCCGCCAGCTTGTGGGCGTATTCCAGGGCGGCGTCCGGGTCGTGGATGGAACAGGGACCGATGATGACCAGCAGTCGATCGTCGCGGCCGTGAATGACGGCGCTGGCTTCCTGGCGCGCATCGAAGATCAGGCGTGAGGCGGCATCGGGCAGGGGCAGATCCCGGATCAGCTGATCCGGAGCGATCACTTCCTCCATGCCGGTGATGCGGGTGTCGTCGGTGAGGAACTTCACGGTGGCTCTCGGTGGTTGCGGGAGCGCCAAGCCTACGCCAAGTCGCCGCGAGCGCAAGGCCGCCGGGCCGGTTAAACTCGAACCTTCGGCTGGCTGCTGCAGTGCCGAAGGGGTCATGGAGGTCGACGACGCCGTGCAGGCCGTCAAGTTGCGATATCTCAACGCCATCGGGATCGAGAGCTGGGTTCGGCGCTCGAGTCCTGCTGCCGACACTGGCGCGTCTGGAGCCGGGGGCAGCGCAGTGGTGGCGGAATCCGCGTCGGACCCCGCGTCGGACCCGGAAGAAACCGTGGTGGAAATGCTGACTGATGAGCCCGTGGCGGCGGTTCGCAGTCTGCTGGATGCCAAGCCGGGCGCTGAGCCGGTAGCGGTGCCCCCGCCAGCGCCTGAAGCCCAGCCCGCGCCGGTCGCTGCTGCTGACGAGGCGCCCACGGCGGTCACGCCCGAGTTCCGCCTCGAGGTCTTGCATCTGGCGGGCAGCGTCCTGCTGGTCGATGACTCCCTGCTCGATCCGGGTGCCCTGCGCAGTGAACAGCTGCTGCTGCTGGCGGACTTGCTGCGCTGTGCCCATCTCATGGCCCACGGTGACGCCACCGGCAGTATCGAGCGTCAGGTCTTCTATTGGCCCCAGGTGGAGGACGCGGCCCTGGACCAGGGCATGCCGCGGGCCAGGGAGGCCCTGGCCTATCATGTCCGCATGCGCCTTGAAGGGGGCTCAGGGCCGGTTCTGCACGTGGCCCGAAGCGATGGGGCTGTGGCCGGTTGCGGCAGTACCATAGCCCGCGACAGCATCGCTTCAGTCGGTGCCAGGGTGCTGGAGATCACGGCCGAACTGCTGGATCCGCAGGCGTCTGGGCAGGGGTCTGGAAAGCTGCGGGCGCAGATCTGGGCGGAACTTGGCCAACTGAAGGGGGCGCCATGACGGAATCCCTGCAGCAAGGGGCTGAAACGGGTATCGCAGCCGTTCGCATCCGGCCCATGCTCATCTCCGATCTGGCTGCGGTGACGCAGAACGAGACCCGCGCTTATGCCTTTCCCTGGAGCCCGGGGATCTTTGCAGACTGCCTCGCGGCGGAGCATGAGTGCTGGGTGCTGGAGGAGGGGGAGAGCCTCATCGGCCACGGCATCCTGTCCGCGGCTGCCGGTGAAGCGCATCTGCTGAATCTTTGCGTGGCGCGGGATCATCAGGGCCGCGGCCTCGGCCGGCTGCTGGCGGAGTGGATGATCGAGCGGGCACGCCTGCGACAGGCCGGCGTCATCTTCCTGGAGGTGCGGCCGTCGAATCGGGCCGCCTGTCAGCTCTACGACAGCATCGGTTTCTGCGATGTGGGGCGTCGGCCCGGATACTATCCCGATGCCCGGGGCAGTGAGGATGCCCGGGTCATGGCCATGGAGCTCCTGCCTTGACCGTCATTCGCCAGCGCCAGGACGCCAAGCCTTTCACCACCCTCGACGGCTCGACGATCCGCGAACTCATGCACCCATCCGGTGGCACGGTTCGGGCCCAGAGTCTGGCGGAGGCCAGTGTGGCGCCGGGCGCCACCACCACCTTGCACCTGCATCGACGGACGGAAGAGCTCTATCACATTCTCGCGGGCACAGGCCGCATGCATCTCGACGGCGAAAGCTTCGACGTGCAGGTGGGGGACACCGTCCTGATCCCGCCTGGAACGCCGCACTGCATCCACAATCCCGGCGCGGCCGACCTGGTCTTCCTCTGCTGCTGTGCACCGGCCTACGACGATGAGGACACCTTCCTGCTCGACTCCGGCAACGATGGCGGAGGGTGAGTCCGACTCGCCGCCGCGCTGAGCGCTGGCGCGAGTGACCGGCGGCGCCGGCCCCGGTATGATTCGCGCCCTTTCCAGCAGCACCCGCAGGACACGCCATGACCCCGCTCGAGGCCGAGGTGGCTCGCCGCCGAACCTTCGCCATCATTTCCCACCCGGATGCGGGCAAGACCACCATCACCGAGAAGCTGCTGCTGTTCGGGGGTGCGATTCAGCTTGCCGGGACCGTCAAGTCGCGCAAGTCCGACCGCCATGCCACCTCGGACTGGATGGCCATGGAGAAGGAGCGGGGAATCTCCGTCACCACCTCGGTGATGCAGTTCCCTTATCGGGATCGCATCGTCAATCTGCTCGATACGCCGGGCCACGAGGACTTTTCCGAGGACACCTATCGGACGCTGACCGCAGTGGATTCAGCACTCATGGTCATCGACGCCGCCAAGGGCGTGGAGTCACGGACCATCAAGCTGCTGGAAGTCTGCCGGCTGCGGGATACGCCCATCCTCACCTTCGTCAACAAGATGGACCGGGAGGTTCGCGATCCCATCGATGTCCTCGACGAGATCGAGGACACGCTGGCCATCGACTGCGCACCCGTCACCTGGCCCATCGGCATGGGCCGTCACTTTCGCGGCGTCTATCACCTCTATACGGACACGATCCATCTCTACAAGCCCGGTGGTGGCGACCGGGTGCCGGAAGACCTGCGCATCGAGGGCATCGACAACCCAGAGGCCGACAAGGTGCTTGGCAGTCAGGCGGAGGAACTGCGCGCCGAGATCGAGCTGGTTCGCGGTGCCAGCCACGAGTTCGATCTCGAAGCCTATCGGGACGGCAGCCTGACGCCGGTTTTCTTCGGCACCGCACTGGGCAACTTCGGCGTCCGGGAAATGCTCGATGCCTTCGTCGACTACGCTCCGTCGCCTCGTCCGCGCTCTGCCGACGAACGCGAGGTGAACCCAGTGGAGCCGGGGTTCTCGGGTTTCGTGTTTAAGATCCAGGCGAACATGGATCCGAAACATCGGGATCGCATCGCCTTTCTGCGGGTCTGCTCCGGCCAGTATCGTCACAACATGAAGCTGCGCCATGTCCGACTGGCCAAGGACGTGCGCATTGCCGATGCGCTGACGTTCATGGCCGGCGACCGGGTGGCAGCCGAGGAGGCCTGGCCGGGCGACATCCTCGGCCTGCACAACCACGGCACCATCCAGATTGGCGATACCTTCACCGAAGGCGAAGTGCTGAAGTTCACCGGCGTGCCTAACTTCGCTCCGGAACTGTTCCGGCGGGTGCGCTCCCGGGATCCCTTGCGCACCAAGCAGCTGGAAAAGGGACTACGGCAGCTCGCCGAGGAAGGGGCGATGCAGGTGTTCCGTCCGGAGAACCGCAACGAGCTCATCGTCGGTGCGGTGGGGGTGCTGCAGTTCGACGTGGTCGCCTACCGCCTGCAGGACGAGTACAAGGCGGACTGTCTGTACGAGCCATCGAGCATCTGGGGCGCGCGTTGGGTGGAGCCTGAGAATCGGGCGGCGCTGGAGGAACTGCGCAAGCGCGCCGGTGAACATCTGGCGCTGGATGCCGGGGATCACCTCACCTATCTGGCCCCGAGCCGCGCCAACCTGATGCTGGCCGAGGAGCGCTTTCCGAAGGTCAAGTTCCGGACCACCCGGGAGCACTGACGGACGAAATACGGGGCAGGCCTGCAGCGCTGCAGGTGGGCATCGGTTCCGCCTCTTCTTGCCTTTTCTCCGGCCCTTGGCCACCGTTGGGCTGGGCAGTGGTGACGAGAGCCATGATCGACGACGAGCTGAAGGCACGGTTCCGGGCATTCCACGACCCCGGCAACGACCCTGGCATGCTGGCGGCGGCACTGCTTGTGGCCGCTTGTGACCGGCCGCAGTTCGAGCCGGCGCGGGTGGAGGCGGAACTGGCCGCCATGACGGCTGCCGCTGCCGGGTACGTGGCGGGTCATGCGCACCCGCTGGCGCAGGTGGAAGGGCTCTGCTTCTACCTCAAGGACGTCATCGGTTTGCACGGGGACCCTGAACGCTACTACCAGCGCGACAACAGCTACATCGATCGTGTCCTGGACACCCACTGCGGCATTCCCATCACCCTGGGGGTGATCTACGCCGAAGTCGGGCAGCGGCTCGGGCTCAGCTGTGAGGGGGTCAATTTCCCTGGCCACTTCCTCATCCGCGTGCGGGCCGCGGAGGTGGGTTCAGCGGTGGTGCTCGTGGATCCCTTTGCCGGCCGGGTCATTTCCCATGCGGACTGCCAGACCCTCCTCGAACAGATGCAGGGTGAAGGGCAGTCGCTCGGTCCAGAGCACCTGCAGCAGGCCAGCTCCCAGCAGGTGCTGGTGCGGATGCTGAACAATCTCAAGCAGCTGGCGCTGGCGGAGCGGGACTATCTGGCGCTGATCCGCCACTCCCGCTGGATGCAGGAGGCCGATCCCGGACTGCGTCTGGAGCACCGGGATCGGGCGCTGGCCTACGAGCAGATCGGACAGTGGGCGTCGGCCATCATGGAATGGGAACTGCTGGCAAACTCCTTGCCCGATGGTGAGCCCCGCAGGGCCCTGCTCGAACGGGTGGCGGAACTGGAGCGCAAGTCCGGCAGCGGACCCATCGTCCACTGAGGCCGCATGCATCCTGTCGCCTTGATCTGCTGTCGTCCTGCGGGCAAGGGCGGACTCAGTCCTTCCCCATGTCCGGATAGGGATTCGGCAGATCCAGATCCACCGGCTGCGCAAAGCCCGGGATGCGGATTTCACGATCGTTCATGGTCAGGTCGGGGCCGTCGAGCACCCCTTCGCCGAAGCGGTAGATGGGGGCCATTTCGCCCCGGGTCATGGCCGCATCGTACTGTTCTATGGCTGCGGCAACTTTCTCGTGGCGGGCCTGCCACTGCTTCATGGCGGCTTCGCCATGGCGCTTCGCCATCATGCGCCGGGTGACGTGGGGGGCCAGCAGCAGGCCGGTGGCGTTGTTGCCGCCGAAGCCCTTGGAGTTGAGGAAGACCATGTCCATGCCCTCCACTCCCGTCTCGACGTGATCCATGGGGAAGTCGAGGTGATCGGTGTGGACGTCCTCGGCAACGTGGTCGATGGTCTTGATGCCCGGGATGAGGCCATAGGCGAAGCTGCCCAGGGCCATGGCGAGCTGGTCGCCGGAGGCTGGTGCCAGGGAATGGCCGAGGTAGGCCTTCACCGCACCCACCGTCCACTTGTCGATGCCGAAGATGCGGGCCATTTCGCTGAAGATGTGGGATTCCGTGACCCGATTCTGCGGCGTGCTGGTGCCGTGAGCCTGGATGTAGCTGCGCCGGCGGACGCTGTCTTCGCCGCAGATCGCCCGGCCGGTGGCCAGGGCCTTGCCGATGGTCAGGTAGTTGCCGATACCGGGCCCGGGTATCGACTTCTTGTAGCCGTCGGCATTGATGAAGACATCGCCCACCGCACCGAGAATGTCGGCGCCAAGTTCCAGGGCCAGTTCGTCGTCCATCAGCACCGTGAACACGGCGGACTCCGCCAGCGTGAAGCCGCAGTTGTCGGAAAAGGGCCTGCAGGCTCTGCGGTGATCGGCGTGATCGTTGCGCCCATCGATGCGCATCAGATCCTCGTCCTCCGCCAGCGCACCCATGGTGCGATAGCCTTCGATGATCTCGGGAATCACGGGAGCTTCGGCGTTGCCGACGAATACCACCCGGCGCTTGCCCGAGCGGATGTCGTCGATGCCCTGGCGCAGATTGTAGAGGAATGTGGCGCAGGCCCCGAGATTGGTGCCGGTGGTGCCAACGCTGCCGAGAATGTAGGCGTTGACAAAGTCCGCGGGCATCTCGGCGAGGCCGAGCGCGCATTGTTTGGCTGTGACCCGCTTGCCCATGAGCTGGCTCTGGATCATGCCGCCGCTGCCGTTGAAGTCCAGCTGGCCCATGCCACTGCCGGCATAGACCGCGACTTCGTCCGGGCGGACCGCGGCGCGGATCGTCTCCCAGTCCATGCCCAGAGAGCGCACGGCATCGGAAGCACCGAATACGGTCATGGCCAGGCCGCGGGGATGGCTGCGGGATTGATACAGCCGTTCGGGCTCGAAGCCGGTGGGCAGCTGGCCGGCGCTCTGCACCCGGGATACGCGGGTGTCGGGGAGCAGCATCTCCAGCGTGCGGGGCACGGAGACTTCAACCAGGCCGGGGGAGTCGCCCACGGCCTTCACGTCCCAGTCCTCGGGAACATTGTCCGGCAGCAGGCGCTCGCGGGTGCGGAACACCAGCCTGTCGCCGCTGGCAGGCTGGAGTTCGAAAGACCGATTCCAGGGGATGGCGTCCACATCTATGAGATGAGGCTCGATGCGACGGACCAGGGTGTGATCGAGAATGAACTGCCGCTGTTCCTCGTCCGGGAGCTGGCCCCCGGTGAGGTTCATGAGTCCACCGAGGCTGCGCCAGGTGGCGTCCGCGTCGGGCTGCGGCAGACGATCGATCACGAGCCGGCGGTAGGCGTGGTGGGCGGACAGGCGGCCGGCCGGATTGACGCCACCGAGGCCGACGATCACGGGTAAGCGGGACAATGCATTCTCCCTCTTGGTTGGAGGCGGAAGCGGCGGCTACGGACCATCGCATGCAGCCGGTTGACGGACTCAGCTCAACCCCGGGATTCTAGCCTGCATTCCGTGCCCGTTCCTACTTCCCCGGATCCAGAGGGTTTGCGGTTGCCGGCTGGCTTCGCTGTTGCGTGGACAACCCCGGCGTCGCTCTGCAAACTACCGCGGCCTTTTTTCTCCCCCTTTCTACCCAACCGGAGGACGCGTCATGGCTACTGCAGCAGAGCAAGCTGTCGAGATACTCAAGGGCCAGATCGGCAAGCCCGACGGCCACGGCGAGTGGATCACCGTCGAGCAGGACCGCATCAACCTTTTTGCCGATGCCACCCTCGATCACCAGTTCATTCACATCGACCCGGTGAAGTCCGCTGAACTGTCGCCCTACAAGGTGACCATCGCCCACGGCTTTCTCACGCTGTCGCTGCTCCCGCATCTGGTGTCGAGCATCCCGCAGCAGAATCCTGAGGCCTTCAAGGGCGTGGTCATGGGCGTGAACTACGGCCTCGACAAAGTTCGCTTTCCGAATCCGGTGAAGGTCAACGCGAAGGTCCGCGCCCACCGAGAACTGATGGAAGTGACCCTGGTCAATCCGAACACGGTGCAGGTGAAGAACAAGATCACGGTGGAGATCGACGGTGAGCCCAAGCCCGGCTGCGTGGCGGAGTTCCTGAGCCGGATGATCTATTCCTGAGCAGGTGAACCGGCGCCGGCCGTCGCCGGCGTCATTCGCGGAAGCGGGGAATCAGTTCGACGAAGTTGCAGGGTTTGTGGCGGATGTCGAGCTGACTGCAGAGGATGCGTTCCCAGCCGGTTCGGCAGGCGCCGGAAGACCCGGGCAGGGCGAAGATCAGGGTGCCGTTGGCGAGACCGCCCACGGCGCGGGACTGCACCGTTGACGTGCCGATCTCCTCATAGGAAAGCTGACGGAAGAGTTCGCCGAAGCCGTCGATGGTCTTGTCGAACAACGGCAGCAAGGCCTCGGGGGTGCTGTCGCGTCCGGTGAAGCCGGTGCCGCCGGTGGTGACGATGACGTCGATGAGGGGATCGGCGATCCAGCGCGAGACGACGGCCCGCAGCTGGTAGCGGTCATCGGCCACGAGGTCGCGGCCGGCAAGCTGGTGGCCGGCAGCGGTCAGCAGATCGGCCAGCAGCCTGCCGGAGGTATCCGTCTTGAGGGTGCGGCTGTCGGAGACGGTGAGAACCGCGATGTTCAGCGGTTGTGGGGTCGGATCAGCCATGGGGAATCCTGATGATGAGTGGGCTTGGGCCCTTGACCTCTGGCGCGCCATTCTTCCGTTCCGGCCAGCCCAGTGTCCAGCGCTGACGGTATGGGAGCCGCCTGCATCCCCGCAGGCAGGCGTGGTAAAGGTTCAGTTTTTGGCCGCTGTGGGCGATGATCTGCGCCCGTTCGCGGGCATGGCGAAAGTAGCCTGACAGTGGCTGCAGAACGAGTGCCGCGCTCCGTGCTATCTTGCGCGGGTTTGCCGGTTTTGGAACAGTCGGGTAAGTTCTTGGAATTCAATCGGTTGCAGCTCTTGTATAAAGTGTTGCCCGAGAATCCCGCCGCCGGGCCGAGGCGAGAAATGAAGGTTTAAGGGAGTGTCGATGCAGACGCCGCAGCAGGAAGGTGATCAGCTGTTCCTGATCGCCGAGAGTCTGGCGAAGGATTTCTCGCTGTTCGCCGAACGCGAGACCACCACGATCCAGGACCATGTGCAGGGTCTGCTGTCCGGGCGCGCCATCGATCGGCAGCTCGAAAAGCTGCGCAATATGGACATCGATACCTACATCGAGCGCTGCGTGGCGCCCGCCGAGGACAAGGGCCGGATCAGCGCGCGCAGCGTCATCCCGAAGCTTGGCCTGCGCATCGCTCAGGTGGAAGAGGACGGCCCTTTCTACTCCGCCGTGGTGACCATGGACTTCGGCGACGAATACCGTCAAGTGGGGTTCATCGCCCAGGATCGCAGCGTCAAGAACGGGGTGTGGATGCCTCGGCATCATTTGGCCGCGGCGCGGCGCGTGGATGAGTGGTCCAAGCGCAGCCTGCCCATCGTCAGCCTCATGGATACGCCCGGGGCCGATGCCGAAGAGGAGGCCAACCGCCACAATCAGGCCCACTCCATCAGCCGGCTCATTGCGGAAATGTGCAACGTGGATGTTCCCACCCTTGGGATCATTTTCGGTCTCGGCTATTCCGGTGGCGCCATTCCCCTTGCGGCGAGCAACCTGATCCTGTCGGTGCGCGACGGTGTCTTCAACACCATTCAGCCCAAGGGGCTCGCGAACATCGCCCGCAAGTACAACCTGTCCTGGCAGGAGTGCGCCAAGCAGGTGGGGGTGTCGGCCTACGAACTCTGTCGTCAGGGCAACATCGACGGCGTCATCGACTACGTGCCCGGGGAGGGCGACGACAAGCTCGCCAACCTGCGCCTGGCCATTGTCACCGGGATTCTCAGCGTCGAGCAGAGCACCCGTGCCTTCGTGGGCGCGAACCCGTACATCCTCGATCACTACCAACGCAATCTCGAGCGCTACCTGAATCCTTCGCCGCGCCTGAACGCCACCGAGGCCAGCGCCTCCCTGTCGAACACCAAGTCGCCCACCGAGTACACCAACGTCTTCGGCGTGACCTATCGCTATCTGCGTTATCTCGGCGTGCGCAAGCGCATCCGCTCCACCACCGTGAAACAGTACGGGCGGCTGGCCGCGGCCGAGGTGCCCCAGGGCGAACTGGCTGATCGTGCCGATCGCGAACGGCGGCGGGCGTTCCTGTCCTGGCTGCAGGATCCTGAGAAGCTGGTCTACGATGACGCGTTGTCCAAGGCCTGGAAGAACTATCAGGAAAAGAAGCAGGCGGTTCACGACGAACGTGGACGCATTGCGCAGTTGTTCTTCGGGGAACCGAAGAAGAACTACGAGGACGCGCGGGCGGTCCTGCTGCTCACCGTCTCCACCTATCTCTACAATCGCTGGAAGCATGAGGCGGGCGGCAACTTTGCCGCCCTGGTGGAGCATCTGCGGGAGCCGGCGGCGACCCGCCTGCTGTTGCGCACCGAGGATCTCAATGAGGCCCGCAAGTTCGCCCGTCACCTGCGGGAGGACGACGCTCCGCTGTCGGCATTCCTGCGTGAACGCTTCTCCCACGAGGGCCGCAAGCTGCTCTCCAAGCAGGGCGTGGCGGACAAATCGGACAGCTACCTGCGCAGCAACATGGTGGCGGAACTCAACCTCATTCTGTCGGCGCACAACATCCTTGCGGATGCTCCCATCGATGCCGGCGAAGTCCCGGACGCGCTGCGCGGCGTCGTTGCCGGCCCGGCCCCTGCGGGCAGTGCAGCCGCCATCCGGGCTGGACGGGCCCTGCTCAGCTCCCATTATCCCGAGTTCATCGAGGAGCGTTCCGGTGTGGCGGAGCCGCTGCCGCTGTCCGAAGTCACCATCCTCGATGTCCTGCTCGAAGACGAGTTGCGCGAGGACTTTCAGCGCGAGTGTCTGAACCTGCTGGTGTTCGACGCGCTTTACACGGAAGTTATCCAGAGCCTCGATTCCATTGCCGAGGAGGCCGACGACAAGCGTGCCCTGTCGCGGGAGTCCATGACGCGGCTGCTCGGGCGCTGTCTGAATCAGGCAGCCCATGGCCTGCCGCTGCCGCTGCTCGGCCTGGCTGATCAGCCCCAAGATGCGGTGGCGCCGATGCTCGAGAGTCAGGCCTTCGACTGGCTGGAGCGTCTCGACAGCTATCTGAAGGCCAATGTTTTCCTGAAATCGGTGGAGGAGTGGAAGAAGTCCGGCTTCCCGCACTTGTCCGACACGCTGCTGGTGGTGGTCACCCACCTCTTCGAGCGCATGCTGCCCTCCTACATCGCCGCTGAGCGCGAAGGGCGCAAGTACGATGGCCGCATCAATCCGCGCAACATCGGTCGCCGCAAGGATTTCTGGAACCGCCTGACCATTGCCTACCGGGATCTGCTGATTCAGAAAGTGCTGACTCAGGAAAAGCGCAAGCGCAATGCCCTGCCGGAGCACTTCATTGCCGAGTTCTTCGACGAGTTCCAGGAACTCTATTCCGACCTGATCAGTTCCGATCCGGTGCAGTTCCCCGGATTCCGGCAGTCCATCGAGCAGGCCCTGGCCGGCAAGCGGCCGCCGAGCGGCATCCTCACCGGCATTGGTCGCTTCAGGAACGGCGAACAGTCCTTCCAGTGCGGGGCGGTGATTTCCAACGTCGAATTCCAGGCCGGCGCTTTCGATATGGCCAGCGCCGAGAAATTCTGTCACCTGCTGGTGGTCTGCGCCCAGCGACGGCTGCCGGTGGTCTGCTTCATCTCGTCAGGCGGCATGCAGACCAAGGAAGGGGCGGGTGCCCTGTTCTCCATGGCGGCAGTGAATGATCGCATCACCCGCTTCGTTCGTGACATCGACCTGCCCGTGATCGTCTTCGGTTTCGGAGACTGCACAGGTGGTG
Organism: Gammaproteobacteria bacterium; assembly: GCA_020832085.1. Lineage (GTDB taxonomy): Bacteria > Pseudomonadota > Gammaproteobacteria > Pseudomonadales > Azotimanducaceae > SLTB01. Next base: position 37,466 of record JAFIFJ010000069.1, on the reverse strand, counting down.
CCCAGGCCAGTTTCGTCACCCATCCCCTGGTGCAGACCTTCTATCTGTCCGGCACCAACATGCCCTTTGCCGGCCAGATCGTCGTGCCGTCCAACCTGCCGAGTCACGCCACGCTGGCGAACTACCTGTCGCTGGTTCCGGGGGCCATGCAGGGGCTGGTGCGGCACCCCTTCCAGCCGGAACTCGACGATGCGCTGCGGCGGGTGGACCCGGAGATGCCGCTGCCCAAGGACGACGTCCGCACCGTGGTGCAGCGGGTCATGTCCGGCACCATCACCAGCGACATGCCGCAGGTGCTGCGGCTCGACGCCACGGTGGAGAACTACGATCACCTGATCCGGCCGGTGAAGCGCACTTTGATTCATGCCCGTGGCTGTACCGCCACCAAGCTGGTGCGCATCGCCCGTCAGCAGGGGATCGAGGTGGTGCTCGTGCAGTCGGATCCGGACATGGACTCGGTGGCTGTGGACATGCTCGGGTCCAAGGACCGGGTGGTTTGCATCGGCGGCAATACGCCGGATGAGAGCTACCTCAACGGACTGTCCGTGGTGCGCGTGGCCGAGCACGAAAAAGCGGATTCCCTGCATCCGGGCATTGGCTTCCTGTCGGAGAATGCCCAGTTCGCCGAACTCTGCCGCAGTCATGGCATCAACTTCATCGGCCCGCCGGTGGAGGCCATGGAGACCATGGGCAACAAGTCCAACGCCATCAACACCGCCCGCAAGCTCGGCGTGCCGGTGGTGCCCGGCAGCCATGGCATCGTCACCCAGGTGGACCGCGCCTCCAGCGTGGCGGAACAGATCGGCTATCCGGTGCTGATCAAGGCCGTGCACGGCGGCGGCGGCAAGGGCATTCAGGTGGTGGAGCGGCCGGAGGACTTTCACGATCTGTTCCGGCAGGTGGCCGCCGAGGCGCGCAACGCCTTCGGCAACGGTGACGTCTACCTCGAGAAATATGTGCTCTCACTGCGCCACATCGAGGCGCAGCTGCTGCGTGACACCCACGGCAATACCCGGGTGCTGGGCATCCGCGACTGTTCCGTTCAGCGCAACAAGCAGAAGGTGGTGGAGGAGTCCGGCTCGACGGCATTGTCTCCGGAGATGGAACGGCTGGTGCTGGAGCACACCGCTGCGCTGGCGTCGGAAGTGGGCTACGTCGGCGCCGGGACGGTGGAGTTCATCTACGACGTGGTCAACGATGCCGTGTACTTCATGGAAATGAACACGCGGCTGCAGGTGGAGCATCCCGTCACCGAGTACGTGTCCGGTGTGGACATCGTGGCCGAGCAGTTCCGAATCGCCTCCGGCGGCAGTATCGCTGATCTTAAGATCGGCAATGACGGCTATTCCATCGAGGTCAGGGTCACGGCCGAGAAGATCGTCCTCAGCAATGACGGCAGGCTGGTGTTCCGGCCGGATCCCGGCGCTGTGACCCGCTGCGAATTTCCGCAGACCCCCGGCATCGACGTCATCGCCTCCGTTGGTGAGGGCAAGGTGGTGTCGCCCTTCTACGATTCCATGGTGGCGCAGATCATTGCCCACGCAACGGATCGTGATGCGGCAGCAGACCTGCTGCTGAGCTATCTGGATACGGTGCGCATCGAGGGTATCTGCACCAACGTTGCCCTGCTCAAGCGCATTCTCGCCGACAGCACGTTCCGCAGTGGTGACTACGACACCAGCTACCTCGAGGGACTGCTTGCCAAACTCGACCCTGAGGAGCTGATCGAGGAGATTCAGCAGGATGCGGGTGTTGCCGGTTCCCTGGTGAACGCTGCCGATCTCAAGATCGAAGGCAGCGACGAAATCAAGGTGCTGTCGCCATCCACCGGCGTGTTCTACATCACCCCGTCTCCATCGGAGCCCGAGTACGTGTCGGTGGGCGATGCCGTGACCATCGACAAGACCCTGTGCCAGCTCGAAGCCATGAAGATTTTCTCGCCGCTGACCCTGGCCAGCTTCAACCAGGGCGAGGTGGATCTGTATCCACCGGATCAGCACTACGTCATCACCCGCATCAATATCGCCAACGGTCAGCAGGTCAATCCCGGCGATCTCCTGTTCGTGGTGAAGCCCAAGAAGGTCATGGAATCCGCCGCCTGAGAACGTGAACGACACGCCCCGGGGCCCAGGCGCCGGGGGTGTCGACTCGCTTCGTCCTGCATCAGGCTCGCCGTGGCGCAGACCCTGCCCGCGTAGGGTTCGGGGGCGGGAATGAGCGGCGTATGATCCCCCGCAGATGGCGCCAGCGTCGAAGCCACGGGGATGGGACGTTGAAGAATCTGCTACGGATGGCCCTGCCTCTGCTGATCCTCGGATCGGGGATCGCAGGATTTGCCATCCTGCATGCCACCAAGCCGGCACCGGACGCCAATGAGGAACCACCGCGGCCGGTGAGCGTATTCGTCGAACCGGTGCGCCGCGCCGATGCCCGTCTCGACGTTGTCACCTTCGGCGAAGTCCGCGCCCGCACCGATGTGGAACTGGTGGCCCAGGTCGCCGGCAGGGTGGTGAGCATCAGTCCCGAGTTCACCGAGGGCGGGCTGTTTGCGGCCGGTGAGACGCTGCTGGTCATCGAGGATACGGATCACCGGCTGGCGCTGCAGCAGGCCAGATCCGATGTCGCGGATGCCGAACTCGGTGTCCAGCAGGCGCTGGCGGCAGCCGACGTGGCGCGCAGGCAACTCGGCGGTAATCCCAATCCGACTCCCCTGGCGCTGCATGAGCCGCAGATCAATCAGGCCCGGGTTCGTCTCGACGCCGCCCGGGCGCGATTGGAGCAGGCGGAACTGAACCTGCGCAGGACGCGCATCAGTCTGCCCTTCGCCGGGCGGGTGCACACCATTCGCGCCAACGTGGGCCAGTACGTCTCGCCGGGCACCCCTCTGGGGCGCGCCTTCGCCACCGATATTGCCGAGGTGCGGCTGCCGCTGACCAATGCCCAGCTCGCCAGTCTGGGTCTGCCCATCGGCTACGCCACCGCGCCCGGTTCCGGTCGCCCGGTTCGTTTCGAGGCCGCAGTGGGCGCTGAAGTGGCGAGCTGGCAGGGGGAGTTGCTGCGCATCGACGCCGCCGTCGACCCGTCCACCCGGCTGATCTACGGCTTGGCCCAGGTGGTGGATCCCTATGGTGCAGGTGTGAGCGGGACGGGCATGCCGCTGGCGGTGGGGCTTTACGTGGAGGCGGTCATCGAGGGCCGGCAGGTCGCCGGTGCCCAGGTCATTCCCCGTGAAGCCCTGCGCGCGGGCAACCAGACCTTCGTGGTGACTCCGGAGGGATTGCTGCAGGTGCGTCAGGTGAGCGTGAGTCACGCCGACAGTCAGCAGGCGGTCATTGCCGAAGGGCTCGCCGCGGGAGAGCAGGTGGTGATCTCCAGTCTGCGCAATCCCATCGACGGCATGCGCGTGCATCCGATCCGACGCGGGGAGGCGACGGCCGCCGCCGCCCCTGACAGCCTGGCGCGCTGATCATGAACCGCCTGATTGCCTGGTGGGCCAACAATCCCATTGCCGCAAGCCTGCTCATGATCGGCATCCTGCTCTCGGGCGCGGTGGGCTTCAGCAACATGGAGCGGGAAGCGTTCCCCATGTTCAGCACCAATCGGGTCGCCATCGAGGTGGTCTGGCCCGGGGCGGCCCCCCAGGAGGTGGAAGAGCAGATCATCGTCCGCATGGAGCAGGCGCTGACCAACCTGGCCACCCTGCGGCTGATGTACGCCACAGCGGAGGAGGGCTTCGGCAGGCTCGAACTTCACTCCTACCCCTCCGTGAGCATCGATGCCTTCCTCGACGAAGTGAAGAACACCGTGGACGCGGTGACCGGGCTGCCCCGGGACATCGAACCCCCGCGGGTCCGGCGGGTGCAGTTCCGCCAGGAGATGATCCGGGTGGCCGTGCATGGTGACCTGCCGGAGCGGCAGCTCAACCGGCTCGCGCGCACGCTCCGTAACGAGATGCAGGCCTTGCCCCACGTGTCCCTCGTGGAGCTGTTCGGCACCCGGCGCGAAGAGGTCAGCATCGAGCTGTCGGAGAACGCGCTGCGGCGTTACGGATTGACGTTCCAGGAAGTTGCCGACGCCATCCGGTCGAGCTCGGTGAACATCTCAGGCGGCAGCATCCGCACCCAGACCGGCGACGTGCTGTTGCGGGCTCGTAACCTTGCCGACGACCACGATGACTTCGCCCGCATCGTCATCCGCCAGACCGACGGTGGCGGCATCATTCGTGTGGGCGACGTGGCGCGGGTGGTGGACGGCTTCGAGGACGAGGAGATCCTGGCCACCCTGAATGGCCAGCCGGCGGTGCTGCTACAGGCCATGACCCCCGACACCATGCAGGTGGTGAAGTCCTCGGACGCTGTGCGCGCCTGGATGACCGAGCGGCAGAAGACGCTGCCGGAAGGTGTCTCGCTCAGCATCTGGTTCGACACGGCCGACATCTACAAGTCGCGCATGGGCACCATCGGCCGCGCTGCCTGGCAGGGGCTGCTGCTGGTGTTCCTGGTACTGATCCTGACCCTGCGTCCCAAGGTCGCGCTGTGGGTCACTGCCGGCATCGCCGTGGCGTTCATGGGGACCTTCGCATTGCTGCCCGCCAATGACGTCAGCCTCAACGTCATGTCCACCTTTGCCTTCCTGCTGGTGCTCGGAATCGTCGTCGATGACGCCATCGTCGTCGGGGAGAGCGTTCATCATCACGCCCACGCTGCCGGCGGTGGCACCACGGAAACCGCCATCGCCGGGGCGCAGGAAGTGGCGAAACCGGTGACCTTCGCCGTTCTCACCACCATGGTGGCCTTCGCGCCCTGGTTCTTCTTGAGCGGCGACGAGGTCCAGGTGACGCGGCAGTTCAGCATCGTCATCACGCTGGCGCTGCTGATCAGCCTGATCGAGGTCTTCCTGATCCTGCCGAGCCACCTGCGCCGCCTGCCGAACCGGCCCCGGGGCGACGATGTGGCCAACCGCTTGGCTAGGGGGCAGCGGTGGATCTCGGACGGCATCGTAACCTTTGCCGATACCCGCTATCGCCGCTTCCTCGGTGCCTGCCTGCAGCGCCGCTACCTCACGGCCAGCTTTTTTATCGCTGCCTTCATCATCAGCGTCGGCGTCCTGAGCAGTGGCTGGGTCCGCTTCGGCTTCATGCCGGAAGTGGAGAACGAACTCATCTACGTCCAGGTGCAGCTGCCCACCGGTACGCCCTACGAGCGCGCATTGGCCATCCTCGATCAGCTGCAGCAGGCGGAACTGGAGCTGATTGACGAAGTCGAGGCCCAGGCTGCGGAGCGTGGTGGCTCCGGCCAGCTCATCGAAGGCTGGTACACCCGCTCACGTCGCGACAGCGTCATCGCCATCGTCAAGCTCGCCCCGCCCGAGGTGCGCGACCTGAGTTCGAAGGATGCGGCCCTGCGCCTGCGGGAACTCATCGGCGACGTGCCGGATGCCGACGAGATCCAGGTGAACTACACCATCAACAACTCCGACCCCCAGATCAGCTTTCTGCTGCGCCACGACGACATGGACATCCTTCGTGCCGCCGCCGATGACCTGAAGCGCAAGCTCGACGGCTACGATGGCACCTTCTACGTCCGTGACAACCTGCGCGGCGAGATCGACGAACTGCATCTGGAACTCAAACCCGGTGCCGAGCAGCTCGGGTTGACCCTGGCTGAAGTCAGCCGGCAGGTGCGTCAGGCCTACTTCGGGGAAGAGGTGCAGCGCCTGCCCCGCGCCAGCGGCGACGTCAAGGTCATGGTGCGCTATCCCATGGAACTGCGCCGGACGCTGGACAGTCTCGATCGCTTTCACGTGCGCACCCCGGATGGCCGTGAGGTGCCCCTGATGGCCATTGCCGACGTCAGTGTCGCCACCGGTACCCAGCGCATCCAACGCCGTGACGGTGAGCGCATGATCTCGGTGACGGCAGGGGTGCTCGCCGACCTGCGCAGCGACATCCGCAGCGACATCGAGCGCAACTTCCTGCCGGAACTGCAGAGCCGGTATCCTGACGTGAAGCTCGGTCGCTTCAGCGATGAGGAGGAGGTCTTCTTCGCCGAGATCCGCACGCTCTACACCATCGCCCTGTTCGTGATGTACGCGCTGATTGCGGTGGCGTTCCGAAGCTACTGGCTGCCGCTGCTGGTGATGACCGCGATTCCCTTCGGATTCATGGGGGCGGTCTATGGCCACCTGCTGTTCGACACCGCCATGGCCATGTTCAGCTTCTTCGGCATCGGCGCCGCTGCCGGCGTGGTGGTGAACGACAATCTGGTGCTGGTGGACCGCATCCAGCGCATGCGGGAGCGGGGCCTGGCAGCGGTGGAGGCCGTGATCGAAAGCGGCGTGACCCGCTTTCGCCCCATCCTCCTGACGACGCTGACGACCTTCGTCGGACTGATGCCCATCATGGCCGAGCGCTCCACCGACGCTCAGTTCCTCAAGCCCGCGGTGCTGTCTCTGGCTTTCGGCGTCCTCTTCGCTCTGGTGGTGAGCCTGCTGCTGGTGCCGGCCTTGTACTGCATCGGCGATGACGTGCGGCTGCGGCTGGCCAACCTCAAGGCGCGGCTGAAGGGGCGCCTGCCGATGCCTGTCGCGCCGTAGCCTTGCCACCGCGTTCGGACCAACCGCACACGTTTGACAGCGCCTCGGCGTGATGATTTCCAGCGCCTGCCCTCAGCCGCGCAGGAGTTCCGCCAGACCTGCGACGACGCAGGCCGCGCCGAGGGCGAGGATGACCTGAGCGCTAATGCGTCTGAACAGGGATTCGTTCAGGCGCTCCAGGACGCGCGTGCCGACCAGGGTCCCCACAATGGCCACCGGCACCACCAGCAGGAACAGCCACACCGGTGCCTCGCCGCGGGCAAACACCGGCTCCCCAGCCAGCAGCAGCAGACTGCTGTAGTAGCCGAGCTTCACCAGATGCCCGAGGGTCTGGGTGACGGCCTTGGTGGCGACGATGCCACGTCGATCCAGCCGTGAGCGCTGAAAGAACAGGTCGAGCAGGGGGCCGGATGCCCCCGCCATCAGCTGCGCCGCCGTCACGCTCAGGCCGCAGCCGAAGGCCGTCGGCGGGCGCTCCACTTCGAAGGACCAGTGCCTGGGCAACAGCAGGGCGAGCCAGGGCATAGCGCCGATGAGGATCAGCACCAGGGAACGGTCGGGGACGAAGCGGAACAGCGCAAAGATTCCCACGCAGAGCAGGCTGCCTGCCAGATAGGGCCCGAGCACGGCCCAGCGCACGTGGTGGCGGAGAAACCAGGTCCGGGAGCCGTTGGCGCCGGCCTGGGTGACGCCGTGCAGGATCATGGCGACAGGAACGCTGTAGACCGCCACCAGAACGGCCATGAGGATCATGCCGCCGGCCATGCCGACGATGCCTGACAGGACGCTGGTGGCCAGGACGACGGCGAGGATGAGTGAGGGCAGCGCGAGCATGGTGTCTCCTGAAAACCGGAGGCATCTTGCAGGTCGGCTTATCGTGAATAAAGCGATTCATTGGAATACTATGTAGTCCAAATCGGAAAGATTTTGGGCCCCATGATCGAGAACCTGGAAACCCTGATCACCCTGTCCCGCACCGGCACCATGCTGGAGACGGCCACGGTTCTGAAGATCTCCCAGTCGGCGGTGAGCAAGCGCATCACGGCGCTGGAGCGCCACTACGACCGGCCCCTGGTGGAGCGCTACGGCCGGCGGGTGGTGCTGACCGCGGACGGCACGCGGCTGGTGGAGCGGGTGACGCCGCTGGTGGCGGAACTGCGCAGCGTCTTTCTCGAAGCACCGGCCCTGCAGCGGGGCAAGGTCATCCTCGGCGTATCCGAGGCCATCCTGGCTTCCTGGGCGCCGTCGCTGTTCGCGCGGGTACGAGAGGTCCTTCCCGAACTCGAATTCGAGTTCCATGCCCAGCGCTCGCCGGTGGTGCTCGATCGCATCCGCTCCGGTGAGTACATGGTGGGCCTGTGCACGGGATCGGCCGAGGCGGATACGGATCTGGTGTCGGAAGTGCTGCGCCTCGAACCCATGGTGATCGTGCCTTCCGCCCTCGGTGACTGCGACTATCCGGGAGCCGGCGAACTGCCGGTCATCACCATCGAATCCCGCTCCGGCGCCTGGGCATCCATCGAGGAAGACATGCGCCGGCTCGGCATCCGGCGGGAGACCTCGCTGGAATCCTTCTTCGCCGTGGCGCAGATGGCCTTGGCCGGATTCGGGCACGGACTCATTCCCCGTGGGGTGGCGCGCACGCTCGGCGTTCCCGACGCCAAGTGCATCGACATGGGTCGTCGCGGCCTCAACCGTCCGGTACGCTTCGTGGCGCGCAAATCCATGTTCTCGCGTCCGCTGATTCAGAGCTTCTACCGCTGCATGCAGCAGGAGGCACGGGCGCTGTTCGAGGTGAACGACGATGGCTGAGTTGATCCTGCACCACTATCAGGGATCGCTGTTCTCCGAGAAGATCCGGGCGATCTTCGGGTTCAAGGGGCTCAGCTGGCACAGCGTCGAAATCTCCCCGATCATGCCGCGTCCGCTGCTGATGCCGCTGACCGGTGGTTATCGGCGGACGCCGGTGCTGCAGGTGGGGGCCGACATTTTCTGCGATACCCATGTCATCACCGAGTACCTCGAGCGTGCCCATCCGCAGCCCCCGCTGCATCCGGACACGGCGGGATGGGCGGTACGCAGCCTCGCCGCCCAGGCCGACACCCGTCTGTTCCAGATCGTGGTGGCCCTGTGCTTCCAGCCGAAGGCGGTGGCAGCCATGCTCGGCACCCTCGGTGAAGATCTGGCCCAGAAGTTCGCTGCTGACCGGGCCGAACTGGTGAAGGGATCCCAGGGCGTGTCCACCCTGCCTCCCGAGGTGGCGGAAACCGAGCTGCACGACCTGCTCGGACGTCTCGAGGCCCAGTTCGCGGCCACCCGCTGGGCCTGTGGTGGCGTCCCGACGCTGGCGGACTTCGCGGTGTATCACTGTCTCTGGCTGCTTGCGAACAACCCGGTAGTGGGCGAGTTGCTGCTGCCCTATGCCCGGGTGCGGGAGTGGATGCAGACCATGGCCGGCTTCGGCCATGGCCATCGCCTGGACATAAGCGCCGAGGACGCGCTGGCGCTGGCCCGCAAGTCGGAACCTATGGCACTGCAGACCGTGTCCGGCCATCTGCCCGAGGGCGTGACCATCGGCTCGGCAGTGACCGTCACGCCGGTGGACTACGGACTCATTGCTGTGGCGGGCACACTCGAATACTGCACGGCCCACGCCTGTGCGGTGCTGCGGGAGGATGCCGAGGCGGGTCGGGTGCGTGTGCACTTCCCACGCAGTGGATTTCGCATCGACGCCGCCTGAGCGGCGGCGTCAGCGGTCCAGGGCCTCGGCCCACAGGCTGCGCTCGGCGGCGCGTGGGTCGCGTTCGACTCCCGCCTCCTCATCGATGATCCAAGCCCAGTGATCACGGCTGCTCCAGGGCACCCAGGCCGGCACCACGGCGTTGGGATGGCCGTCCTGGGCGAAGGCCGCCCAGGCATCCATGACCTGCTCTGAGACGCGCCAGGCCTGCGGGCTGTCGCCGGCAAAGCTCGCCATCCCCGGTGCATCCAGCGTGCCGAATACGAAGGGGATTTCCAGGGCGTGGCAGGCGCCGAGGCGGCCGCGCAGGGCAGGTGAGGGCCAAGTGAACAGGTAGTTCCAGGTCGTCGCCCGCTGCTGTTCTCGGGCTGCTGCGAGGCCCAGCAGAGGACGGCGATAGTAGAGTTCGGTCTCGGCTGCGGCGAGCAGCTCCACCACCGGGGCGTCCGGCCGCAGACGGGCGTATCCATCCAGCAGCGCCACAGCCGCCGCATGGGGGTCACGGCACCGTGAGGACAGGGCACGGCTTAAGCGTGCTGCTGCGGTAGAGTGGTCGAGCTTGCGGCGCAGGATCAGGAACAGCCGCTGTTCGTCACCGTTGCTGCCGACGATCAGGGAACGCTGCCGGTTCACCTCACGGCTCTGGGCGTCGTGGCCGTCGACGACAATGAGATCGCCATCGAGCAGGGGCCGGAACGCGCCGCGGCCGGTGCTGGCACGAATGCGCTCTTCGACCGCCTGCTGGGCGGCGAGCAGGCGTTCCGCGGGCAGCGTCCGCCATTGCCGGACGTCCTCGCTGCCGAGCAATTCTGCCAACGCGGCTTGGGTCCGCGCGGCACTGTCCTGATCGCTGATCCAACTCGCGGCACCGGATTGGGCGATGCCGGCGCGGAACAGACCGTCTGCCGCTGGCATACCCATCAGCGTCAGCAGGCACATAGCGCCGGCAGACTCGCCGAACACCGTGACCCGGTCAGGATCGCCGCCGAAGGCCTCGATGTTGCGCTGGACCCATGCCAGGGCGGCCAGCTGGTCGCGCATGCCGGCATTGCTGCCGACTTCGCTGTGCAGGAAGCCGAAGACGCCCAGGCGATAGTCGAAGGTGACCAGGACGACGTCACCGCGGGCGGCCAGCCGTTCTCCGGCATGAATGGGATCGGCGCTGGCGCCATTGATGAAGCCGCCGCCGTAGATCCACACCATGACTGCCCGTCGTCCCTCGAGGGAGGGCGTCACCACATTGACGTGCAGACAGTCTTCGCTGGTGACGGCCACCGGGCGGCTGCCCAGGGTCTGTCCGGGCAACTGTAGCGGGCCGGGTGGCGGGTGGACTGCGCTGCGCACACCGCTCCAGGGCGGGGCAGGCTGGGGGGCGGCGAAGCGCAGTTCGCCAAGGGGCGGTGCGGCGTAGGGGATGCCGTCGAAGCGCAGGACGTTGTGGCTGAGACGGCCGCGCAGGCGCCCGCTTTCAATCTCCACTTCCACTGCCGTCAGGCCGCGTTCACGACGCGTTGACGACCCTGGGCAGCGTGGCCCCTTCGCGCAGCATGTCGGCAAGGGCGTCGATCCAGCCCGGCCGGGCATTGAGACAGGGGATCAGGGTGAAGCGCTCGCCACCGGCCTTCAGGAAGGTCTCCCGGCCCTGCATGCCGATCTCCTCGAGGGTCTCGAGGTTGTCTGCCACGAAGGCCGGGCAGATCACGGCCAGTTTCGTGATGCCCCGGGCGGGCAGGGCTTCCAGGACCTGATCGGTGTAGGGTTCGATCCACTTGGCGCGGCCGAGCCGGGACTGGAAGGCCACTTCCCAGCGCTCCCGGGGCAGGCCGAGGCTTTGCGCCACCAGATCGGCCGTCACCAGGACCTGATGCTTGTAGCAGAAGGCATGGGCCGGCGAGGCCACCTGACAGCAGTTCGCTCGCGTCAGGCAGTGACTGCGGGTGGGATCGGTCTTGCGAAGATGGTATTCCGGCAGGCCGTGATAGCTGAACAGCAGGTGGTCGTCGTCGGCCAGGTGCTCCCGGGTCAGCGCTGCCAGTTCGGCGATGTAGGCCGGGTGGTCGTGGAAATTGGGCAGCGGCTCCAGGGTCAGGTCCAGCTTGCGGGCGGTGATCACGCGCTGGGCCTCCACCAGGGAGGTCTCGGTGGTGGACATGGCGTAATGGGGATACAGGGGCAGGAAGCGCACATGGCGTACGCCCTGTTCCGCCAGCGCCACCAGCTCATCCTCGATGGACGGATTGCCATAGCGCATGGCCCAGCGCACGGGCTCGCCGAGGGTGGGTTCGAGCTTCTCCGCCAGTTCCCGGGTGTAGACCTTCAGGGGCGAGCCCGCGTCCATCCAGATGCTGCTGTAGGCCTCGCTGGTGGATATCGGGCGCTTCGGCAGAATGAAAGCGGAGACGATCAGGCGGCGCAGGATCCAGGGCACATCGATGACCCGGGGATCCATCAGGAACTGATTGAGATAACGTCGCACGTCGGCCACGGACGGGGAGTCCGGTGAGCCGAGATTGACGAGCATTGCCGCGCGTTCCGGCATGACTGATGGGTTCCTGTGGATGACACCCGTGAGGGTTGCGGATAGTATCCGCGTCCTTCCGCAATGTCACATTCGGCTACGAGGTGGCGCTTGGGTCGCACCCTGATCGTGGACTATGACGCTGGCAATCTGCGCAGCGTCCAGCGGGCCTGCAGCGAAGTGGGTCTCGACGCCGTCATCTCCGCCGACCCGGCGGCGCTGGCCCATGCCGACCGGGTGATCTTCCCGGGGGTGGGTCAGGCTGCCAGCGCCATGGCGACGCTGCATCGCAGTGGGCAGGCCGAGGCTCTGCAGCATGCGATCGCCGCAGGGACGCCCATCCTCGGCATCTGTCTGGGGCTGCAGATCTCCCTGACCCACTCGGAAGAGGGTGATACGCCCTGCCTCGGCCTGATCGATGGCCGGGTGCGCCGTTTCGCGCTGGATGATCCGCGCTTGAAGGTTCCCCACATGGGCTGGAACGAAGTGCGGGTCGTGCGCGCCCACCCCGTCCTCGCAGGCATCGAAGCGGGCGACGAATTCTATTTCGTCCATGGCTACTACCCGGATCCGGCGACCCGGGAGGCGGTGCTGGCCGTCTCCGACTACGAGCGCGAGTTCTGTTGCGCGCTGGGTGTGGGCAACTATGTGGGTGTGCAGTTTCACACTGAGAAGAGTGGCCGGGTCGGACTCGATCTGATTGCCCGCTTCGCTGCCTGGGATGGTCGATTCGAGGCAGGAGGGAAGAGCTGATGCTCAGCAAACGGCTCATCGCCTGTCTCGACGTGCGCGACGGCAAGCTCGCCAAAAGCGTGAAGTTCGTCGACACGAAGGACATCGGCGATCCGGTGGAGAAGGCCCGGGAGTACTACGAGGACGGCCTCGATGAACTGGTCTTCTATGACATCACGGCGTCCAGCGACAAGCGACGCATCATGCTCGACTTCGTCGAGGCGGTAGCGGCAGAGGTGTTTATACCGCTGTCCGTGGGCGGCGGTGTGCGCACGGTGGCGGATGCCACCGACCTGCGGCTGGCGGGGGCGGAGAAGATCAACGTCAATTCCGCCGCCGTGCAGCGGCCGGAACTGATCAGCGAATGTGCCCACGCCATCGGCGCCCAGAACGTGGTGCTGTCCATGGACATCCTGCGGGTTCCGGTCAGTGATGCCACGCCGAGTGGCTACGAGATCGTCATCAACGGCGGCCGCAGGCGCATGGGTGTGGATGCCCTGGCCTGGGCGCAGCGCGGCGAGGCGCTGGGAGCGGGCGAACTGGTGGTGAACTCCATCGACGCCGACGGTACCCGGGAGGGCTATGAACTCACCCTGACGCGCATGATCTCCGATGCGGTGCGCATTCCTGTCATTGCCTCCGGCGGTGCGGGCAAACCTGCGCACCTGCAGCAGGTATTGACCGAAGGCCATGCCGATGCGGCGCTGGTGGCGTCCATGGTGCACTTCGGGGACTACACCTGCTCTGGCTTGAAGCGCTACCTGCACGAGCAGGGCGTGAAGATGCGCATGCGCTGGTAGCATGCGCGCACGATTTGGAAAGCGAGGCGCGCCATGAAAGCGATCGACATCCAGGATGGTGAACTGGTTTGGGCCGATGTGGCCGACCCGACACCGGGCCCCGGGGAAATCCTGATTCGCAATGAAGCCACGGCGGTGAATCGGGCGGATCTGGTGCAGCGCGCTGGCGGCTACCCGCCGCCTCCGGGTGCGAGTCCGATTCTTGGATTGGAGTGTGCCGGCGAGGTGACGGCCGTGGGCGAAGGCGTCAGCAGCTTCACTGCGGGTGACCGGGTCTGCGCGCTGCTGGCCGGCGGCGGCTATGCTGAACAGGTGGTGGTGCCGGCGGGTCAGGCGCGGCGCATTCCCGGCAGCCTGTCGGCGGCCGAAGCGGCGTCGCTGCCGGAGGTCTACGCCACCGCCTGGCTCAATCTGTTCATGGAAGCGCGTCTGGAAGTGGGCGAGCGGGTCCTCATCCATGCCGGTGCCAGCGGCGTCGGCACGGCAGGCATACAACTCTGTCGGGCCTTCGGCAATCCGGTCTGGGTCACGGCAGGGTCCGTCTCCAAGGTCGACCGCTGCATCGAACTCGGGGCCGCCGGCGGCCACGACCGGCACGCCGGAAGCTTACGGGATCAGGTCGAAGGCTGGACCGATGGCGCCGGCTTCGATGTCATCCTCGATCCCGTGGGCGCGGCCTACCTGTCCGATAATCTGCGGGCTATGGCGCTGGAGGGTCGGTTGCTGCTGATCGGCCTGATGGGAGGTGCCAAGGCGGAACTGGAGCTGGGGCTGGTGCTGATGAAGCGGCTGCGGGTGATCGGATCGACGCTGCGCGCGCGCTCGGTGGCGGCCAAATCCGCAGTGATGGATCAGCTCGAGGCCCGGGTATGGCCGAAGCTCGCGGACGGCAGCATCAAGCCGGTGATCGAGGCCGAGTTCCCGATCACCCAGGCTGCCGACGCCCACGCGCTGATAGCCGGCAACGACACCTTCGGCAAGGTCGTCCTGACGTTCTGACGGCCTCAGGCCGGCAGGGCGGCAATCTCTCGGCGCTGGGACTCCAGACGATCGAGGGCGGCGGCTGAGTCGTCGCGCTTGCGGTACTCCTTGGCCACCACGTCGGCGGGCGCCTTGGCGACGAAGCTCTCGTTGGCGAGCTTCTTCTCCACCCGCTCGATGTCGTCCCGGCGCCGCTCGATTTCCTTGTCCAGACGGGCCAGCTCGGCATCGCGATCAATGATGCCGGCCATGGGCACGAGCACCCTCAGTTCGCCCACCAGCTGAATGGCTGCCGGCGGCACATCGCTGCCGGCGGGCAGGTAGGTGATGGACTCCAGTCGCGCCAGCTGCACGAGCAGGTCGTGATTGCGCGCCAGCCGGTTGCGATCGGCTTCCCCGCCGTCTGCCAACAGCAGCGGTATGGCGCGGCCGGGAGGCACGTTCATCTCGCCACGGATGTTGCGCACGCCCTGAATGATGCCCTTGACCCAATCCACCTCCGCCTCGGCATCGGCATCGACGGCGCCGGAATCGGCCTCGGGATAGGCTGCGAGCATGATGCTTGCGCCCCGGCTGCCGGTGAGGGGCTGCATCCCGAGCCACAGGGCTTCGGTCAGGAAGGGGATCACCGGGTGGGCGATACGCAGGATCTCATCGAGGACTTCGAGCAGCGTGGTTCGGGCTGCGGTCTGGGCTGCAGGGCTGCCGCTCTTGAGCACCGGCTTGGTCAACTCCAGATACCAGTCGCAGTACTCGTGCCAGACGAAGTCGTAGAGGTGTCCGGCCATGAGATCGAAGCGGAAGGTGTCCAGCGCAAGATGAACGTCGGCCACCAGCCGCTGCAGGCGGGAACGGATCCAGCGATCAGCTGCGGACGGCTCCCGCGGACCGGTGAGATCCGTGTCCTCGGTGTTCATGCGCACGTAGTTGGCGGCATTCCACAGCTTGTTGCAGAAGTTGCGGTAGCCCTCGATGCGGTTGAGGTCAAAGCGCACGTCGCGGCCGGTGGAGGCCAGGGCGCAGAACGTGAAGCGCAGGGCGTCGGTGCCAAAGGCTGGAATGCCGTCGGGAAAGTCCCGCTGGGTGACCTTGGCGATCTTCTTGGCCAGCTGGGGCTGCATCAGGCCGCTGCTGCGCTTGGCCACCAGGGCGTCGAGCTCGATGCCGTCGATGAGGTCGATGGGATCGAGGCCGTTGCCCTTGGATTTGGACATCTTCTGGCCGTCGGCGTCGCGCACCAGGCCGTGGATGTAGACGGTATGGAAAGGCACCGTGCCGGTGAACTTCAGCGTCATCATGATCATCCGGGCGACCCAGAAGAAAATGATGTCGTGGCCGGTCACCAGCACGTCAGTGGGGTGGAAGGTGCGCAGGGCCTCGGTGTCCTGCGGCCAGCCCAGGGTGCCGAAGGTCCACAAGGCCGAGGAGAACCAGGTCTCCAGCACGTCCGGATCCTGGGTCAGAGCCACGTCCGCGCCGAGGCCATGCCGGGCGCGGGCATCGGCTTCGTCCCGACCGACGCAGATGCGCCCGTCGTCGGTATACCAGGCCGGAATGCGGTGCCCCCACCAAAGCTGGCGGCTGATGCACCAGTCCTGAATCTCGCGCATCCAGGCGAAGTAGGTGTTCTCGTACTGCTTCGGGACGAAGCGGACGTCGCCTCGCTCCACGGCCTCGATGGCAGGGCGGGCCAGTTCCTCCATGGCCACGAACCATTGGTCCGTCAGCCAGGGCTCGATGACGGTGCCGCTGCGGTCACCGCGGGGGACCATCAGTTTATGGTCGTCCACCTTGGCCAGCAGCCCTTGGGCGTCGAGATCGGCCACCACCCGCTGTCGGGCAACGACGCGATCGAGGCCGCGATAGGCTTCGGGAACCGCGTCATTGAGGGTGGCGCTGGCGTCGAAGATGTTGATCAGGGGCAGGTCGTGGCGCTGACCCACGGCGTAGTCGTTGAAGTCGTGGGCCGGAGTGATCTTGACGCAGCCGCTGCCGAAAGCCGGGTCCACATAGTCGTCCGCGATCACCGGGATGCGCCGGCCCGTCAGCGGCAGTTCCACCTCGGCACCGACGAGGTCCGCGAAGCGCGGGTCCTCCGGATGCACCGCCACGGCCGTATCGCCGAGCATGGTTTCCGGCCGGGTGGTGGCCACCACCAGGTGATCGGCGCCATCGGCGCTGCGGCGGCCGTCGGCCAGCGGGTAGCGGAAATGCCACAGGTGACCCTGCTCTTCGTCGTTCTGGACCTCCAGGTCGGAGAGGGCGGTTTTCAGCTCCGGGTCCCAGTTCACCAGCCGCTTGCCGCGGTAGATCAGTCCCTCCTCGAACAGCCTGACGAAGACCTCGCGAACGGCGTTGGAGAAGCCTTCGTCCATGGTGAAGCGTTCCCGGGACCAGTCCACCGAAGCGCCCATGCGCCGCAGCTGACGGGTGATCTCGCCGCCGGAGCTGTGCTTCCAATCCCAGACGCGCTCGACGAAGGCATCGCGGCCGAGATCCGTGCGGCTGCTCTGTTCCATGGCCAGCTGGCGCTCGACGACCATCTGCGTGGCGATACCGGCATGGTCGGTACCCACCTGCCAGAGGGTGTTGCGACCGCGCATGCGCTGATAGCGGATCAGCGCATCCATCAGGGTGTCCTGGAAGGCGTGTCCCATGTGCAGGCTGCCGGTGACATTCGGCGGCGGGATCATGATGCAGTAGGGCTCACCCTGGCCGCTGGGCGCGAAGTGGCCGGCCGCCTCCCATTGCTGATAGAGGGCGGTCTCGATCTCCCGCGGTTGGTAAGTCTTGTCCATGGTCAAGGTGTACTTCCGTTCGTCAGTCGTCCTGGGAGGGCTCGTCGTTGGGTGCCTTATGCTCAGGGGGCTCCGTGAGCGCGGCTTCCGTCAGTCTTGCCAGTTCGTGGCGCAGGGCGCCGAGCAGACGATCCTGCAGTTCATCCAGCGCCTCGCTGACCAGCTGTTCGAGCAGGGGCGGCAGTTCGTTGGCCAGCCGGCTGCGCAGGCGCTCCCTGGCGGTGGCGCTGGCCTGTGGCGCCAGCTTCGCCGTCAGGGCATCCGCCGTGCGCCGGGCCGAGGCCAGAATGGCATTGCTCTGCTGCTGCCAGCTTTCATCCAACAGCCGGTCGGCAAAGATACGGGCATCGAAGAGATCCGTCTGCACCTCCTGACGGGGAGCAGGCTCTGCTTCCGGCGTCGGCCCTGGTGCCGGCCTCACGACTTCGCGCAGGATCGGGATGTCATCGTCCGTCGGAGCTCGCTTCAGAAGCTCGCGATCGACATCCAGCAGAGCCCGTATGGACTCCAGGTCTTCGAGCAGTGCCCCGGGTTCCGATGGCTTGTGCTGCTCCGGCGGTTTACGGTCGTCGTCGCTCATGTCGGTCCAGACGCCTGCCTTCGGGCCAGATCGTGATGGTGCAATGGATAACCGCGCTCCCGATAGAAGCGATAACTCACCCGCCCGGCATCGCGAACCTTCTCGTCCTGGCAGATGATTTCCGCCACCCGATCGAAAGCGGCGAAGCGGGCCGGCACTTCGAGCTCCAGGTTGATCAGCAGGTCGTGAACCGGCAGCGACGCCGGGTCGAGCTGTGCCAGCTCGGAGCCGGCCGCAAGCACCACCGGAGCACGCTGATCCACCCCTGGCGCACCCAGTCGTGCATGCCCGAGGAAGGCATTGCGCGGCTGCTCCCAGAGCAGGGTCGACAAGCGCTCGACGCTGGCATCATCCGCCACCTGGATCAGGCTGCGCTGCCCCTGGCGGAAAGCCTTGGCTGCCAGCCTTGCCGCGAAGTGCTCGCGGGCATCCAGGCGCAGTTCCGGCAGGACGTAGAAGTCGATCCGGGTCATGGTCGGCTCCGTCGTTGGATCATGTCGGGAGCGCTCAGTTCACGTGGGAACGCAGCCACTCCACCAGCAGGCGGACCGGGCGCCCGGTGGCTCCCTTCTTGGCCCCGCTCAGCCATGCGGAACCGGCCACGTCCAGGTGCGCCCAGCGATAGCTGCGGGTGAACCGTGACAGGAAGCAGGCCGCGGTGACGCTGCCGGCCTCGCGGCCGCCGACGTTGGCCATGTCGGCGAAATTGCTGCGCAACTGCTGCTGATAATCCTCCCAAAGGGGCATGCGCCAGGCCCGGTCACCGCTGTCCTCGCCGGCCTGCAGCAGTTCCGAGGCGAGCGTGTCGTCATTGCTGAACAGGCCGCTGGCGTGGTTGCCGAGGGCGATCACGCAGGCGCCGGTGAGGGTGGCAACGTCCACCACCGCTTGTGGCTTGTAGCGTTCCGCATAGGTCAGGGTGTCACACAGCACCATACGCCCTTCGGCGTCGGTGTTGAGGATTTCCACGGTCTGGCCGCTCATGGTCCTGACGATGTCGCCGGGCCGACTGGCGCTGCCGCTGGGCATGTTTTCCGCTGCCGCCACCAGGCCGATCACGTTCAAGGGCAGGGCCATGGCCAGGACGGCCTGCATGGTGCCGAACACGCTGGCCGCACCGCACATGTCGAACTTCATCTCGTCCATGCCGGCGCCGGGCTTGATGCTGATGCCGCCGGTGTCGAAGGTGATGCCCTTGCCCACCAGGACCAGGGGCTTGGCCTTCTGGGCGCCGCCGCGGTATTCCATGACGATCAGTTTGGCGGGTTGCTCGGTTCCGGCGGTCACGGAGAGGAAGGCACCCATACCGAGATTCTGCAGCTGCTTCTCTTCCAGCACCCGCACCGTCATGCGCTTCTCGCCCTGACCAAGCTTGCGTGCCTCGGCAGCCAGATAGGACGGATGGCAGACGTTGCCGGGCAGGTTGCCGAGGGTGCGGGCCTTGGCCACACCGTCGGCGATGGCGGCGGCTTCCTTGATGGCACGATTGAGGCTGGCACGGGGAGCGCTGCCGTGATGGACATCGAAGCGGGCCAGCTCGACCTTGAGGTTCTCCCCTGGCTCGCTCAGATAGTCGTGAAAGCGGTAGGTCTCCTCGCGGGCGGCCATGACGGCTTCGCCGGCACACCAGGACGGATCGCGATCAGTCACGCTGACATCGTCGAGGCAGAGCACCCCGTCCCGGGCTCCGGTGGCGACGAGGGCAGCGGCGGCAGAGCGGACGAGCTTGCGGAAGCCGGCGGCGTCCAGACTGCGCTTGCCGCTCTGCACCAGCAGCAGGCGGGGTGTGCGCAGCCCCTGGGGCTCCGCCAGCAGCAAGGTGCGTCCGCCACCCTGCCCCAGGTCGCCACGGCTGAGCGCACGCTCGATCTGGCCGCCGGCGAGTTCGTCCAGCCGCTTGGCGGTGGTGCCGAGGCTGCGTTCCGGACCAACGGGGAGGATGAGGCAGTCGCAACGCAGATTTTCAGGCTTGCCACCCTTCAGAGCGTGGTCCATGGGTACTCCAGCCGCAGTTGAATAGGAAGAGGACCGGCTTGCGCCGGCAGGGTGCAAGTGTACGGCAAAAAAGCCTTTTGGACCCCGTCAGGGCCCGGGGAGAACTTAGTTTTGGGCGTCCAGGTCGGGCGGCAGGGTGACGACCCGCGTCCTGGAGAGCCGGTCCGGCCAGGTGGCGAAGTTGGGGTCCAGCAGCATCCAGAAGTAGCCGATGCCCAGCAGGGCCAGGGAGGGGATGGCGGCGAGGAATCGGATCAGGGCCTGAGTCAGACTGATGTTGCAGCCGTCCTGGGTCTGCACACGCAGGCGCCAGGCCTGCATGCCCAGGGTGCGTCCGTGGCGCACCCAGAAGTAGGCGAAGAAGCTGAACACCACGATCACGATGACACTGCCGAGCAGCGGGCCGCTGACGATCTGCATGTTTTCCAGGGACACGCTCGCGGCGTCGTCGGGGATGTCCGGCCGGGCCGCAAAAAGATTGGCGACGCCGGCGGTGGTGAGGATCAGGGCCAGGACGAGGAGCCCGTCGTAGACCAGGGCACCAAGGCGGCGCAGCAGTCCGGCGGGCGGCAGTTCAGCCAGGCGTTGCCGGCCTTCGGCATCCACCCCGGTTCAGGCCTTGGAGGCGTGGCCAAGTGCCTCGAGCCAGGGCTCAGGGATGTCGCGGTCGATGGGTTGGGGCAGGTCCCGCAGCAATTCGCGACGGACGCGGATCTGCCGCCGGCAGGCCTCCACCAGATAGGTCTGCTCCGGGTCGGCACGCTCGAGCAGCTGGTTGAGCCGACGCTGAAAGTCGAGAATTTCCCGCAGCAGGCGGATGCTGGCCCGTCTCACAGCGACCTCGTTGGGATCGCGGAAGGGTCTTGCCGGCTGCGCCGTCGCTGGGCTTACCGTGGCGGAAAGGGCGGGCTGACTGGCCATCATCGGCTCCATAAGTGCGGGTGCGGGCCCGCTTCGATGAGAAATAATAGGTTGCAATGCTTATTGAATCAATAGGGTTAGGTTAATCTAGTATCCTAATGATTTTAATCACTTAAATATCGTCATATTCTGAGGTTGGGGTCTCGCTTGTCCCGTGGCGCGAATCACAGTGCACCGGGCCAGGGCCTGCTAAAGTTGCTTCCTCTCATTACTCAAGGAGATTGCCCATGCTCATTCGTCAGGTTCTACGTTCCGCTCTGATCCTGCTGCTGTCGGTACAACTCGTGACCCTGGGTATGCCCATGGCCGAGGCCAGCATGATTCGCACCGACGAATATGCTGCTGCCGAGGAGCGCGACGAGCGTCTGTCGCGGGTGCAGGACTTCCTGGCCGAGGAGCGCGTGGCCGCCCAGTTCGAAGCCCTCGGGGTGGATCCGGAGCAGGCCGCCGAGCGAGTGGCAGCACTCACTGATGCGGAACTGGCGCAGCTCGACAGTCAGCTGAGTGAGCTTCCTGCCGGGGCCGGTGTGCTGACCGTGCTCGGCATCCTGTTCGTGGTCATCCTGGTGCTGGAACTGGTGGGGATCACCAACATTTTCGTCGCCATCTGACGCCCGCTAGGAGCCTGCGCGGCAGGCGGCATCTGCGCTGCCTGCCGCCAAGGATCGGGTCGCCTCCACCGCCTCCTGCATGGCCGCTGGGATCGGTTCCCGGATCTGTTCCAGGGTCCGGCGCGCCGCCTGGGCGCAGCCCCGGTCCAGCAGCAGGCGTGCCAGATTGTTGCTGGCAGCGGCGTCCCCCGGACGTACCTCCAGCAGACGCACGTAGGTCGCCTCCGCGGCGGCGGCATCATCCAGGGCAAGCTGGCTGTTGGCCAGCCCGAACAGGGCCAGGGTGTCGTCCGGCGTTGCGGCCAGCCAGGCGGCGTAGCCCGCTGCCGCCACCTGCTGCCGCCCCGTTCTTTCCAGGTCTGCCAGCGCCCTCAGATAGCGACTCCGGTCAGCTGCTGCTGGCAGCTGCCCGGGCAGCAGTGCCACCATGGCCCAGGATTCAGCCAGCTCCCAGCTGCGCAGGAAGCTGCGCAGCGGCATGGCCAGCCGCCGGGTGGTGGCGGAACGCAGGAGGATGCGATCGGAGTCGGGTTCGAAGCCGATGACCACGGCAAAATGCCAGACCGGATACCAGCTCGTGCCCAGATTCTGCATCACCAGCACCGGCCGGCCAGCCTGGAGTTCTGCCAGCAGGGCCGGGAACTGCGGCTCCATGACGTAGGCCACCCGGTCATGGCGACGGGTGGCCGCCACCAGTTCCAGCTGCAGACTGCCCTGGCGATCGGGCAGCCAGACCTGATCGACCAGGGCATCTGGAGAGGTGTCGACGCCGGCCGCCTGCAGTACCGTGGCGAGAGCGGCCGGGCCGCATTGGTAGCGCTCCTGAGGATGGAAAGGGGTCTCGGAGAGCTCCACGCCCTCGGAGGGCAGGTCAGGCAGGACCCGTGGACCCGCACAGGCGGCGAGTAGCAGTGACAGCAGCATCGCGAGGAGTGACTTCGGCATGTGGACTCCGTGGGCATCGGCTGTAAACGGTAGCACTGCATCCCGCGGGGCGGGAGCGCATGGGCCGTGATGCGCTTCGCCATCATCGGAGTTGCCGGACTGATCCTCGCGGCGCTACTGCTGCTGCTCTGGTGGCTGGACCCACGTCTGCCTGCCGCTGTGGCGCCCCAGGACCATGACGGCAGCGGAGCCCTCAGTCGGGAACAGGCTGGCCCGTTGCTGCGCCTGGACTTCGACCGCATCGATCGCGATGGTTCCGGAGATCTCGACGGTCGGGAGCTGCGCCGGTACATCCTCGGGAACTGGCTGGCGGGCCGCAGCCGCGCGGTTCCGGTCCCAGCCTTCCCGGAGCACCGCGACGAAGGGGCCCTGCGGCGCTGGCTGGACGAGGCCGTGGCGGCAGGTCATGTGAGCAGTGTCGGGATGATCCTCGTCCGTGACGGCGAGGTGCTGTTCGAGCACCACGCCGGTGAATTCGATCCCCGCGCGCCCTTGCCTCTGGACAGTGCCGGCATGTGGCCGGCGGCGGTCATGGTCGGCTGCCTGGCGGAGCGGGGTGAAGTCGATCTCGATGCCCCGCTGGGCCGCCTCGATGGGAGACTGGGGCAGGGCTGGGGCAGCATGACTGCCGGCGGCATTCTCGCCCATGTGGCGGGCGCTCCGGCAGTGTCGGGTACCACCTTCCCGCCGGAGACCGGGCTCGAGACCGCAGCCAGGGCCCTGATGGCGCGCTATCCGGCGCTGCCGCCGGACCGTGAGCTGCGCTTTGGCGGTGCCGGGCTGCAGGTGCTTGCGGGGCTGATCGAGGCGCGCATGGAACGATCCTGGCGCCGGCTGTTCGTCGAGTGCCTGGGTTGGCCCCTGTCCCTGGACAGCGCCAGCCTCGGGCATCCGGTGACCGGTCCCTCGGCGCAGGGCTTTCTCAGCCCCGGGTTCGGGCTGCACATGGGCCTTAAGGACTACGGGCGATTCCTTGCCATGCTGCAGCAGCAGGGTCGCTATGACGGCGTCGGTATCATCGACCGCCGCACCATCGCGCAGCTGGAACGCGAGCGGGTGGGAGCATTACCCCGGGTGGACCGTCCCCATTGGGCGGATCCCGCATGGGGCCATGCGGCCGGAGCCTGGTGCGAACTTCGGGATGAAGTCGGGCAATGCCGCCGGCTCTCGGCTCCCGGAGCCTACGGCGCGCTGCCCTGGCTGGATCGCGATCGTCGTCTGGCCGGCGTCATCCTCACCGTGGACAGCCTGCCAAGAATTCGCGACTGGCTGTTCGCCACCCGCGAACTGGCAGAGCAGACGCACTTCGGGCGCCGTTGAGGACGGGCTGACCCGAAGGCTGACCAGGCACCGTCGCCTACAGCTGCTGCCAGCTGCCATTGGGCAGGCGCACGAAATGGCCCCGGGGGCTGCGCTCGATGGCGCGCTTGCCGGCGAGTTGCTCCACCTGGGTGATGGCGATGCCGTTGCGAGCGGCAATGCGTTCGTACTCGTCCTTGCGGCGCAAGTTGACGTTCTCCACTAAGTCGCGGACTTCGCGGGAACCGGGCGGGGACACGATCCCCAGATAACCGCTGGCCTGTTCTCCGACCAGACCCTGATTCTTGGCCTGTTCCAGGGACATGGCCCAGGCAGGCAGGGCGGCAATGCACAACAGCAGCAATGCGAACAGGGCACTCATGCGCATGTCAGAACACTCCGCTTTCGCTGAACAGGTCGTCGAGTTCGCGCTCGACCCGGACTCGAATGTCGTGCTGGATGTTGACGTTCAGGTTGATGGTGATGGGATCATCCGCGGCCACCCTGACCGTGGGCGTGCAGGCGGCGACGAGCAGCGCGGCGGCGAGCAGGCCGGCTGGACGGAGCAGTGGAATATGGTTTGGGTGCATGATGATCAGCGTCCCTAGTCAACGTGTCTGCACTGTGTTCCCTGTGCCGTGAATCATGGCTGAACGCGCTGCATACGTCGCTGCAACTGCTGCTCGATGTTGTCAGATAGCCGCAGGCTCTGCAGCAGCGTCAGCAGGTTCTGGGTGACGTTGAGGTTGAGCTGGATCGGCCGCCCGCCTTCGATCTCCGGGTTGGAGCCGAGCAGGTTCACCGCCAGGGTCAAAATGCCGTCCTCCGTGTAGTCCACCCGGCTCTCCAGGCGCTGATAGCGCAGATCGCGCACGGCGCGCATGGTGAGGCGTAAAGCCGGCTGCTCGATGCCGGCGAGCACATGGGCCGCAGCGACGTAGGACAGGACGCCCCCGGGGGGCCGGACCGCGAGCCAGCCCTGCTCGACCATGGGATTCATGGCCTTTAAGCGCAGGGGCAGGCTGCCGTCGAGAATGCCGCTGCCGTCCAGTGCCGGATCCTGCATCAGGCCCAGAACGGCGCTGAGGTGAACGCCGGTCACGGCCAGCGGCAGATAGCCAGAACCTGTGGCGAGGTCGAAATCACCCCGGGGCAGATGCACTGCACCGCCGAGAGCGGCGGCGCTGCAGTCCTTGAGCTGCCAGACCTCGAAGTCATCCGTGTCGAATTCGCAGATCACATCCTGCACCGGGACTCCCACTGCGGCAGACGCCATTCGCAGCTGCCCGGCGATGTTCGGCAGCAGGGGTTTGCCGCTGATGCGTGCGTCGAGCTCGACCGCCTCTGCGGCGATGTCACCGCGGGCTATGCGCTGGGCGCTCAGCGCTGTGCTCATGGCGACCTGACCCAGCTCGAACCCGGACTGCAACTCCGGATCGATGCGGATACCGAGCGTACCGCTCCCGGAGCCCTGAAGTTCACGCAGCAGGATGGTCGCCTGTGGCCCGTCGGCGCTGATCCACTCCAGGCGCTCGACCGTGGCCGTGGCGGAGGCGATGGCGAGCATGCCGTCACGGTAGTCGAGGCTGGCCGCGCCACTCGCCCCACGAATTCGTGCTGTCGTCAGGTCCACGCCTGCATTTTGCCAACGAGTCTCCAAGGCTGCGCTGATGACTCCTGCGGAGGAACGCAGGATCTGTCCCTCCGCATGGACCCGTCCGGAACGTAGCGCCACGGTAGCCGGCAGCACCATGGCCAGCAGGGCGTTGTCTGCCAGGGGCAGGGAGGTCTCTTCGAACTCGGCTGCGATGTCCCCTGCCGGGCTGACCCGCAGCTGGGCGGCCAGATCCAGTTGGGCCGGATCGTCGACGACCAGGGACAGCTCGGCGTCATTCAGCAGGCCGTCTGCGCTCAGCTTCAGGGGGGCTGTGTTCCGGACCCGGACATGGGCGAGGGTCGCTTGCCGGTACGCGAGGTTCTCGACGACGAGTTCGGCATTCGCTGGGATGTCCAGCCGCAGCGGTGCGGTCATGGCCTGCAGGGGCAGCTGGATGGCGAAATCTCCGCTGCCGGACGGCCATGAGGCCAGGCCTGTCCCCTGCACACGGGCCACGGCGCCGGATCGCCCGCTCATCTCGACGCCAGCGAAGACGAAATCCCCCACCATGCTCGAGGCTCCGCGCTGCGCTTCGATCTGCAGCGGGAGCGTGCCGGTGCTGAAGATCAGCGTGTCATCGGCGAAGGTCAGTTCCAGCGCTTCTGCCAGCTCCAGCGCGACGGTCACGGCCGATTCCCCGTCCCGCAGCTGCATGCGGCCCCGGGAAGCCGGCTTCAGGGTCAGGGCCGGTGTCGGATCCAGCGTAACGGCCAACTGCAGGTCGAGCATGCCGGTGGGCCAGGGATCAGGAGCATCGAGCCAGCTTTGGATGCGATCGAGATCCAGCTTGGTGACTCCGGCGAATGCGGGACCGGCGGGCGTCGCGCTCAGGGCGCCGTCCACGGTCAGGAAGGCGCCGTCTTCCGCCGCGGTATCCACCCGGACGCTAATGCGGTCGTCCGGGTGCAGTTGCGCACGAATCGCCACCGGGGCCGGCAGGGCGTCGGCTTCGATACGGCCTGCGAAACAGGCATCACTGGGGCTGGCGCGCAGGGTGCCTGCGGCTTCGAATGCCTGTTCGGCGATCCGGCCGCTGGCCGTGAGGGCTTTGATCTCGAGGCTGCGGGTGGGCAGGCCTGCGAGCAGCGCCGCGGGCATGGTCAGCGCCGAGGGCTCGATGGCGGTTCCCGGCGCCGCTGACGGTGGTTCGTAGGCAAGGTCCAGACGACCGATGCGGACGCTGGTGAACTCCTTTGGCAGTGCGCTCAGCGACAGCTCCCAGGCCAACTGGAGGTCGTCACCGCGCAGGCTGAGGCCGTTTGCGGCCTGGGTCAGTTCCAGCGTCCTGACCGTGATGCCGTGCCGGCCGGGACGCGTGGTCTGAAGCTGGATGAGGGCGATGCCGCGGGCGTTGAGGACCGGGGCGGCCAGCACCGGCGCGAGGGCGGGAAACCCCACCCACAGCGCCACGGGCAGTCCCACGAGCAGCAGCAGGATGATCCCGGCCGCAGCCGAAAGCAGGCGTGTGATGCGCAAATCCCCTGGCCTCCGACTGACCTCCCGCAGATCAGAGCATGGTAGCGGTCAGAGTTGTACCGGGGCTGAAGCCCTCAGCGCAGACGGATGTCGATCTCACCCACGCCCAGCTTGACCTCGACGCGTGACGTCCCTGGACCTTCGGCGCTGGCCTGCCCGCTCACGAAAGTGTGCTTCTCCTGGGCGTTGTCGCCGCCGCGGATGCGGGCGTCGCCGACGCCCGTGGTGGCTTCGATCTTCCTGATGTCGGCTTTGGGCAGGGTGAGATTCACCTCGCCGACGCCCACCTTGATGTCCACATCGCCTCCGCTGAGCTCCGCCAGCACTTCGCCAACGCCCAGCTGCAGGGAAAGGTCGAAGCTGCGGGGCAGATCGATGACCCAGTCGGCGCTGGCGTTTTCCTTCTGGAAAGAGAGTTCCATGCGCGAGCCGTGCTGGTCCACATCGAGGTCCAAGTCGCTGACGTCGGCCCGGCGGCGCAGCAGGCCGCTGCGGCTGCCCTGGATCGAAAGTCGGACCCGAATACTGTCACCACCGCTCTCGCGGATGCGCATGGTGCCTACCGCACTGCGGATATCGAGGGTGGTGATGTCTTGGGCGTCGAGGATGTGCTCCCGATCCACCGAACTCGCGGCGTGGCCCGCGACGCTGGCGAGGATGCAAAAGGCGGCCAGACAGAGCGTGGCAATGAGCCGGATGCGTCGGCTCCTGGCATCGATGGGCTGGCCGCTGCTGTCATTGTGGCAGGCGCTGAGGTGGGCCATGGTGGGTTCCTCCCTGTGTCCGGATCGAAAACCTCTGCGGTTTCCGTTGGGAACCCCTTTTGCGAATGTCGTGCCATCGTAATTATTTCAATTGAATCATATAGTTGATATCGATTGCCTGGCGTGATGATCGCCGCGGTGGCTACCGGTTGGCGAATTTCGCCAACCGTTCAGGGGCTGGCAGGTACGCCCGCACCGGGGTCGGAGTGAGGCACATGGCCATCCGGCCCGGGATCGCGGACCACGAATTGGCGGCCGAACCAGCGGAAGCTGCCATCACCAAAGGGGGCGGTACAGTTGATCCGCGCCCGTCCGGGCTGAAAGGCTGTCTGCGGTACCACGGTCACCCGGCGCCCGTCGCGCTCGATGGTGGCTTCGACGCCGCCGGAAGGAAAGCAGCCCACCTGGCTGGCCTGAACACCGGAGTCGGTGAGGGTGAAGCTGAGCCGGGGAGGATTGTCGGCCACCACCAGACTGTCGCTGGGCCGGATATCGGTGACCGGCAGGGGCTTGGTGTCGATGCGTTCCATGAAGCGATCCATGCGGCCCCAGTTCTCGTTCATGGCAAAGCGGGGCAGCTCCAGGCGTGCCTCCTGGGAGTGAGCGACGCCGGAGTGCTGGCCGAAGGCTGCCCGGAAATCGAATTCGCGAATGACCTCCAGCACGGCATCGCTGTACTCGCCGAAGGGGAAGGCGAACAGTTCCGGAACGTGGCCGAGTTCGGCTTCGAAGCGGTCGTTGGCACGGGCGATGTCGTGGCGGTTGGTGGCGGCGTCATGATCCGGCATGTGGTGATGGGCGCCGGAGTGATGGCCGATGGTCACCATGGGGTCGGCTTCCAGGTCGCGGATGTCGTCCCAACTCATGAAGTCGCCGAGCTGGCGGTCCGGCTGATCGGTGGTGACGAACAGCGTCCAGGGCATGTCAGCGGCCGCCAGCATGGGGCGGGCGACGGTCAGTGCGGAGCGGTAGGCGTCGTCCACGGTGATGGCCACGCTGCGGGCCGGCAGGGGCTCACCGGTTTCGAAGCTCTCGATCACGGTGGTCAGGGGCAGCACGGTGAAGCCGTTGTCCTGGAGATAGGCCAGATGCTCCTCGAACTGCTCGACCCGGATGCTGGTAGCGGGATACCGATCCTCTCCGAAGCGGTGGTACATGAGGATGACGGCATGATTCCTGGGCCCATCGGTATCCGCTCTGGCGCTCTGGCGGCTGGAGGCGGTGTCCAGGCCCCTGCCTTCGACAGCGTCCGACGGTGCGGAGAAGAGGCCGGTCTGCCAGGCGATGCCGGCCATCAGCAGCAATCCCAGGGCAGCAAGGGTCAGCAGGGTGGCGCGGCCGGGCATGGGTTGGGTTCCTCTCTGACATGAAGGTATGGTTGCCGACTTCGGAACTTATCACGCAGCCGCCACCGCCGCAGTGGAGCAGGCGCAGGCTGCAATGGGGTTGGGAAAGGCATCATGAACAAGGTTCTCATGCTGGCAGGGTTCCTGCTGCTCGTGGCTCAACCGTCCTGGGCAGAGAGCGAAGCGGATCGGGACGATGCCAACGACGGCGAAGGAGATGGTGGCTGGACGGTCACGGAGGCGCCGGGCGACTGGCACAGCATCGGCATCGATACCAGGACCTTCACCTGGGCGGACGTGGACGTCAGTCCGGATGGCCGGACGCTGGTGTTCCACAGTCTGGGTGACATCTATACCGTGCCGATCGAGGGCGGGGATGCGCAGGCGCTCACTGCCGATGCAGCCTGGCATTTCCAGCCCACCTTCAGTCCCGACGGCAGCCAGATCGCCTTCGTCAGCGACCGTGGCGGCGCCGAGAACATCTGGCTCATGAATGCCGACGGCTCCGATCCCAAGCCGGTGACCACGGAGCGGGAGAACCTGCTGCACAACCCGGCGTTCTCCCCGGACGGCCAGTTCATTGCCGCCCGCAAGGGCTACCACTCCCGCCGCAGCATTCCGGCGGGCAGCATCTGGCTCTACCACCGCAGCGGAGGCGGTGGCACCGAGGCCGTCGCCCGTCTGCATGGAGAGGACTCGCAGAAGAACATCGCCGAACCGGCGTTCTCTCCGGAGGGCCGCTATCTCTACTACAGCCAGGATGTGACTCCGGGTCAGGTCTGGCAGTACAACAAGGACGCCACCGAAGGCGTGTTCGCCATCCGGCGCCTGGATCTGCAGACGGGGGATACCGTGACGCTGGTGTCCGGGCCGGGTGGCGCGGTGCGACCCCTGCCCTCGCCGGACGGCAGGCAACTGGCCTATGTCCGTCGTGAGGCCCGTACCCTGGACAGCCAGCTGGTGGTGCGTGAGCTTGCCAGTGGCCGCGAGACCGTCCTCGATGGCCGGCTCGATCGGGACAAGCAGGAAACCAGCGGTGATACCGGCAACTACCCCCGCTTCGCTTGGCTGCCGGGCAGCGATGGGCTGGTTTACTGGGCCCGAGGTGGGTTCCAGCAGGCGAACCTCGCCGGGGAGGTCACGACCATCCCGGTCCGGCTTCAGGCCGAGAAGACCATTCATCCGGCTCAGCGCGTGGCCGTGGATGTGGCCCCGGACGAAGTGCCCGTGCGCATGCAGCGCTGGACGCAGTACAGCCCCGATGGGCGTTTCGCCCTGTCCCAGGCCCTGGGCTACATCTGGATCCACGACCTCGAGCGCGACGAAAGGCAACGGCTGACGCGCCAGACCGACCACTTCGAGTTTCATCCGCGCTTTGCGCCCGATGGCCGCTCCGTGGTCTACACCACCTGGAGCGAGGCGGAACTGGGCAGCGTACGGATCGCGCCGGTGGGTCGAGGCTCCCGGGAACGCGCCCGCACCCTGACCCGGGAGCCCGGCCACTACGTGGAGCCGGACTTCTCCAACGATGGCACGCAGGTGGCGTTCCGCAAGATCACCGGCGGTTTCCTGATTTCGCCCCTCTACTCGGAGGAGCCGGGCCTGTATCGGGTGCCCGCTGACGCCGGGGAAGCTCCGGTTCGGGTGCTCGATCGCGGCCGCAATCCGCAGTTCAATGCCGACGGCAGCAGGCTGTTGTTCTCCGAGCGCAATGGCCGGGAACTGAAGCTGGTCAGCGTCAATCTGGACGGCTTCGATGAACGCGAGCACTACCGTGGCGACTGGGTCACCGAGTACCGGGTGTCGCCCGATGGCCGCTGGTTGGCCTTCGTCGAACACCACAATGCCTGGGTCACGCCCTTCGTAGCCGCGGGCAAGTCCCTGAAGCTGAGTGGGGATTCGAAGGCCTTCCCGGTGCGACAGGTCTCGGCCCGGTCCGGCAGTGGCCTGCACTGGTCAGGGGACAGCGATGCCCTGCGCTACGCCCATGCAGCGCGGCTCTACGAGCGCAGGCTGAGCGACGCCTTCGCGTTTGTCGAGGGAGCGCCGGAGGAACTGCCCGAGCCGCTGGAGGAAGGTCGTGATCTCAGCTTCGAGGTGGCTGCAGACCGGCCCTCCGGTCGGATCGCCCTGCGCGGTGGCCGCGTCGTCACCATGCGTGATGCCTATGGCGAAGAGGAGGTCATCGAAGACGGGGTGGTGCTCATCCGCGACAACCGCATCGAGGCCGTTGGCAGTCGGGAGGAGGTGGCAGTTCCACAGGGAGCGCGGGTCATCGACGTCAGTGGTCATACAGTGATTCCCGGCCTGATCGACGTCCACGCCCACGGTGCCATGAGTCGCGAGCAGCTGCAGCCGAGGCAGAACTGGATGCAGTACGCCAATCTCGCCTTTGGCGTCACCACGGTCCACGACCCGTCCAACGACACGGAGGCCATCTTCTCGGTTGCGGAACTGCAGCGCATCGGTGCCACGGTGGCGCCGAGAATCTTCTCCACCGGCCGCATTCTCTACGGCGCCTTGAGCCCGGGAGCCACCGCCAGGATCGATCGCTATGAGGATGCGGAGTTTCACGTCCGCCGGATGCAGGAGGCCGGGGCGATCTCCGTGAAGAGCTACAACTACCTGCGCCGCGACCAGCGCCAACAGGTTCTCGAAGCTGCGCGCAGACTCGGCATGATGGTGCTGCCCGAGGGAGGCATGCGTTTCGAGCAGAACCTCACCCACATTGCCGATGGCCATACCGGTCTGGAGCACTCGGTCTCTGTCCAGCGCCTCTACGACGACGTGCTGCAGTTCTGGAGCCAGACTGAAGTGGGTTATTCCCCCACGTTCAGCGTGGCCTATGGCGGCCTGTGGGGTGAGGAGTACTGGTACGACCGCAGCGAGGTCTGGAACAACGAGCACCTGCTGCGCTTCACGCCCCGCAGCGTGCTGTATCCCCGGGCCATCCGGCGGCGGACGGCGCCGGATGAACACTACAACCACTTCTACGTGGCCGGGTACGCCAAGGCGCTCAACGAGCGGGGCGTGCGGGTGATGATCGGCGCCCATGGCCAGCGCGCCGGCCTCGCGGCCCACTGGGAAATGTGGATGATGGAGCAGGGCGGCTTCACACCCTTCGAGGCCATCCGCGGAGCCACTATCGACGGCGCCCACTATCTTGGTATGGACGGAGACCTCGGCTCCATCGAAGCGGGCAAGCTGGCGGATCTGGTGGTCATCGAAGGCAATCCCCTGGAGGATCTGCGGCAATCGGAGCAGGTCCGCTACGTGATGCTGAACGGCAGGCTGTATGCGGCGGACACCATGAACCAGATCGCTCCCGATGCCGTGGAGCGCCAGCCTTTCTATTTTGAAGAACCCGGAGGCGACACCTGGCGGGCTGACACCATGCGCGAAGTCCATGCGCTGGGGATCGAGCACGGCTGGCATTGCACCCACTGACAGGAGTCGTCCCAGCATGGAAACCCTGGAAATCGAGCGCCATGAAGGCGTCGCCATCGTCCGCCTGAACCGACCGCCGGTGAACGCGGTCAACCGGGTGATGATGCGCGAACTGCGTGCCTGCTTTGATGAGCTGTCCCAGGATCGCGACGTGGGTTGCGCGGTGCTGACCGCGGCGGGTGACCGTGCGTTCTGCGGTGGCATCGACCTCAAGGAAACCGCTCTTGCAGGCAGTCGGGATGGCGGTGACATGCGCGCGCTGCTGGACCCGAACTGGGAGTGGCGGCAGGCCCAGTACGCTGTGCGTCAGTGTCTGGTGCCGGTGATCGCCGCTGTCGAACGCTCCACCATCGGCGCCGGTTTCGGCTTGATCGGCGTCTGCGATCTGGTGGTTGCGGGCGAGGCGGCGAAGTTCGGCCTCACCGAGATCAACGTTGGCCTGCTGGGCGGCGCCAGCAAGGCCCTGCGGCTGCTCGGCCCGTCCAAGGCCCGGCGCATGCTGTTCTTAGGCGAGATGATCGAGGCGGCTGAACTGCATCGTCTCGGCGGCATCGAGGAAGTCGTTGCCACCGGCAGCGCCGAAGCCCGCGCGCTGGAACTGGCCATGAACATAGCGTCCAAGAGCCCCATCGCCATCCGGCTGGCCAAGGAGTCCATCCTGCGCATCGAGGGCGACGAGATGATGCAGCAGTACCGCACCGAGAATGACTACACGGCGCGGCTGCGGACCTTCAACGACTCAGAGGAAGCGATTGCGGCGTTTCTGGAGAAGCGGGAAGCGAAGTGGAGCTGGTCGTGAAAGCGCGCGCCCGGCAGACCGCTTTGGGCAGCAGAGGCTCATGGTAGGCTTGTCTCCCCTGCCCCTTGGGAACATGACATGATGATCCGATTTCTGAGTCCGCTTCTGCTGACAGTATTGCTGTTCGGCTGCAGTCCCGCTGATCCGCCTGAGCCCGAAGGTCCGACGCCGCGACCGGAGCCCGAGCGGTCTGAGCCCGTACAGCCCGAGATGGCACTGCGGGACGCCGTTCGCACCGCCATGGCCGGCGCGCATCGCTCGGCGGCACATCAGGCCCGGGACGATCAGCGCAATCCGGAGGACACCCTGGCCTTCCTCGGGCTAGAGCGCGGGCACCGCGCCATTGAGATCTGGCCGGGCGGCGGCTGGTACACGGAGATCCTGGCGCCGGTGCTGCGGGATCACGGACAACTCGTGGTCGCCAACTATCCGCCCGATCCGGACACCGGCTACATGGGCCGAGTCGGGCGGGCACTGCTCGACAAGCTCGAAGCCGATCCGGACGTCTACGGTCAGGTGGAAGTGGTGCAGTTCGCGCTGCCTGACTACACCAGCCTCGGTGCGTCGGGCAGTGCCGATTTCGTGCTGCTCTCGAGGCAGTTCCACGGGCTCGCCGCGCGCGGACAGGAAGATCTGGTGCTCGCCGCCGCCTACGACGTACTCCGCTCCGGTGGTGTGCTCGGCATCGTCCAGCACAGGCTGCCCGAAGACCGCGACTTCGACCCAGAGGGCGGTGCCGGCTATGTGCCTGAGTCCTTCGTCATTGCCGCTGCGGCGCGGGCGGGATTCGAGCTCGAGGCTCGCAGCGAGGTCAATGCCAACCCGCGCGACACCGCGGATCACGAGCATGGCGTCTGGACCCTGCCGCCGAGCTTTCGGGCCTGTGCCGAGATCGAGGATGAAGTCGGGATGGCCGAGTGCCGTGAGCGCTATCAGGCCATCGGCGAATCCGACCGGATGACCCTGCGGTTCGTGAAACCCTGAAACGCCTGCAGGGAGCCGGGCAGGACCGGGGACCCACTCCGGCCCTGCCCTCAGGGGGTCCCGATTACATTCACAAGTGACTGTTTCTTTGATCCAGGTCAGTTCCATGGTGCCGGGAAGCTGATGAGATGACGCTCATCGCAGATCCGACAGCAGAGGAATCGATCCCATGGTCGAAACAGCTACCGGCACCGACAGATCAGCAGGCACGACCTATCAGGAGATCCTGGACACGGACAGCCGCAGGGTTCCGGACATTCTGAGAGTCCAGAGTCCCCTGCCCAAGGGTCCCACCACCGTGCCCGCCGAGCGCTACTACTCGAAGGCCTTTCACGACCTCGAGGTGGAGAAGATCTGGAAGCGGGTCTGGCAGATGGCCTGCCACGAACTGGACATCCCCGAGGTGGGTGACTACCACGTCTACGAGATCGCCCACCTGTCCTTTCTGGTGGTGCGCACGGGAGAGGACGAGTTCAAGGCCTTTCACAACGCCTGTCTGCATCGGGGCAGAATGCTCAAGGACAAGAACGGCAAGCGGGCCCGGGAGTTTCGCTGCTCCTTCCACGGCTGGGCTTGGGAGATTGACGGCGGCCTGAAGGAAGTACCCTGCCATTGGGATTTCCCGACAGTCAGTGCGGAAACCCATAGCCTGCCGGAGGTGAAGCTGGGCCGCTGGGGCGGTTACATCTTCATCAATCCGGACGTCGATGCCGAACCGCTTGAGGATTTCGTCGGCAATCTGTCCGAGCAGTTCGGGACGCTGCCCTACGAGCGCCGCTACAAGACGGCCCACGTGGCGAAGATCCTGCGCTGCAACTGGAAGGTGGCTCAGGAAGCCTTCAGCGAGGCCTACCACGTCATCGCCACGCACCCGACCATTCTCGATCAGATTGGCGACGCCAATACCCAGTACGACGTCTTCGGCAACTACTCCCGTGCCATGTCGCCCCAGTGCGTCAAGAGCCCCCACATGGAGCGGGACTGGGAGCCGCTGCCGGACGCCCGTCTCTACACCAAGCAGCGCCACGCTCTCACGGGACACGTCTACGAGCTGTGTGACGATGGTCTGGTGCACATCACCAACCACAAAGGCGAAGTGAGCAAGTTCAAG
Organism: Gammaproteobacteria bacterium; assembly: GCA_020832085.1. Taxonomy (GTDB): domain Bacteria; phylum Pseudomonadota; class Gammaproteobacteria; order Pseudomonadales; family Azotimanducaceae; genus SLTB01. Next base: position 2,368 of record JAFIFJ010000069.1, on the reverse strand, counting down.
GCGGATGGCACCTGGGTCGAGGGTCCCATGACCCACGCCGACACCAACATGCTCAACTGGATCGGTGGCAAGCAGCTGCCGGGTGCCAACGTGGTGCCGCTCAATCCGCCGCCGAAAGTGCCCAAGGGCCAGAACCTGCGGCAGGTGATGGCGGAGCCGGTCCGGGAGTCCTTCCGCAGCGCCTTGGGCGATGAGGTGGACGACGTCTGCGATGCGGAATTGCTCGATTCCATCTACCTGACGCTGTTTCCGAACTTCCATCCCTGGGGTTGCTTCAACCAGATCAACTATCGGTTCCGGCCCCACGGCGACAATCCCGAAGAATGCATCATGGAGTGCATGTATCTGGCGCCCATTCCCAAGGACGGTAACTTCGAGCCGGTGCGGGACATCCACTGGCTCGGTCCGGACGACGACTGGTGCGACGCGCCGGAGCTCGGCATGCTCGCCAAGGTCTTCAACCAGGACGTGGTCAACATGCCGGAGGTGCAGCGGGGGCTGAAGATGTTGAAGAACCCCGAGATCATCTTCGCCAACTACGGTGAGACGAAACCGCGGCACTTCCACAAGCTGCTCAACGAGTGGCTGGAGAAGCCCTGAGCGTCGCCTCCGGTGACCGTGACGGGCAGCATCGACGCTGCCCGTCACGAGTCATTGTCAGGACAGTTTCGCCGGGCCGTAGAGCTCGGTGAACGCTTCCTTGCGCGGACCGGCGTAGCCGAACAGGTAAGCACCCACCTTGCGGATCTGGATCTCTTCCGAGCCCTCGGTGATGCGATAGCGGCGGTGGTGCCGGTAGATGTGCTCGAAGGGCTTGTGGCGGGAGTAACCCATGCCACCGTGGACCTGCATGGCCCGGTCGGCGGCGTCACAGCAGAGCCGGTTGCCGATGTAGTTGCACATGGAGACCCGGTCTGAGATTTCACGCTCCACTTGCTTGTGGGGCATCTCGTCCATCGCGACCGCCGTTTCCCGGATCAGCAGCCGCAGCATCTGCGCCTGGGTGTGCAACTCCACCAGTGGGAACTGGATCGCCTGGTTGTTCGACAGCGGTTTGCCGAAGGGCTTGCGCTGGCGGGAGTAGGCGACGCTTTCGTTGATGCAGAACACGGCGGCGCCCAGCGACGAGGCGGCCTGGCGGATGCGGTTCTGGTGCACGAAGCTCTGCCCGATGGCCAGACCATTACCGATCTCGCCCCAGTAGCTGTCTTCCGGAATCCAGACGTTGGTGAGCGAAACCCGCGGATGATCCGTCGGCATGTTGAAGGTCCACATGTACTCTTCGATCTTCACGCCAGGGGCATCCGCCGGCACGATGAAGCAGGTGATGCCGCGGGCGTCGCCGTCCTTACCGCTGGTGCGGGCGAAGGTCATGATGTAGTTGGCGTGATGCATGCCGCTGGTCCACATCTTCTCGCCCTGGATCAGCCAGCCCTTCTTGCCGTCCCGTTCCTGGGGCGTACCGGTGGTTTCCATGAAGGTGGCATCGGAGCCGTGATTCGGCTCGGTGAGGCCGAAGGCGGTGCGCAGACGCCCGTTCTGGATGTCGTCGCCGTAGCGCTTGAACTGCTCCGGCGTGGCGAACTCCTTGAACATGACGATGAAGGGATTGTTGCCGACGATGGAATGCTCGGTCTGCAGGTCGTTGAACAGACCGAGGCCCTTGGCCGCGAGATGCTCGCGGATCACCGCCATCCACAGATTCGAGCCGCCCTGGCCGCCATACTCCTTCGGCCAGGCGAAGCGCAGGTGACCGGCCGCGTCGGCCTTCTGCCGGGCTTCAGCGAGCAGAGCCTCCCATTCCGGGCGCGGCAGCCCGTGGTTGTCCCAGTCGGTGCGCGCGTGTTCGCGCCGGTGGTCGAAGAAGCGCTTGTTGTCGTCACGATCCTGGAGGGGCTGGATTTCTTTCTCGATGAAGCGGTCGAGTTCGTCCAGGTAGTCCTGCAGGTCCTGGGGGATGCTGAAGTCCATTGGTGTTCCTCATGGCCGGTAAGGTGAAAGGGAAAGCTGTCGGCTCGCCGAACCTTCGCCGGCCGCTCGGTACCGGTTGAGATCTGGCGAAGCGGTTCCGTGAGGGCGGGATCGTGCAGCGTCGCCGGTATCCGGACCCGATGTGCGGATCCGGCGACCTCCGTTTGCGTCAGCCGCCCGGGATGCGCGGCAGCAGAAACACTTCCGCGCCCTCGGGGATGGGCACGTCGCGGTCATAGCGGTAGATCTAGCCGTTGATGGCCACCGCGATGCCCGCGTCGAGTTCGCCTTCGAGGTCCGGGTAGCGATACGCGAGTCGCATCAGCAACACGCGGGTCGGCGAGGGGGGGGCGTGCGCCGGCCATTGCGTAACCCGGCCCCGCCTCAGGGCGGCGCC
>JAFIFJ010000067.1 GCA_020832085.1 Gammaproteobacteria bacterium | reverse complement strand
GCCTTGCTCGAAACCCATGTCGTCGAGCAACTCATGGCTCAGGCATCCTGGGTCGATCCGGAGCTGCGCTTCTCGCACTACCGTGACAAGGACCAGGTCGAAGTGGACCTCGTCATCGAGCGAGGCCGGGACATCTGGGGTGTTGAGGTCAAGCGCGCTGCCACCGTACAGACCAGGGACGCTGCGGGACTGGCCCGGCTTGCCCAGCAGGCCGGGGAGCAGTTCCAGGGCGGCATGTTGCTCTACACGGGCCGTCATTGCCTGAAGCTGAATGTGCCGGGCTGTTTCGCCGTGCCGATCGGCATGCTCTGGGGTGAAGGGCCTTGATCTGCCAAGCGCGGTCAGACCACGAAAAAATATACAAATCATTGCTTTTAAATAGGAAAAAATCTCAACAGCCTCCCGGCCCAGGGCTTAGAAGCGCCTTTTGGGCGGGTAAAACGAGCGTCTAACCCGCATATCTCACCGATGCGCGAAGCGAGGGCGTGGAGATGCCGGGAAAGACAAGGCGCGCGACAGGCCGGGCGCGCAGGCGTACTCGACAGTACGTCGAGCACCCGGGCCGAGCGCAACGATGGATTTACCGGTAGATCCGCGTCCGCAGCCGTGAATCGGTGAGATATGCGGGCTAAGGGTCACTCGATCCTGACTGACCTCGCGCGACCTCTCGCTCCCGCCACAATCTTCCTTCCTTAGACGGCGCTTTTCGGTACCGGAATCGCAGCTCTAAGGCCGAAAATTGCACCGCGTAACGGAGAGACCATCAATCTTTTCAGAACGTTATCCTGACATTTCGCTAGTCTGACCCCGTAGTTCCGCCCAAGCACCACCTCGTCAGCGGGGCAGGACTACTCGTCGAAATCCGGATAGAGCTGCCGGGTGCAACCCGGACAGATACTGTGCGAGAAATCAGCCTCCGAGTGCGCCCTCACGTAGTTCTCGACCTGGTGCCAATAGCCATCATCATCCCGGATCTTCTTGCAGCTCGCGCATATCGGCACGATTCCGCGCAGCGTCTTGATCTGTGCATGGGCCTGCTCGAGTTCATGCACCCGCGCCGCCAGCACATATTGCATCGCGAGCAGCCGTTTCCCAACCGCGATACGAGCCTGCAATTCACCAGGGTAAAATGGCTTGGTCAGATAGTCATCGGCACCTGCATCCAAGCCCCGGACGACGTCGAACTTCTCATCTTTACTCGTAAGCAGCATGAGATAGAACGCCTGCGCATGGTCCAGCGCCCGACAACGTCGTATGACCTCCGGCCCATCGAGCCCCGGCATCATCCAGTCGAGAATGGCCAGTTGTGGCGGATCGCCCCCCCCTAGAACCCGCCAGGCGTCATCGCCGTTCGTCACTTCGACGACATCATGCCCGGTTGCACGAAGCACCTCGGCCAAAAGCGTTCTCGACGTCACTTCGTCGTCCGCGATTAGGATTCGCTCATCTCTTTTCAATCCACCCCCTCCGTGAAATCGCCATGCCTCAGCCAGGCTGAGCGCGACCTCCCTCATCAAGATACGCTGCCAATGCGGCACGCAACGATTCGAAGGTCCGCTCGATGGCTTGAGTCCCATCGTTCATGGCAGCCGCGTCCTTGTTTCGAGCAGCGGCTTCGAGACGACTCACGACCGACCGCAGCGCTTCGCCTCCGATGCTCGCAGCAGCACTCCTGACATCGTGCGAGCGCGCTGCCACACGTTCGAAGTCCGAAGCCTGCGCACCCTCGATCAGCTCGGCGATCAATCGCGGCGTTTCCACGAGGAATGTCCTGACGATGAGCTGTGCAAGATCCTCGTCATCGAGCACCCGCGCACGCAACCCGGCCAAGTCGAAAACCTTCACTGCAACAGAGTCTTCCGCCAGGTCCAAACGCTCATCTGCGGGCAGCCACTTGTCGAGAATGGACTCGATACCTTCGGGCGTCACGGGCTTCGCAAGATAGTCATCCATCCCGGCACCAAGGCAGCGATCGCGATCACCCCGCAGCGCATGAGCAGTCAGCGCTATGATCCTGACCGAGGGGTCGCGCGCGGCTGTCGAACCATCGCGTATCCGCGCGGTCGCTTCGAGCCCGTCCACCTCGGGCATCTGGACGTCCATGAACACCAAGTCGTAAGAGGTTTGCTCCAGCGCCCGAATCGCTTCGGCACCATTACTCACCGTGTCCACCGTCAGACCGAATTTCCCCAGCATGCCCTTGGCCACCAGCTGATTCGTCAGATTGTCTTCGGCGAGCAGAATCCGACCGCGACGCAGGTTGCGCCGAGACTGGCCTCCGCCACTTGCAGAGCCACCCGCCGAACCTGCCTTGCCGTCGCCCTGCAACAGCTCACATACGGCGCCCCAGAGCTCGTGATACCTGACCGGTTCGTTGATACGGCGCCATCCGGACACCGCGCTTTCGTTGGTCGCTTCGACACTGCTGAACGGAACCACTTCGATGATGGCGACGCTGCTTTGCGCATGAAGCTTCCGTACGGTATCGCGCGAGCCCGGATCCCGGTCAGTGTCTGGCCCGAGAATCAGCAGATCGCACCCTGTCTTGAAGTCGCCCGCCGAAGCCCCTGCCTGCAGCCGGGCAACGTCTTCCAAGACTTCGCCCTCGAGCCCCCAGCCCTGAAGCGTGGCAAGCATACTTCGCGCCCGGGCTGGATGGGCATCAACAATCAGAGCCTTGCGACCCATCCCGGCCGTCGACAGCCGGGGCTGATCCGCTAGCGTGCCCTCCGAATCGGTGACTGGGAGCAGAAACTCGAACGTCGATCCCGAACCCGCTTCGCTGACCACACTGATCTCACCGTCCATCAGGTCGAGCAAGCGCTTGCAGATCGCGAGCCCCAGGCCGGTACCGCCAAACTCTCGCGTGATGGAGGCATCGACCTGACTGAAGAAATCGAAGATACGGCCTTGTTTGTCTTGCGGGATACCAATACCTGTGTCGCGCACCGCGCAAGCCAGCCTCACCGTATCCGCCGCTTCGAGATCGACCCCGATCGTGACCTCTACCTCACCGCGATGGGTAAACTTGATCGCATTACCAATCAGATTGACGAGAATCTGGCGCAACCGGCCTGAGTCGCCGCAGACGACGACTGGCACATCCGCAGTCACGCGCCCGACGAGCACAATGCCCTTGCTCTCGCAGCTGCTGGCGAACATGGCCAGGACATCGTCGAGCAACTGCCGTACGTCGAACCCGACGACTTCCATTTCCAGTCTGCCCGCCTCGATCTTGGAGAAGTCGAGGATGTCGTTGATCAGCGCCAGGAGCGATTCACCACTGCTGCGCACGATCTGGGCAAACCGGGACTGCTCAACGTTCAAGCCGGAGTCGAGCAGGAGATCGGTCATGCCGATGATTCCGTTCATCGGGGTACGGATCTCGTGACTCATGTTGGCGAGGAAGTCGCTCTTCGCCTGGTCGGCCGCCTCCGCCGCCTTGGCCATCTCCCAGGCTACCCGGGTCTGCTCCTCGAGCGCGCTCATCGTGTCCCGGAGTTCATCGTTAACCTTCTCCGCCTTCGCCCGCGCTTCACGCAGCGAATGTTCACGCTCGACCTGCTCCGTGATATCGGTGTGCTGGCCGATGAGGCGTCGAGGCGAACCATCAGGCGTGGAATCGGCGACCATACCGACTGCGCGCAGCCAGCGATGAGTGCCGTCAGCACAACGGAACCGACAGGAATGGTCGTATCGCCCATCCCCATGTCTCATGCGGCGCCCTGCGTCCAGAAAGCCCTGCCGATCCTCGGGATGCACCCGATCCAGAAAGTAGTCAACCGTCACCGGACCTTTCCACGGCGGCTCACCGAGCGCGCGATGCAGCCCCGCTTCCGTATGTACGAGTCCATCCTGGAGGTCCCAATCCCATAGCCAGGCGCCGCTCGAAGCATTCGCCAACTCGAAGCGCTGGTTGATTTCCTTCAATTCACCGATGTTCACGTGGCAGCCCATCACGCGCAGCGGCTCGCCATCCGTACCGTGCTCGACCACCTCGCCATTCGCACGGACCCAACACCACGATCCATTCTTGCACAGCATACGGTGCTCGCTGCTCCAGCTTGGCTCCTCGCCTTTGTAATGGCGCTGCAAACTCGCCAGCGCGCGACGTCGATCATCCGGGTGGCAGAGGCGCTCCACCGTTTCGAGCGTCATCGGCAATTCGTCCGGCAAATATCCCAGCATGGTAAAGAACGTGTCACTGAGATAGAGCTGCCCCGATGTGAGATCGAGATCCCAGAGTCCGATCTCGGCCGTCTTCATGGCCATGGACAGACGTGACTCGGCCTTCGCCAGGGAGTTCTGCACCCGAGTGACATCGGTGATGTCCGTGACGATCGCAACGAGGGCGTCGAAGTCACCAGACACCCCCTTCAGCGGAATCTTGTCGGTGCGCACCAGGCGCTGCTCCCCACTGCCCGTCGTGAAGGGTTCGATGATGCCGAGTTTGGGCTCGCCACTGCGCAGCACTTCATGGTCGTCGCGAAGGTAGGCGGCAGCTTCCGCTGCCGGAAAGAACCGCTCCGTCGGCTGGCCGACGATGTCCTCTATCGGCCGACCGATGGAATCGGCCGCCTGCCGATTGAGGTCGAGGATTCTATTCTCGGCATCCTTGTAGAACACGACCGCGGGGATGGCATCGAGAATCAACCTCAGCTCACTACGCTTCCGGCCGAGTCGTTCGAGGGCAAGCTGACCTTCACTGACGTCGATGTGACATCCAACCATACGCTCCGGCTGTCCGGCGGAGGACCACTCGACGACCCGACCGAGACAGAGCACCCAGACCGTCTGCCCCTGCTTGTGACGGTATCGAGCCCGCACAAAATAGGGCACGTCTCCCCGCGATTCGAAATGCTCACGCATCGTCTCGAGGGCCGTCGCCAGATCTGCAGGATGAATCAGGTCCTGCCAGGTTTCCGGTTTAGACGGGAGTTCCCCCGGTGCGTAGCCGAGCATGGCGAGCCAGGACGCACTGAGGCTGAGCGTGTCGGCCCGGAGGTCCCAATCCCAATACCCGGTACTGGGCGAGTCCAGTATCGTCTCGAGATGCCTCTTCTCCCTCTCGATGGACTCAGCGCGAGCCGCCAGTTCCGTACGCTGCGCGGCAAGCTCGTGGGCTTGCTGCTGCAGGAGGGTGACATCGCTCAGGGTGGCCACCACGGCGACCAACGCGCCGCCAAAGTCGCGGATCGGCTCTGCGCTCACCGCAACCCACTTCAGGTCGCCGGCAGGCGTGTGGACGCCGTGGACAACCCCGTGAACGGCCTCGCCAGTACGGAGCGCAACGCTCGCGGGATGCTTATCCCCCGGAAAATCTTCGCCTTGAAGGGTCACAGCACGCCACCTCGGGTCGCGTGGAGTCCGACCGAGGATCTGTTGTGCTGGCAGACCGAGGATCCGTTCGGCTGCCGCATTGCAGCGCGTGACTTCACCCTCTGCATTGAGAATGATGAGCCCCTCCGCCATCGCATCGAGCATGCTCCGCTCTCGCGCTCTTTCGAGCTCCCGATCGGTGACGTCGAGGGCAGTCAGCACGTAACCCCCCGAGCCATCTGCGGCATCTCGGCGCAGCATCTCGAGATCGAAAACGCGCTCGCGACCGTCATGAGCGAGCAGACGGATCAGAGCACGGTGGGCGCCGTGACCTTGGGTCCGCAGCGCATCCAGGCTTGCCGACCAGCTTGGGAGACGTGCTTCCAACGACAAACCGGCGACTTGCTCGATGGACACACCAACCAGGCGGGCAAAGCCTTCGCTCGCCCATCTCACTCGGCCGGCTTGATCCAGACCGACGACGATATGCGCCTGCGAGCGCACCAGGGCCTCACTGTCAGCCGCATCCAGGGCTGCATGAGGCCACAAGGGGGTGTCGATATCCTGATCGCTCGAACAGGACCCGCTGGCGTTGCACTCTTCCTGGATGGAGTCTGCAATCCGATCTGTATCAACGATGGGTGGCTCGTTGCGACTCATGCTTCCGCTTCCTTAAAGCCTGCCGGCAACAGCAGGTCCGATCACCGCGAACTCAGCCATCGCCCTGTCGTTATCGACCCGATGCCGGAATGCTTGAAGATGGCGCGGATTGGAATCTGCCGGCACAACCCCCCCATAAGGTTCCCTTATCACCAGATCAGGTTGAGTTTGCGAAGCTCGTCCAGAAAGCGCTGCTTCGCGATTGGCTTGACCAGGAAACCGTCGCAGCGTGCAGCAATGGCCTGCTCGACGTTGGCCTTGTCAGAGAGCGCGGTTGTCATGACGACCTTGGAATAGCGCGGAGTTCGAGAGCCCGCGGCTGCAGAGCGTTCCGCCTCACGGATCTCCTGCAGCGCCTGCTGACCATCGAGTTCCGGCATCATGACGTCGAGACAGATCAGATCGTAGGACTCGCCGGCGGAGAGCGCCGCATCGACGGCCTCGACTGCCTCTCGCCCGTTGACCGCAACGTGGGAAGGACCATATCCCTTAAGGTATTCCTGCAGCAGGATGCGACTGGTCAGGTCGTCCTCAACGATGAGCGACTTCATAATGAGTCCGTTAGACAGCAAGCCCGAAGGAAAGATAGACGACTTTACCAAGAGCTGCCGCCGCCCATAGACCATCGTTGGGGGTACCGTGAACGGGAAGCGGGGTCAGACCACGAAATCCTTATCCAAACCATTGATTCAAAAAATGAAATGAGCCCTAGAACCCCTCGTTCCGGGGCTTAGACGCGCCTTTTGGGCGGGTAAAACGAGGGTTTAAAGGGCACTCGATCCTGGCTGACCTCGCGCGACCTCTCGCATCCGCCACAATCTTCCTTCCTTAGACGGCGCTTTTCGGTGCCGGAACCGCAGCTCTAAGGCCGAAAATCGCACCGCGTAACGGAGAGATCATCAATCTTTTCAGAACGTTATCCTGACATTTCGCTGGTCTGACCCCGTAGTTCCGCCACTGCGTTAAAGAGACAAACCACCATCGACGATGAAGGGCGCGCCGGGGGCTAACTTCGCTTCCGCTGACATCAGATACAAGACCATGTTGACCATGTCGTCTGTCTCGCCGATGTGGCCGATGGGATGCTGGGCCACGAAGCCCTTCATCATGGCCTCGCCGTCCTCCACCTGAGCCATGACCTTGTCGAGAATCGGTGTGCGGATCACGCCCGGGTGTACCGAGTTGCAGCGA
>JAFIFJ010000058.1 GCA_020832085.1 Gammaproteobacteria bacterium | reverse complement strand
GCCTTGTATGGCGCGAAAAAGCACCCGGACCGAGCGCAACCGCAGCGGCGGACCGTATGGATTTACCGTTAGATCCGCGTCCGCAGCCGTGAATCGGTGAGATATGCGGGCTAATCAGTCCTCCGGCCCCATGCGACGGGCACGCCAGCGGCGCGCCAGCCAGCGGCCACCGATCAGAAACGCCGCCAGCAGCAGCAGCGGCAGCAGGGTGAGGGCATCCGGGCCGCCGGCGTCATCGCCCGCTTCGATGAGGGCCTGAATGGCGCTGACATAGAGCATCCACTTCAACGTCAGGCCCACCAGGGCGGCACCGAGGAAGCCCGGCAGGGGCAGCGCCAGCACGCCGCCGGCATAGTTGATGACGGAATGGGGAAAGCCAGGCAGCACGCGCAATGCCGTCTGCGTGACCGGATCCGATGCCTCCGAAAGCAGTTTGTACACCGGATGACCCGCCACCCGGGCGCGGGCTGTGGCGCCGAGCCAGCGCGCCATCCCCCAGGCAGCCCAGGCGCCGAGCACGCTGCCCACCATCAGCAGCGCCACCGCGGGACCGAAGTCCAGGAAGGGTGCTACCAGCCACACCATCAGGGACCCGGGCAGGGCAAACGCAAACATCGCCACGTGCACCAGCAGCAGGGCCAGCAGCGCTGCGGGATGAGACGTCAGCCACTCACCGAGAACCCGCAGCTGCCCCCGGTCGATGGGATCGGTCACCACCACCCAGATTCCGACCCCGACAATGGCCAGCAGCACCAACGCACGGGGCGTGATCAGCAGCCGCAACCACTTGGCGAGCTTGGCGCGCATCAGGGCCGGGCGCCTGCATCACTGACCGGCGCCTCTTCGGCGCGAGCACGGGCGGAGCGGATCAGGCCCGCGTTCATGCCCTCGATCAGGCCATCGATCTCCGCCAGCACACGCCGACGCTGGCCGTGAAGATCGTGGCGGGCCGCATAGGCCAGCCCTCGGCGCCGATAGGCCCCGAGGTTGTCATCGAGCATGCGGGCCAGCGCCAGGTCCAACGCGGCCTGCTTGAAGGGTTCGCGCAGCACGACCCCGGCGCCAGCGGCATCCACCTTCAGGGCATAGCCGCAGGTGGCTGTGGTCAGCACCGGCAGCCCGGCCACCAGGGCCTCGAGCAGCACCGCACCGGCCTTGGAAGTGCGTGCCGGATGCAGCAGCAGATCGGCCGCCTGCAGCAGCCGCGGCACATCGTCGCGCGCACCTGTGAACGTAACGTCGGCGCCGACCCCGAGGCGCCCGGCGAGTCGCCGCATGGATTGGGGATCGTCCGCACCCACCACCAGCATCCGCGCCCGGCTGCGGCGGTGGGCCGGCAAGGCTGCAAAGGCCTTCAGGGCCCGGTCGCACCCTTTGCGAAGCAGGTTGGAGCCCATGAGCAGCAGCAGCTGCGTGGAATCGTCGAGTTCGAATTCGGCGCGACCCTGCGCGCGCAGCTCGCCCGCATCGCCCCCCGCCCGCCGGTCTTCTGCCACACCGGGCGGCAGATGCACGAAGCGGCCCGCGGGCGTGTCGTACCAGCGCCGGAACACAGGTTCCTGACGGGGGTCAGGCAGCAGGATGCGCGTCTGGGACGGCTCACCGAAAACAGCCGCCTCCAGCCGCGATCGATGCCGATAGCCGGGGGTCAGGCGATAGAGGGGACTGCGCTCCGCATGAACGCTCTCCAGGAAACAGGGAGCGGCCGCGAAGTACACATCCAGGCCCGGCATGAGATCGAAGCCAAGCACCAGATCAGCCTCCCACTGGGCCACCCGGGCCTCGGCCGCCAGGGCGAAGCGATGGGCGCGCAGCGCCTTGAAGCGGCCGGGAGACGGCAGGCACTCCACCTCGCAGCCTGCCGGATGAGGGCCCTGCCAGCTTTCGGCGAAGATCCGCACCCCATAGCCTGAGTTGGCGCAGGCCTGGGCAATCGCGAACAGGTCGCGCTGCATCCCGCCGTAGGGAAAGTAGTGCAGGATCGTCAATGCGATCTTCATGGTGATCGACCCGCATCCAGCGCGCGTGCCATGGAACTTCACTCACCTGTCCGATGGTCTTGGATCCCGGCAACGGCAGTTCCGAAGGTCCGCTGCGCGACCGCGTCCGCTTCGGCTTGCGGGAGAGGACCCCGGCGGGCAGGACACCGGGGCGTCCTGCCGTGTCGGGTCGAACGGACCCCGATCAGCGAACCGGCGTCAGCCAGTCCTGGTGGACATTGCGCTTGCCGCGCACCTGATCGAAGTACATGTCCTGGAACTTGCGCGTGACGGGGCCGGGCCGGCCGCCGCCGATCTTGCGCCCGTCGAGTTCGCGTATCGGCAGCACTTCCGCCGCCGTGCCGGTGAAGAACGCCTCGTCGGCAATGTAGACCTCGTCACGGGTGATACGGCGCTCGACGATGGGCAGGCCGATCTCCTCGGCAAAGGCGAAGATCGCCCCGCGGGTGATGCCGTCAAGACATGACGTCAACTCCGGCGTATGCAGCTGCTTGCCCCGCAGCAGGAAAATGTTCTCCCCGCTGCCTTCCGCCACATAGCCTTCGTTATCCAACAGCAGGGCCTCTTCGGCACCACAGTCCAGGGCTTCGCGCAGCGCCAGCATGGAATTGATGTAATTGCCGTTGGCCTTCGCCTTGCACATGGTGATGTTGACGTGATGCCGGGTGTAGGAGGAGGTGCGCACCTTGATGCCCCGCTCCTTGGCTTCCGGATCCATGTAGGAGGGCCAGGGCCAGGCGGCGATGATGCAATGGGTGGAGAGGCCCTCGGCTCTCAGGCCCATGGCCTCGGAGCCATAGAAGCACATGGGCCGCAGGTAGCATTCGTCCAGACCGTTCTCCCGGATCACCAGCTTCTGCGCTTCGTTGATGTCCTCCCGCGTCCAGGGAATGGTCATGCCGAGAATGTGGGCACTGTTGAACAGGCGATTGGTGTGGGCATCGAGCCTGAAGATGCACGGCCCGTTGGGCGTGTTGTAGGCGCGCACGCCCTCGAACACGCCGAGCCCGTAGTGAAGGGTGTGGGTGAGCACATGCACTTTCGCCTCGCGCCAGGGCACCAGTTCCCCGTCGAACCAGATCAGACCATCGCGATCAGCGAAATTCGGTGCTGCCATCCTCTCCACTCCTCGACCCTGTTGCATCCGCAAACCCCGTGCGGCACGGGCGCTCGTTCATTGCTGGCATCGCCCTGCCGCCACGACTGCCACGGCGTTCACGACGGCGCCCCCATCCATTCGTCCCACACCGCAGCCACCGCCCGGGCACGGCCCAGAAGCTCCGGATCATCGCTTTGCGCCGGCAGATTCTGCAGCGTCCTGCGGTGGGTTTCCGCCCGAAACTCCTTGTAGCTCTCGATCAGAAGCTCAGCCGTGGCGGCCGGCAGGATGCCCTCCGCAAGCGCCGTTGTCAGCGAGCGGATGGCATCAGTGTGGAGCAGGAGATCCGGGTGGGCATGGGCCCAGCCCAGAACCAGATATTGAACCATGAATTCGATATCCACGACAGCGCCGGGGTCCTGCTTCAGATCGAGTGCAGTGCGCCCGGCCAGCTGCTCGGCCGGCGGGCGCTCGCGCAGCCCCCGCAGTTCCGTGAGCATCTTCAGGCGCATGCTGACGATGTCCTGACGCAGCGCTTCGCGATCCCGCTCGCGCCCGAGAATTTCGCCGCGGATGGCCGCAAAGTCCGCCGCGATGGCGGCAGGACCTGCCAGCAGCCGCGCCCGGACCAGCGCCTGATGCTCCCAGGTCCAGGCCTCCTCGCGCTGGTAGCGGGCAAAGGCCGCCAGCGAACTCACCAGCACGCCCGCCTGCCCGGAGGGGCGCAATCTCATGTCCACTTCGTAGAGTTCACCAGTATGGGTCCGGGTGGTGAGCAGATGGATGATGCGCTGGCCCAGGCGGGCAAAGAACTGGCCATTGGCCACGCTGCGCTCACCGTCGGTCTCGCCGTCGGTGGGCAGGTCGTGGAGGAAGACCAGATCCAGGTCCGAACCCCAGCCGAGTTCGATGCCGCCCACCTTGCCGTAGCCGATGACGCCGAAGCCCTCGTCCACCGCTTCTCCGTCGGCGTTCCGCGGCCGGCCATACTGGGTCACCGTGTGCTGCCAGGCCATGCTCACCACCTGCTCGATGATCACCTCGGCCAGCCAGGTGAGGGCGTCGCTGACCTTCATGATCGGCAGGATGTCGGACAGCTCACAGGCCGCCACCCGCAGCTCGGTCGCTTCCTTGAAGTAACGCAGCTGCTCCATCTGCTGTTCGAGATCACCGGCCGGCACGGACTTGAGGTGCTCCGAGAGTTCCCGTGCCAGCCCATCCCGCTGCGGAGGTGTATACAGGGCCCGCTGTTCCAGCAGTTCATCCACCAGAATCGGGTGTCGCGCCAGGGTCTCGGCAATCCAGTCGGAGGCCTGACACAGTCGGACGAGCTGCTCGAGAGCCTTGGGGTTCTCCACCAGCAGCACCAGATAAGCGGTTCGGCGCAGGACCGCCTCCACCAGCCTGAGGCTGCGGGCCAGCGCTCGATCCGGGTCCTCGGCCTCCCCCACCAGGGCCAGCAGACGGGGCATCAGGGCATCGAGACGCTGCCTGCCGAGTTCCTGGGTGACCTCCCGCTCCCGGCGCTGCCGGAGATCGGCCAGCCGCGACAGCGCCTGACCCGGATCGGCGAAGCCGGCTGCCGCCAGGGCCCCGCTGCTGGCGCCATCGGGCTCGGCCCAAAGTTCCGCCCAGAAGTCATCATCGCCGCCGCCGTCGGCTTCGAGGGGCTGAATCAGGTCGGCGAAGATCTCCGCCACCCGCTGCCGGTGCCGGGTCAGCTCCGCGGTGAACGTTGCTGCATCGGCCTGACCCATGGCCCAGGCCAGACGGGCCTCGGCCAGAGCGTCCCGGGGCAGTTTCTGTGTCTGTTCGTCCGCCACGGCCTGCAGCCGATGCTCCACCTCGCGCAGATAAACGTAGGCCACATCGAGATCGGCCACCTCCGCCTCATCGAGAAGGCCTGCGTCAGCGATGTGCCGCAGGTTCATCCGCAGCGCCGGCTGCTGGAACCGCACGTCACGACCACCGTGAATGAGCTGGAACACCTGGGCGATGAATTCCACCTCCCGGATGCCGCCCTCGCCGAGTTTGACGTTGTCCTGCAGCTGCTTGCGGCGCACTTCCCGGCGGATCAGGGCCTTCATCTCACGCAGGGCCTCGATGGCACCGAAGTCCAGGTAGCGGCGGAACACGAAGGGACGCAGGCCGGCCAGCAGCGCCCTGCCGGCGACGAGATCACCTGCCACCGGTCGCGCCTTGATCATGGCGTAGCGCTCCCAGTCCCGCCCCTGCTCCTCGTAGTAGCCGAGCAGGGCATCGAAGTGCTGCACCATGGGCCCGCTGTCACCAAACGGCCGCAGTCGCATGTCCACCCGATAGACGAAGCCCGCCGAAGTCCGGGTATCGAGCACGCCGATGAGCTGACGCCCGAGCCGCAGGAACCAGTCCTGGTTGCTGAGCCCGGCAGCCGTCTGTCCGGGGGCCGGATAGGCGAACATGAGATCGACGTCGCTGGAGAGATTGAGTTCGCGGGCCCCCAGTTTGCCGAGGGCGAGCACCACCAGCTGCTCTGGCCGTCCCGCCTCGTCCAGGGGCTCGCCGAGGTCAGCGGCCAGTCGCCGGTGCAGCAGCGCCAGGGTCTGCTCCAGGATGATCTCGGCGAGATCGGACAGGACGCAGAGGGTGCCGTCGAGATCCGTGTGGCGATTCAGATCCCGCCAGATGATGCCGACCTGATGATGGTTGCGGAAGTGCCGCAGCGCAGCGCCCACCGGACCATCGGGGGCCGCCGGATCGTCGACATCACCAAGGCCCTCGAGCGTCGCCTGGAGTTCGGCTGCCAGCGCCTCCCGGCTCGGCACGCTGCGGTGGAGATCGGCGTCGAGCAGAACCTGGAGCCGGGAGGGCTCCCGCGCCAGCCAGTCGATGGCGAAGTCGCTGCCCACCGCGAGCATCTCGAGTTCACCACTCAAGGTTTCGAGCAGCGTCGGGGAAACGCCGGCTTCAGCGAGCCGTTCGAGGCGCGTGGAAGCCACGTCCGCCAGCGCCTGGGGCAGTTTTGCTGGGACCTCACCGGCTGCCATCGATATCAGCCGATCCGCCCGTCCACGTCCGGCGGCTGGAAGGGCCGCACCGCAGCCGGGCCCTCCCGGTTCGCCGGTTGAGCCATCGGCTCGGCGTCGGCAGCCCCGTCAGGTTCATCCCTGGCCGACGGCGTCGGGGACTCGAAGGCCGAGGCAGCGAGGGCCCGAATGCCATCGAGGCTGGTGGCCAGGCCGCCGTTCTCCATGGGCAGGACGACGAAGCGGCCGTTGTCGGAAGCTGCCAGCGTCTTCAGCGCATCCACGTACTGCTGCGCGATGAGATAGTTCAGCGCCTGGGGGCTGCCCTCGGCCACCGCCCGGGACAGCATCAGCGTGGCCCTGGCCTCCGCCTCGGCACTGCGCTCCCTGGCCTCGGCATGGAGTGTGGAAACACGCGCGGCCGTTTCAGCCGCCATGATCTGGGCATCCCGCTCGGCTTCCGCCTTCAGCCGCAGGGAACGCCGCTCGCCCTCCGCAGCCAGCACCACGGTCCGGCGTTCGAGCTCCGTACTGCGCTCCGTGGCCACGGCCGAGAGCAGGGCATCAGGCAGCTTCAGCGTATCGAGTTCCACCCGCGTCAGATGGACTCCCCAGGAAGAGGCCGTATCCTCGCAGGCGGCGAGCAATTCGTTCCCCAGCCTGGACCGGGCCGCGAGCAGGGCATCGAGGTCATGGGCGGCCACCTGATTGCGCAACGTGACGCCCAGCAGCGCGCTCAAGGCCTCCTCGAGCTGCTCCACCTCGTAGCTGGCCCGGGCCGGATCGACGACCTGGAAGAAGCAGGCCACATCGGCGTCGAGACTGATGCGATCCCGGGTCAGCAGATCTGCCAGCGCCACGTTCGTCCGCCGCTCACGGAGGTCCTGGCGCGCGCCGATGCCTTCGACCAGGGGCCATACCCAGCGCAGCCCAGGCTTCAGCGTGCGAACGTAGCGACCGAAGCGCTCCACCGTGTAGGCAAACCCCTCCGGCACCCGGCGCATGGAGACCAGCAGCAGTACGGCCAGCAGACCTGCGCCCGCCGCAATCAGAATGGTGAGGTTCTCCACGAGCATGTCTCTCTCTGTGTGGGTCGCCTGAGCGCGAGGTCACGGGCCGACCCGATCAGTCTCCAGACGTGAGCGGAACGACCCGCAGCACCTCTTCGATGGTGGTGTTGCCCCGCGCCACCTGCAGGGCGCCGGAGAGACGCAGCGTACGCATGCCCTCGCGCATGGCCTGCGTGCGTATCTCCGTCAGGTCGCACTGGGGGGCGATCAGGGGCTTGACCCGATCCGTGACCGGCAGCAGTTCGTAAATGCCCACGCGCCCCATGAAGCCCGTGTCCCGGCATTCGATGCAGCCCACTGCACGCTGGGCGTGCTCGGGCAGCGGCACCTTGAAGGGCCGGATCAGGGCCCGCCAGGCATCCTCGTCCACCGGCGCCTGCGCCTTGCAGTGGGGACAGAGCACGCGGATCAGCCGCTGAGCCATGCAGCCGAGCACCGTGGCCCGGATCAGATAGGCCGGCACCTCCAGCTCCAACAGTCGCGTGATGGCGCTCGGGGCATCGTTGGTATGCAGGGTGGACAGCACCAGATGGCCCGTGAGCGCGGCCTGGATGGCCATCTCGGCGGTTTCGAGGTCACGGATCTCGCCGATCATGATGATGTCGGGATCCTGGCGCAGCAGGGCCCGCACCCCGGAGGCGAAATCCAGTTCGATGTTCTTCTGCACCTGCATCTGGTTGAAGGAAGACTCCACCATCTCGATGGGATCCTCGATGGTGCAGACGTTCACTTCCGGGGTCGCCAGATCCTTCAGGGTCGAGTACAGCGTCGTCGTCTTGCCAGAGCCGGTGGGACCGGTGACCAGGACGATGCCGTGGGGATTGTGGACCATGCCGTACCAGCGCTTGAGGTCCTCCCCGCCGAAGCCGAGATCCTCGAAGGAACGCAGCAGGACGTCGGGATCGAAGATCCGCATTACCATCTTCTCACCGAAGGCGGTGGGCATGGTGGACAATCGCAGCTCCACCTCGGCGTTCTCGCTGGAACGGGTCTTGATGCGGCCGTCCTGGGGCCGGCGCTTCTCCGCCACGTCCATGCGACCGAGGATCTTCAGACGACTGACCACTGCCGTCATCACCGGCGCCGGCAGGGCGTAGATGTCATGGAGCACACCGTCGATGCGAAAACGCACCCGGCCCTGCTCCCGGCGCGGCTCGATGTGGATGTCGCTGGCGCGCTGATCGAAGGCGTACTGCAGCAGCCAGTCGACGATGTTGACGATGTGGGCATCATTCGCTTCCGGCGACTTCAGCCGGCCGATGTCCAGCATCTGCTCTAAGTTGGTGATGGCCGCCCCGGCGCCGCTCTGATGCTGATCCCGGGCCCGCCGCACCGAACGCGCCATGGTGTAGAACTCCACCGTGAAGCGTCGCAGGTCTGCCGGATTGGTGATCACCCTGCGGATGCGGCGCGTACCCAGGGTCTGTTCCAGCATCGGTTCCCAGCTGCGCACCCAGGGCTGGCTGGTGGCAATCACCACTTCCTCTTCCGTGAGTTCCACCGCCAGGATGTTGTGGCGCTGGGCGAACTGATAGGACATGACGCCGGTGACGCGCTCCACATTGACCTTCAACGGATCGATGCGGTGATAGGGCTGGCCGGATTTCTCACACAGCCAGAGGGTGAGGGCTTCGAGATCGAGACGCTTGCCGGGTTGGGAGCGATCCTCGAACTCCTCCTGGGCGATCAGCTCCAGCAGGTGGAATTGAAGCTGATCCCGCCGCCGCGGCTGGCCGGCGAGGCGGTCAGCCTGACCCTTGTCGAGCCGTCCATCCGCCACCAGATCATCGAGGACGGAGCGCAGATCGAGAATGCGATCATGCTGCTCGCCACGGGTATCCCCATCTGCCGACCCGAGGCTGCTGGCCACGGCCACTCCTTACCAGGGTTCAATTGCGTCGCGCGCCCGCGATCCGCTGCATCCGCGCTGCATTCTGCAGACATTGTGAACCTGCAGCGACCCTTTGCAAGCCGCAGCAGCACTGAGCTTCCGTCTCGGGCACGGTAAGGGGCATTGGAGTGCAGCCGGACAAAGCTGCACAATGACCACCCGTCAGTCAGTGAAGCAGCCCGCATGACCGCACGTGCCCCCGACCTGGTGTCCATGCTCCGGACCCTGATCGAGACCCCTTCCGTGAGCTGTACCGACCCCCGCATCGACCAGAGCAATCTGGCCGTGGTGGACCATCTGGCCAACTGGCTGGACGGACTCGGCTTCACGGTGGAGCTCATGCGGCTGCCTGACCAGCCGGAGAAGGCCAATCTGGTGGCGACCCTGGGCAGCGGCCCCGGCGGGCTGGTGTTCGCGGGGCACACCGACACCGTCCCCTGCGATCCGGCACTCTGGCGCAGCGAACCCTTCAAGCTTGCCGAGCGCGACCACCGCTTCTACGGGCTCGGCACCTGCGACATGAAGGGCTTCTTCGCCCTGGCCATCGAGGCCGCAAGGCAGTACCTGGACGCGCCGCTGCGCCAGCCCCTGATCCTGCTGGCCACCGCCGACGAGGAATGCTCCATGGACGGTGCCCGCTTCCTGGCCGAGCGCGGCAGCCCGGCCGCGCGCTATGCGGTCGTGGGGGAACCCACGGGACTCAAGCCCCAGCGCATGCACAAAGGCATGATGATGGAGACCATCCGCATCCAGGGGCGCAGCGGCCATTCATCGGATCCGAGCCTCGGCTCCAATGCCCTGGATGCCATGCATCTGGTCTTGGGCGAGATCAAGGCCTTCCGCGCCGAACTCGCCGAGCGCTACCAGCACGCCTCCTTCGAGGTGAACGTACCGACCATGAACTTGGGCTGCCTGCACGCCGGCGACAATCCCAACCGCATCTGCGGGCACGCCGAGCTGCAGATCGACCTGCGCGCTCTGCCGGGCATGGACAACGACGCCCTGCACGAGGAACTGGTGAAGCGGCTGGCGCCCCTCGGGCCGGCCAACGACGTCGATCTTCACGTCAATCAGATCCACCCCCCCGTGCCGCCCTTCGAGACCCCGGCATCAGCTGAGATCGTTCAGGTGGTGGAGCGCCTTACCGGCACCACCGCCGGCGCGGTGGCCTTCGGCACCGAAGCCCCCTTCTACCAGCAGATGGGCATCGACTCGGTGGTCATGGGACCGGGCTACATCGATCAGGCCCACCAGCCCGACGAGTACCTCGATCAATCCCAGATCAAACCCACCGTCGACGTGCTCTCGGCGCTCATTCGCGAGCTTTGTGTGGAACCGGCCAGACCGAAGTGATCGGCGCCATCAACGACCTGATCTTCCAATGGCTGGAAGACTACCGGGACTACGCGCTGCTGCTGATTCCGCTGATCGCCTTCGCCGAGGCCTGCGTGGGCATCGGCCTGTTCGTCTCGGGATTCATCCTGGTGGCCGTAGCCTCGGTCCTGGTCAGCAGTGAGATCGCCACCCTGCCCCAGATCCTGCCCCTGGCCTTCATCGGTGCCTTCACCGGAGATCACGTGGGTTTCTATGTGGGCCGGACCGTCGGCCCCCGCTTCCATCACAGCAGACTGGCCCACAAATACCGCAGCTCCCTCGACCGCGCCGAGGCCATGATCCGCGCCCGCGGCGCCTGGGCCATCCTCATCGGCCGCTTCATTCCCGCCATCCGCAGCCTGCTGCCGGCCATGCTGGGCATCAGCGGCTTCGACCGCACTCGCTACAGCCTGGTGGACGCCCTCGCCTGCCTGCTGTGGGCCGCCGGGCTCGGACTCATCGTCACCGGGACCACCAGCGTGTTCTGAAGGGCCCCACTGCTGGCGGCATGGTCATGCCCCACTGGGACACATAACTTCGGTGGCGGCAGCAGCGGCAGCAGCGGCAGCAGCGGCAGCAGTAATGAACACCGTCCAAGAGCACCGGGAGAGTCGAGGGTGATGCGAGGAACCTTTGTCTCGTATCGATCGCAGAAAGCGCCTATGCTCCGCGCCGCATACCGGGCCTTCAGGGATCGGCCGATCATGGCCCGGCACATCTTCACTCCCAGCGTGGTCGGCGCTAGATGCTCCAAGCCTGGGGAAGATGTATGTCCTGCGTCATCAAGGGAGCCCTGCTCCTGGTCCTGTTGTTTTTCACACAATCCGCCCTTTCCCAGTCTGGTTGTGCTTGTGGCAGCACGGACCCGAAGAACAGCTGTCGTGGCAACGCAGTCAGCTATGCCCGGCAAGGCCAGAACATCAGCTTCGAGTTCAGCTGCGACGGCGGTGCCTGTGCCTGCGGTCGATTCGCCAATGACTGGGATTACTGGGTTGCACCCATCCGCGCCGGTGGCACGGTAACGATCACGCGCATGACGCCGGATGCCATCAATCCGGGTACTTCCAAACTTCGCCATGGCGCCCAGAGGGATCCCCGGGTCCGGGGCGGTCAGGGGTTCACATCCCTCCACCCTGGCGGCATCAACCGGATGGAGAAGCTCGACCTCTCTCAGTCGGTGAATCCGCCGTTCGCCATCGACACCCGGGCGCTGGGTCGTCCCACCACCATCCTCAAGGCCATTGACCTCAAAGAGCGATGCAACGACGCCGAACGTCAGTGTCTGTCGTACGTGGAGACGTTGACGGTCGTGCTCAAGCCTCCGGGCAAGGTCTTTCGGCCCCCCTACTTCGGCACCGAGAAACCGCTGTATCCAGCGTCAGACCTGAACCTTTCAAAGCTCACCAATCTTCCACCCTTAAAGACGACCATGTCCTGGGACGCAGCATTGGAGGCTGTTCGCTCCGTTCATCTTGTGCATAGCCGCCGCAGCAATCAGCAGGGCATGACGGCTGCCGTCAACCATCAGGTCAAGCGCGGCTACGATCAGTTCCCCAACATGGTGTTGAACAAGGCCATGCTGAAACTGGTGGAGGCCCCTGGCAGCGCGCAAGCGAAGCAGCAGAAGGCAGCGCTGGCCCGACACGTCGTGCAGCAGGGCATTGACCGATTCCACTTCCACAACAAACCGCTCAATGGCGGCATCTGTGGCGCCTGGGAGGGGGCAGGTGGATTCAATGGCGGCAACCTCATGCCGATCATCCTGGCGGCGGTCATGCTTGGTCGCGACGATTGGCTCGCCACGATCAACAGCAATCTGTCCACCCATGATGGCCAGCAGTGCTTTGCGGAGACCGGATTCATCCAGCGCAACCCGGACAAGAGGGGCAAGGGCATACCCACCTTTGGCCACCTCAATACGTCCATCTACGGCAACATTGGCGACTGCAACGGCAAGAAACGGAACTGCGCCAGCGTGAACGGCGCTAGTGAAGCCAGCTACGGTCGCTACAATGGTCTGGCTGATGGTGACCCGCTGGGCGCGAGTGGTTCACCCACGGCCTATCAGCGTTGCTGCACCCACGGCGCCTGGCTTGGTGCGGCGCTCACGGCTTGGCTCATGCCCGCCGTGCGTGACGCCTTTCCGAACAACGCCCGGCATTTCCTGACCTACATGGAGCGACGCAAGCGCCTCGGAGATGGCATCGGACGTCAGTTTGCTTCCTACAGCAACCCGCGCAGCCATGCGGTGACCGGGTTTGACGTCGGCACCTACATCGACAAACACTTTCTGGCCATGTGGCGTGCCTATGGCGATTGCTTCGCGAAAAACAGCTGCCCCGGCATGCGCTCGCCGTAGCTACTGATGTCCCAAGCGCCCTGATTCGACACGCTCTGCCCTCCGGGATCCTCGGGGGCGAGCACGAACACCTTCATGCTCCGTAGGATGTCGCCAGCCCGGAGCAGCGAACGGCAGCTTGCGAGCCGAGGAACCGTGCCCAGATCGGCATCCGCAGCAGTCCCAGTTGCAGATCAGCCGACCACGGGTGCTGCAAGTCCTGCCAGCGCGTACCATCCACGCCTGACAGCGCTCCGCGGCCACAGGCAGATCAAACTTCACCCATGATTCGCATGTGGCTTGTGCCCGTCGTCCTGATTGCCTGCGCCACGCCGATGTTCTTCATCGACCGGGAGACGCTGGGCTTCCTGCCTGACCCCGTGTTCTCGCTCGGACACATCGCCTTCTTCGGCATCCTCGCCTACGTCGCCGGCCGCGCACTGCGACGCACCCGACTGAGCCTGCTGCAGCAGACCGCGCTGATCCTGACCGGGGCCTTCCTTCTCGGCGGCAGCATCGAACTGATGCAGCCCTACTTCGGCCGCACCGCCCTGTGGTCGGACGTGTGGCAGAACATGGTCGGCGCCGCGGTGGGGCTCCTGCTGGCCCATCCCCGAGACCTGTTGCGTTCCTGGTGGGCGCTGCCGGTGCTGGCCGTGCTGATGTTGGAGTTGCGGCTTCCGGCCCTGCTGCTCTGGGACGACCATGTTGCACGTCAGCAGTTTCCGGTGATCAGCAACTTCGAGACCCGCTTCGAGCACCTGCGCTGGAGTGAGGGCGTGGTCGTTGCGGACACGGCCCGCAGCGGAGAACGCTCCCTGAAGGTGCAGCTGCAGCCGGGTCTCCGCTGGCCGGGGACCGCCCTCAGACGCGGCATCGGTGACTGGCAGGGCTACGACACCTTCGAGTTCAGCGTTCAACACGACGATGCCGAACCCATGCACCTCTGGGTGGCCATCCGTGATCGCGAACACACGCGCCGGGGTGGGGCCTACCGCGACCGCTTCAACCGCCGCTTCGAACTGCAAGCCGGCTGGAACGACATCAGCATCCCCGTGGCGGAGATCGCTGCAGCACCGGAGGAGCGGATGCTGGATGTGAGCGACATCGACACGGTGGTTTTCTTTACCGGTACGGTGGAGGCCACCCGGACGCTGAACATCGACGCGGTTCGATTGGGGCGTGGGTCTGGGTCTGGGTCTGGGTCTGGTTCCGATTCCGATTCCGATTCCGATTCCGGTTCCGATTCCGATTCCGATTCCGATTCCGATTCCGATACCGATACCGATAGCGATAGCGATACCGATGGCGTTGGCGTTGGCGTTGGCGTT
>JAFIFJ010000054.1 GCA_020832085.1 Gammaproteobacteria bacterium | reverse complement strand
CCAGGATCACCTTGTCGAGACCGCCGAAGGCCCCGCCGCAGATGAACAGGATGTTGCTGGTGTCCACCTGCAGGAATTCCTGCTGGGGATGCTTGCGTCCACCCTGGGGCGGCACCGAGGCTACCGTGCCCTCGATGAGCTTCAGCAGCGCCTGCTGCACCCCTTCCCCGGAAACGTCACGGGTGATGGAAGGGTTGTCGGACTTGCGCGAGATCTTGTCGATCTCATCGATGTAGACGATGCCCACCTGGGCCTTTTCCACATCGTAGTCGCACTTCTGCAGCAGTTTCTGGATGATGTTCTCGACATCCTCGCCCACATAGCCCGCCTCGGTGAGCGTCGTGGCATCGGCGATGGTGAACGGAACATCGAGCAGCCGCGCAAGGGTCTCGGCCAGCAGGGTCTTGCCGCTGCCGGTGGGCCCCACCAGCAGAATGTTCGACTTCGACAGCTCGACGTCGTCCTTTTTGCCCTTGTAGTTCAGCCGCTTGTAGTGATTGTAGACCGCCACGGACAGGATGCGCTTGGCGCTCTCCTGGCCGATGACGTACTGATCGAGAATGGCCTTGATCTCATCCGGGCGTGGCAGCCGGGCGCTGTCCGACTTGTCGGCGCTCTCGGCCACTTCTTCGCGAATGATGTCGTTGCACAGCTCGACGCACTCGTCGCAGATGAACACCGACGGGCCAGCGATCAGCTTGCGGACTTCATGCTGGCTTTTGCCACAGAAGGAGCAATAGAGCAGCTTGCCGCTATCGTCGCCCTTCCCGGTCTTGTCGTCGGCCATTCAGGCACCTCGATCAACTTGCTTGTGCTCCCCAACCATGCGGGGAACGTCGGATTTTTGCAAGAGCCGGACATGACGCTCCGGCCCGGGGATCATGACCGCGGCGCAAGCTGCCGCGGCGCCCGCAGGAACTTTACCGTGCGACGGCAGCAGGCTTCGCGCCAGCCCGATGGCGAGGCTCCTGAACCTGATCGATCAGCCCGTAGGCAACCGCCTCGACCGGCGTCATCCAGCGATCCCGCTCCGTGTCCTTGGCGATCTGCTCCACGGTTTGACCCGTGTGATGGGCAAGCACGCCATTGAGCTGCTCGCGCATGCGCAGGATCTCGCGAGCCTGGATCTCGATATCGGCAGCCACGCCCTGGGACCCGCCTGAAGGCTGATGGATCATGATCCGGGAGTTCGGCAGGGCATAGCGCTTGCCTGCAGCACCGCCTGCAAGCAGCAGTGCGCCCATGCTCGCGGCATGACCCACACACATGGTGAGCACATCACAGCGGATGAACTGCATGGTATCGTAGATCGCCATGCCGGCCGTGACCACTCCGCCGGGGGAATTGATGTAGAGATGAATGTCCTTGTCCGGATTCTCGGACTCCAGGAACAGCATCTGGGCAATGATGAGATTGGCCATGTGGTCCTCTACGGGACCCACGGCGAAGATGATCCGGTCCTTCAGCAGACGCGAGTAGATGTCGTAGCCACGCTCGCCACGAGCGGTCTGCTCCACCACCATCGGCACCAGGCCCAGATTGCGCACCTCGGACATGCCGGCACCCGTACCCGGTCCGTTGACTTCGCTCATAGCGTGACTGCTCCTCAACCGGCCTGCTCAGAGTCACCCTCGGGGGAGGATGCCTCGTCTTCACCGTCTTCGGCCGCCGCGCGACCTGCAGCGGCGGCCAGCACCGCATCGTAGTCTTTTTCGACCTCTGTGACGGTGGCCCGTTCCAGCACGAACGCCACCACGGCGTCTTCGAGTGCTGCGGAACGGATCTGGTCCATCTGCTCCGGATTGCCATGATACCAGCTCTTGACCTGTTCCGGCTCCTGGTAACGCGAGGCCACGTCGTCGAGGATGGCCTCCACCCGCTCCGCATCAGGCTCGATGCTATGCACCTCCACGATGCGGTTCAGGATCAGAGCCAGACGCACCCGGCGTTCAGCCTGTTCCCGGAACAGTTCCTCGGGCAGCGAGTGCGGATCCATGCCCTGGCCACCGAAGCGCTGCACCATCTCGTGCTGAAGATTGTGGATCTGCTCGTGCACCAGGGCCTTCGGCGGGCTGACTTCGTGGATCGCCACCAGCCCGTCCATGACCTGATTCTTGGCCAGATTGCGACAGGCGGTCTCCAGTTCCCGCTCCATGTTCTCGCGGACCTCGGAACGGAAGGTCTCGAGACTGCCGTCCTCCACGCCGAGCTCGCTGAACAGTTCCTCACCCACCGGAGGCAGCACGGCTTCCCTGACGGCGGACACCTTGGCCTCGAAGCGCACGACCTTGCCCTTGAGCGTGTCGTTGCCGTAGTCCTCCGGGAAGGTGACCTCGAAGGATCTCTCCTCACCTGCCTTGGCCCCCAGCAGCGCCTCTTCGAATCCAGGAATCATGCGGCCACTGCCGAGCAGCAGCTCGATGTCGTCGGCCTTGGTGCCCTCGGCCGCTTCCCCATCCAGGAACCCTTCGAAGCTCACCACCACCTGATCGCCGTCGACGGCAGCCCGGTCTTCACGATCCTCAAAGCGTTTGCGCTGCTCCCGCAGGCGCTCGATCATGGTGTCGATGTCCGCTTCGGTCACCTCTGCGGTGGCCTGCTCAACCTTGATCGAAGCCAGATCACCGAGTTCGATTTCCGGCATCACCTCGAAGGTGGCGGCATAGGTGAAGTCGACGCCGGCATCCATCTGCACCGGCTCCAGGCGTGGCTGCCCCGCCGGCTTCAGCTGCTCTTCGCGGACCGCCTCGAAGAAGGTGCTCTGCATCAGTTCACCGGCCACTTCGGCACGGACGCCGGGGCCGAAACGACGGCGCACTTCCTTCATGGGCACCTTGCCCGGGCGGAAACCCGGCAGCCGAACCGAGCGTGCGGCCTGATTCAGGCGCTCGTTGACCTGCTCCTCGAACTGGGCGGCGGGCAACGTTACGGTCATTCTCCGCTCAAGGCTGGAGGTCGTCTCGATGGAAACCTGCATGGTCGTCTCTATTGGCGAGTGAGTGGGAACCACCGCGAGCCGTTCAGCGCGACGGAGACGGCCGCTTTCGGCCCGGCTTCCGGATGCGCGCCTACCGGCGCAGGCGGGGGGAATCGCCGGCCCGGACGGCGGGTTGCCACCCGCGCCAGAGCCTGCGATCCATTCTGGGGTGGACGATGGGACTTGAACCCACGACCGCCGGAGTCACAATCCGGAGCTCTACCAGCTGAGCTACGCCCACCATTCAAAACCTGGAGCTCTACCAGACCTCCGTCATTCTCGATCTTTCTGACACGTCCTGCCACGTTCTTTGGCGCGCCCGGCAGGGCTCGAACCTGCAACCCTCGGCTTAGAAGGCCGATGCTCTATCCAGTTGAGCTACGGGCGCGGAGCCGAGCCTGCTGCGTCCGGTACATCCGGGATGATGGTCGGGGTAGAGAGATTCGAACTCCCGACATCCTGCTCCCAAAGCAGGCGCGCTACCAGGCTGCGCTATACCCCGAAAACTGGCCTCGCTACCGACCTCATGCGGTCCGAAATGGCAACCGCCAGAAGCCTCAACGGGCTGCTGGGATGCGCAACGCATGCTGCCTCGATCGCTTGCAGCCCCACGGGAACGCTGGGAACACGGGGCCGGAATCGCAAGACGCGGCATCATACTCAGGGTCCGGCAGAGCGTCAACGCGCCGCCCCGGCCCGCCCGACGCCTCCGCGCACCATTTCGATGCACCACCTCGGCGCAGTGGGCTGAGGCGCGTGGGCGTGCGAGAATTGCTCGTCTGGCCGGGGCCCGGTCCATCCGCCCCAGCCGAAACCGCCCGAGGAGTCACCATCCATGCCCCCTGTGGAGTCATCCATGGCCCTGCGCCCAGATCCGGCTGCCCGGGGACAGATCCTCGATGGCCGACGCATCGCTGCCGAAGTCCGCAACCGGGTGGCTGCGGGCGTGGCAGCACGGGTCGAGGCCGGGGGCACCCGGCCGGGGCTGGCGGTGATTCTGGTGGGCTCGGACCCGGCCAGTGAGATCTACGTCCGCAACAAGAACCGGGCCTGCGAGGAGGCCGGCATCATCTCGTCGGTCCTGTCGCTGCCGGCGAGCATCGATCAGTCCGAGCTGCTCGCGGAGGTGGCCCGACTCAATGCCGACCGCAGCATCCACGGCGTCCTCGTCCAGAGCCCTTTGAGTCCCCATCTGGATGCCTACGCGGTGATCGACGCCATCGATCCGGGCAAGGACGTGGACGGATTCCACCCCTTCAATCTCGGCCGCCTCGCCCAGCGGCGCCCGGTCCTTAGGAGTTGCACGCCCAAGGGCATCATGACCCTGCTCGCCCACACCGGTATGCCCGTCCGGGGGCTCGATGCCGTCATCGTCGGCGCATCGAATCACGTCGGTCGTCCCATGGGGCTCGAACTGCTGCTGGCCGGCTGCACCGTGACCACGGCCCACAAGTTCAGCCGCACCACGGCCGAGCACGTGCGCCGCTCCGACATCGTCATTGCCGCAGCAGGCCGGCCCGGCCTGATACGCGGGGACTGGATCAAGGACGGCGCGGTGGTCATCGACGTCGGCATCAATCGCCTGGAAGATGGCCGCATCGTCGGCGACGTGGAGTTCGAGACCGCACGCCAACGGGCCGCGTGGATCACGCCCGTTCCGGGCGGAGTCGGCCTGATGACCGTGGCCACGCTGCTGGAGAACACCCTGCAGGCCGCCAATCTGCAGGATCCGCCTGGGGCGTGAAGCGTCTGCTGTTCATCGCCGACCTGCACCTGGACGCTGCCGATCCCTTGACGCTGACGCGCTTCGAGCAGTTCTGCCGGCAGCATGGCCGCGCGGCCGATGCCCTCTACATTCTCGGTGATCTGTTCGAAGCCTGGGCCGGCGACGACGCCGATGACGCCGCCGCCACCACGGCCCACAAGGCGCTCTCGGACCTTCGCGGCAGCGGCACGGCAATCCTGTTCCTGCACGGCAACCGTGACTTCCTGCTCGGTGAGCGCTTCATTGCCCGCTGCGGTGGCAAGCTGCTGCCGGATCCCAGCGTCATCGAATGGTACGGTCAGCGCCTCGTGCTCTGCCACGGCGACAGCCTGTGCACGGCGGACGTGGACTATCAGGCCCTGCGGCAAAGGCTGCGCTCGCCGCAGCAGCGCGCCGCCCTCCTCGCCCGGCCCCGCAGCGAACGCGAAACCCTGGCCCGCAAGGCCCGCGAAGCCTCGCGGCGGGCCGGGGCCAACAAGCCCCGGGCCATCATGGATGTCACCCCTTTGGCCGTGGAGTCACTGCTTCTGGAACACGACGCCGATATCCTCATTCATGGCCATACTCACCGGCCGGCGGATCATCGCTGGATCCACGCTGGCCGGACGCGGCGCCGGCTGGTGGTGGGAGCCTGGAGCGAGCAGGCCGAGTATGTGGTGGGCGAGTCCGGAGCCCTGACGCTCAGGCCGTTTCCCTAGGAGTCTGCGCGTTCACGTTCTACCGCGCAGGCTCCTAGCCCGCTCTCGAGCCGGGACGCCACTGTGAAAGCGGAACTGGGGATCCGGCGTCGTGATCAGCTCCGCCTCCCGCTCTTTGAACACCACGAGGCGCTGCGCCACCTCAGCTGCGCAAGCCACCGAGTCGGCCAGTTCGAGGTAGTCCTCGAAATGTCGGGCCTCGGAGGCCAGCAGCCGCTGATAGAAGCGCGACAGCTTCGGCCCAAGCACCGGCAGCAATGCCGCAAAGCGCTCGCAGGAGCGCGCTTCCACCAGTGCGCCGCAGAGCAGCAGATCCAGCAGCCGCCCGGGCTCAGAGGAGCGGACGAGATCCCGCAACCCACCCGCGTAGCGGCTGGCCGAAACCGGCCGCAGCGCCACCCTGCGGGCCGCGAGAATGGCCAGCACCTGTTCGTAGTGGCGCAGTTCCTCCCGGGCCAGACGACTCATGCGTTCGGGCAGTCCCGTGACCCGCTCGTAGCGGAACAGCAATGACATGGCCGTGGCCGCAGCCTTGCGCTCACAGTTGGCGTGGTCGAGCAGCAGGACATCGATCTCCCTCGCGGCCGCCGCCACCCAGGCCTCCGGAGTCGGACAGGGAAGAAAGTCCCGCACCGCAGCCAGTCCCTGCTCAATGTCGAAGCGCGTTCGGGTCGCGCCCGACCGGGTCGCGGCCGACCGGGTCGCGGCCACGCCCTGCCCCCCCGAACCATCCGGCCGTTTTTGGCTGCTCACTGGCCTGTCTCTCCCATTGCTGCCGGTAGGGCGAAGTAGCGTTCGTAGTGGGCTTCCGACAGCCGCTGATAGTCGCTGTCGATGAGATCCCGCAGGGCCAGCGGTGACATGGCGTCGAAGGGTGCCATGGCCCGCAGACCGTAACTTGCCAGCGAGCGCATGTGGCGCGCACCCCGGTGCAGCAGCAGCCAGACCCGGGACGCATCGGAGTCCGCCGCCGCGAAGACGATACGGTGCTGACGCAGCTGAGCCTCCAGCAGGGTTCGGTTCACCACCTCGATACGACCGGCCACCACTTGATCCCGCAGCATGAGCAGCCGCTGCCAGACCGCGTCCTTGGCCACGTCATCGTAGCGATTCCAGGCCACGATCTCATGGGCAAAGCGCTTGCAGCCGCGGCACACCAGATCACCATAGGTGGTGGAACAGCGACCCGCGCAAGGCGTCCGGGACCGCAGGCTGCCCTTTGGATTCGGCGCCGACATCAGGAAGCCAGCTCCGCATCACGCCTGAAGGTCCGGGCCAGCCGCAGCCAGACCAGCGCGCGCCGCAATCGCCACAGCCGACGCCGACTGTCCAGCAGTTCCGGCACTTCGCTCAGCCCTCCGGCGGCAGGACCGAACAGCGCGTCGTCGAGGCGCAGCGCAAGCACCTCGATGTCGGCGGCCAGTTCCGGAAAGTGGGCCTTCAGCCGCTGTCCATACCGCCGCGGCGTCTCGCTGGGCTGACGCGGGAATCCCGCCCGCGCAAACGCCTCGCAGAAGCTGTCGTGCCAGCGCAGCAGCGGTGGGCGACGGCGCCGCAGCAGACCCGGCAGTGCACCGAGCATGACGATCAGGATGGCCAAGCCGGCAGCGGAGCCCGCCGCAATGGCCACCCGCAAGGGCGTCACCTCGCCCAGCAGATCCCGCAGGAAGCGACTCTGCAGGGTGGCGTCGTAGCTCACCACCATGACATTCCAGCGGTGCTCCAGGCTCTCGATGAAGTAGATGACTTCCGCCAGGGTATCGAAGCGCCGCCAGAAGCTGTTGCCGGCGAAATTGCCGAAGGCTGCCTCCGCTTCGTTCTGGGCGAAGGCTGCCTCGGCACCGAGTTCGATGCGGTCGGGAGCCACGGCCATGGTGGGATCAAAGCGCACCCAGCCTTCGTTTTCGATCCAGATCTCGGCCCAGGCATGAGCGTCGTACTGCCTCACCGCCATGTAGCCACCCACCGGATTGAACTCGCCGCCCTGATAGCCGGCAACGACCCGGGCTGGAACACCGGCCAAACGCATCATGTAGACGAAGGCCGAAGCGTAGTGACCACAGAAGCCGCGCCGGGTGTCGAAGAGGAACTCGTCGATATCATGGGTTCCAAGCGCTGGAGGGTTGAGCGTGTAGTGAAAGGGCTCCCGGGCAAAGTACTGCAGCAGGCTCAGCGCCAGCCCCCGGGACGTGTCCTGCTGCTCCAGCAGCCCGGCAACGAAGTGACGGGTGCGTGGATTGCCGGTGCCAGGCAGCGACGTCTCGCGCAGCCGGTACCAGTCCGCCAGCCCCACATCGAGGGCTGCAGGACGCGACTCCACTTCGTAGCGGAAGCGCTGACTGACCGGTCCGTAGTGCACCACCCGGAAGTCCCGGCCGAGGCCAGTGGAGCGGGTCAGCGGCCGCGCCAGATCCAGGGCGTAGAGCCAGGGTCGGTAGGTCGGTTCCGCCAGCACGGTGTAGCGGATGGGCTCGGCGTCATTGACCACCGAAGCCTGCAGCTGCCGCACCCAGCCGGGTTCGGCCGAGGCGCCGACCCAGTGCACCGGCTGCTCCAGAAAGTCCTGGCTCGAGCCCTGCGTCCAGGTGCCGTTCTGGTAGTTGGAGTAGGTCATCACGCGCCAGTAGAGGCCGGGTGGCGCGGGCGGCGCGCCCTCGAACTCCACCCGGAAGGCCAGCTGGCGGCTGCGGCCGAGCTGCGTGATGGAACCTGGGGTCATGGACTCCGACAGCCCGGTGCGCATGGCGGCATCCGGTAACGGCACCGACCACAGCGGTGCAATGCGGGGAAAGAAGACGAAGATGACGATGGTCAGAGGGATGGCCTGCAGCAGGATGATGCCGGCGGTGCGCACGCTGGCCAGCGGCCGCGGCCGATTCCAGCTCTGATGCAGGGCGACCAGGGCAGCCGTCACCACCAGCACCGCCAGCAGCTGATAGACCGTGATCAGGATGCCCTGTTCGAAGAGAAAGGCGGTGGCGATGATGAAGTAGCCGAGGAAGATCACCACCAGGGCATCACGCCGATTGCGCATTTCCAGCAGCTTCAGCGCGAAGGCGATGATGAGCAGCGCCACGGCGGGATCGAGGCTGAACTGGATGCCGTAGGACATGCCGACGCCGACCCCTGCCAGGACCACGAAGGCGGCCTTGGTCAAAGCCGAGGGGTAACCCCAGCGACCCTGATGGATCAGCAGGCGCCAGAACACGCAGGCGCCCCAGATCAAGAGCGTCCAGAACGCCATGCGCGGCAGATGGGGCGCGATCACGGCGCCCTGGGCCAGCAGCAGCAGCGTCAGGGAGGAGCGCGGAATCTGTTCCAGCACCCCTCGATAATGGCCCCGGTTCACGCCGCGTCTCCATGGGGGTGAGGGGGCTCGCCGTGCAGGGCCAGGGCCCGCAGCAGTTTGGACCGGTGAGCTTCCCCCCGCCCCGGCGCAATCTCCAACCCCGGCAGGCGCAGGCCGTACTCGTCCCGCGCGGCGTCGCAGGTCAATACCCAGCCGCAGAGCGTGGAGAGCCTGTCTTCCGTGCTGAGCCCCGGCAGCGCCTCCCAGTCCAGCCAGAGTCGGCGGTCGGCATGGCCACCGTACTCCTTGACCATCAATTCCCCTTCCTGGGCAAAGGACTTCCAGGCGATGTGCTTGAGCGAATCACCCGCCCGGTAGGGGCGCAGACCGACGAAGTCGTCATGGCCCTCGGTCACCAGCTGCTCGCCCTCCCCCGTGGCCAGCGCCGCCCGTCGGGGAGGACCGGCCAGCAGCGGCCGCGGATACACCAGCGCCGCCTGGGCCAGATCGAGCCAGGTCCAGGCCCGCAGCAAGCCCAGGGGCCAGGTGGTTTCAAGACGCAAGCGGCCGGGATCCAGCCAGCCACGACGCGGAGCGCGCACCGGAACGTGAACCTGCTGCTCGACTTCCTCGTCGAGATCCACGTTCTGGCGAATCTCGCCCGGCCAGCCCAGCCACAGCGCATGGTGCCCGCGCGGCGTTGCCCGGATCAGCCGCACGGCGAACTCGGCATGTTCGCCCGCGAACACCGGCCGCACCCCGGCTGCCTCGATGGTCAGGCCATTGAGATTGCGGAAGGTATGGCTGATGGCCAGGGCAAAGGTACTGGCCAGCAGGAAGGCCAGGCCGAACACCATGGAGTTCTGATAGTTGATGGCAGCCAGGATCAGCAGGCCGATCAGACCCACGAACGCGAATCCGGTCCGCGACGGAAAAATGAAAACGTTGCTCCGATGCAGAACCACGCGCCGTTCGGGAGGCACGCGCCGGTTCAGCCAGGCCCGCCAGCGCCCGCGCGGCGTGCGCGGCATGAAACGGGTATCGCTGAACTCGTCCTGCCCGGGCGCGCGGGCTTCGGTCATCACTGCTCCGTCGAACCACTCCTGGCAGGCCGCTCGCGGCAACCCGTCCAACCCCATGCATCAACGCTTCTAGCCGACCGCATCCACCACGGCCAGCAAGCGCTGGGCCAGGGCTTCACCGCCGCTGCGGCCATGATCGGCATGCTCCCGCAGCCGATGCTCCACCACGGCGGGCAGCACGGCCTGCACATCTTCCGGAATCACGTGCTGACGCCCGCGGATCAGCGCCCAGGCTCGGGACGCACGCACCAGCGCCAGGGCACCACGTGGAGAAAGGCCCCAGGCGAAAGTGGGATCCTGCCGGGAATGCTGTACCAGACGCTGAACATAGTCCAACAGCGGATCGGAGACGCGGACATCGGTGGCCTGCTGCTGCAGGTCCGAGAGCTGTGCGGCGTCGAGGCAGGGCTCGAGCTGATCGAGCATGACCCGACGGTCGATGCCGCGAATGATTTCACGCTCCGCTGCGGCGTCCGGATAGCCGAGTTCGATGCGCATCAGGAAGCGGTCGAGCTGTGACTCCGGCAGCGGATAGGTTCCGGCCTGGGTGGCCGGATTCTGGGTCGCGATCACGAAGAAGGGTTGCGGCAGGGGCCGGGTGGCACCTTCCACCGTCACCTGGGCCTCCTCCATGGCTTCGAGCAGTGCGGACTGGGTCTTGGGCGTGGTGCGGTTGATTTCGTCCGCCAGCAGCACCTGGGCAAACACCGGTCCCGGATGAAACTCGAACCTGCCGCTGTCCCGGTCGAACACCGAAATCCCGAGGATGTCCGCCGGCAGCACATCGCTGGTGAACTGGATGCGGTTGAAGGTCAGTCCCAGCGTGCGTGCCAGGGCCTGGGAGAGCACGGTCTTGCCCATGCCTGGCAGGTCCTCGATCAGCAGGTGCCCGCCTGCCAGCAGGCAGGCCATGGCCTGCTCCACCTGATGGCGTTTGCCCACCAGGACCTTGCCGACCTGGGTCAGGCTCTTCTCGATCAGCTCCTGCACGCCACCTCCGCTGTCCGGGCAATCCTGCCGGGCGCCCCCCTCCGGGCCACCCGGGCAGCACCCGGTTTCCGTTCAAACGTGATCGTGAAGATCCGACAGGGCGCGCTCGCCTTCCCCATGTTCGTTCGGCTCCCGCCGACTCTTGGCTGCATCGTTGCGTGAATCCGAGATGCGCTGCAGATACTCCGCATCGACGTCGCCGGTGACGTAAACGCCGTCGAATACCGAGCACTCGAATTGGCGGATGGAGGCATTGCCCTCTGCCGAACAGCTGATCAGATCATCGAGCTGCTGATACACGAGCCAGTCGGCGCCGATGCGCGCGGCGATCTCATCATCGCTGCGGGCATGAGCGACGAACTCACTGGCCGCCGGCATGTCGATGCCATAGACATTGGGATAACGCACCGGCGGTGCCGCGGAAGCCAGGTAGACTTTGCGCGCGCCTGCCTCCCGCGCCATCTCGATGATCTGTCGGGAGGTGGTGCCGCGGACGATGGAGTCGTCCACCAGCAGGACGTTCTTGCCCCGGAACTCCAGATCGATGGCGTTGAGCTTCTGGCGCACCGATTTCTGCCGCTCGCTCTGGCCGGGCATGATGAAGGTACGGCCGATGTAGCGATTCTTGACGAAGCCCTCCCGATATTTCACATCGAGCTGATGGGCCAGGGGCAGCGCAGCGGTGCGGCTGGTCTCGGGAATGGGAATGACGACATCGATGTCGTGATCATTGCCCGGGAATTGGGTGAGGATGCGCTCAGCGAGCTTCTCGCCCATACGCAGCCTGGCCTTGTAAACCGAGATGTCGTCCATGATGGAGTCCGGCCGGGCCAGATAGACATGTTCGAAGATGCACGGTGCGAGCTGGGTCTGCTCGGCGCAGATCCGGCTGTGCAGTTCTCCGCGTTCGTCGATCCAGATCGCCTCACCGGGCATCACGTCCCGGACCAGGGTGAAGTCGAGCACGTCCAGGGCCACCGACTCCGAAGCGATCATGTACTCCGTCCCGAGATCGGTTTCCCGCTTGCCGAACACCAGCGGCCGAATACCGAAGGGATCCCTGAACGCCAGGACGCCATGCCCCACCAGCAGCGCCACGGCGGCATAGGCACCCTTGCAGCGCGCATGGACCCCCGCCACCGCCGCGAAAATGTCCTCCGGATCCGGGCTGTGCCGATGCAGGCGGCCGAGTTCGTGAGCGAAGACGTTGAGCAGGATCTCCGAGTCCGATTCCGTGTTGATGTGACGGAGGTCGGCCTTGAACAGGTCCTGTTTCAGGCTCTCGGCGTTGGTCAGATTGCCGTTGTGGGCCAGCGTGATGCCATAGGGGGAATTGACGTACATGGGCTGAGCTTCGGCCGACGATGCACTGCCCGCCGTCGGATAACGGACGTGACCGATACCGAGATTGCCCGTCAGACGCTGCATGTGGTTGAGCCGGAACACGTCGCGGACCAGACCATTGGCCTTGCGCATGTTGAGGCGGCCCTGGTGACTGGTGACGATGCCTGCCGCGTCCTGACCCCGATGCTGCAGAACGGTCAGAGCGTCATACAGGCGCTGATTGACCGCGTACCGGCCGACGATGCCTACGAGTCCACACATGAAAGGTGTTCCCTGGATGGATGGGCCGATGTCCCGCCGGCCTGCCCTGACGGGCCCGACATGGTGGCAGCAGGACGATGGAGAGGTTCCGCAACAAATCCAATGCAGCTGCGCGCAGCCAATTCAGAACCTCCTCAGGACTGCACGGCCGCGGTCACGGTGGCGAAAACCTGGCGCAGGAAATCGATCACTTCTTCCTGCACCGCGAGCAAGTGGGGCAGCAGCTGCGATTGCTGCCACCATGTCTGCTCCGCGAACATCGGCTCCAGCACGGCTGCCAGCACCACCAGCAGCACGCCGGCCCGGAGGAGGCCGAACAGCATTCCGAGCACACGATCGAGACCGCTGAGACCCGTGGCTTCAACCAGCAGTCCCACCAAGTGCTGCACCATGGCTCCGAGCAGCAGTACGCCGACGAACAGCGCGGCAAAGGCCAGGGGATAGCGCAGGCTCTCGGCCTCGATCCATCGCTCCAGACTGGCGCTGAGCGGATCCGCAAACAAGGCCGCCATGATAAGGGCCGCCGCCCAGATGACAAGGGACAACGCCTCCCGGAACAGTCCGCGGACGGCGCCGACGATGACCGACATCAGGGCCACGGCCACAATCACCCAGTCCAGCACTGACGGCAGCCCCACGCCCTCAGCCATCGCGTCCACCGCTGCGGCCGCCGATGACGAATCTCACCACCAGCCCCTCGAGCTGATAGCGCTCGGCCAGCTCTGCCTGCAGCCGCAGCGCCGCATCGCGGTCGATGCGGGGTCCCACCGCCACCCGGTGCAAGGTCTCGCCGGCCCCGCCCTCCTCGATCATGTAGGCGTCGTAGCCATCATCGAGCAGGCGCTGGCGCAAAGCCCTGGCATTGTCCTGGTCGCGAAAGGCCGCCAGCTGCACACTGAAGGCCCGCGGCAGGCCCCCGCCGTCGAGGCCCGGAGACACCGCGTCGGCTGCCTCGTCCGGCAGGGCTGTAGCTTCGGCGTCGGCGGCTTCGCTTGCAGGCAGGGGTTCATGTTCGGGCCGGCCCCGGATCTGCTCCGCCCTTCTTCGGGTCTCCACTTCGTCGACGAATGCCCAGGCCGCTGGATCCGCTGCGGTATCGAAGTCGTCGTCGCGGGATTCGAGCTCGAGGGCGCCTGGCGGCCATTCGGCGACGCTCCGACGTTCGATGCCGGCACCGTCGAACAGCATCGGCAGCAGAATCACCGCCAGCGACAGCAGGATGACGGCTCCGACCAGCCGATTGCGACCCCGTTCGGTCATGATGCGACCGCTCCCCGGCAGCCAGCCTCGAGCCAGCGATCAGCCGCTGCCACCAGGGTGAATGACCCGGCCACCAGAACGCCGAAGCCGCCCGCGCAGGCGTCGGCATGGGCAGCCGTCAGCGCGCCGGCCACGTCATCATGTTCCCGCCGCGGCAAGGTGGGCGCCACTGCCGCCAGCCGACCGGCCAGTTCCGCAGCCGACTGGCCCCGGCTGCCCGGCGTCGGGGCCAAGTGCAGGGCCGCCACACGGGATTCGAGCAGTTCGAGCATGCGATCTGCGCGCTTGTCGCGAAAAGTACCGAACACCGCCACCCAGCGTCGCTCCGTTCCGATCTGCGCCACCAGCGCGGCCAGGGCATGGGGGTTGTGGGCCACATCCAGGATCCAGTCGCATCCCAATGCCCGTCGCCGCTGCGCTCGGCCGGGCAAACTCAACCCGGCCAGCGCATCATGGACGCGCGCCGGAACGAGTTCCAGCAGCAGGCTGGCCGCCTGCAGACCCGCCGCCAGATTGGCAGGCAGCAGTTGCGAAGCCGGCAAACCGACCAACTCCACCTGCTGCTGCGGACCGCCACGGAACGTCGCTCCCGAGTCCGTCTCCTGCCAATGGAAGTCCTGACCGGCCCGATACACCGGCACCTCGAGCCCACGCGCGTGATCGAGCACGGATCGTGGCGGCTGCGTCTCACCGATGACCAGCGGCCGGCCCTGGCGCAGAATGCCGGCCTTCTCGCGGCCGATGGTCTCGCGATCCGAACCCAGCCAGGCCTCGTGATCGAGGTCCACGCTGCTGATCACCGTCACGTCCGCATCAATGATATTGACGGCGTCGAGTCGACCGCCCAAGCCCACTTCCAGTACCGCCACATCGAGATCGGCATCCGCCATCAGTTCAAAGGCAGCAAGAATGGCAAACTCGAAGTAGGTCAGGCTGATGCTGCCGCGCACTTCGTCGATGCGCTCGAAGGCTTCGATGATGGCCCCATCACCGGCCTCGCGGCCCGCGATGACAATGCGCTCGTTGAAGCGATGCAGATGCGGTGAGGTGGTCACGCCCACCTTCAGTCCGTGCGCCCGGAGGACGGCGTCCAGCGTGGCCACCACGGAGCCCTTGCCATTGGTGCCCGCCACCGTGATCACCTTCGGTGCCGGCCGGCGGCCCCCGAGGTGCGCGAACACCTGCTGCAGGCGCTCGAGTCCAAGGTCCATTTCCTGCGGATGCAGACGCTCGAGTCGGGCCAGCCAGTCGTCGAGAGTCATGGCAGGGCGCTCACTTGGACTACGCTGCGTCCATGGCCGCGCGCAGTTCGCTGGCGAAGGCGGCGGCCGCAGCGGGGATGGCGTCCGGTTGCGCAGCAAGTTCTCCCATCCTGCGCACCAGCGCACTGCCCACAACGACGCCGTCGGCAAATCCGGCCACCGCCTGCGCCGTCCCGCCGTCCCGGATGCCGAAGCCCACGGCCAGGGGCAGGCTGGTCATGGCGCGCAGTTCATCGAGACGGCTGCGCACCCCGTCCACGTCGAGGTTTGCAGAACCAGTGGGGCCCTTCAGCGACACGTAGTAGACGAAGCCGCTGGCCTGGCTGAGCACATGCCGGGCTCGCTCGTCCGTAGTCGTGGGTGCCAGCAGGAAGATCAGGTCGACTCCGCGGCCATGCAGCGCCTGGCGCAGGTCATCGGCTTCTTCCGGCGGCAGATTGACGAGGATGACCCCGTCCACCCCGGCCTCTGCCGCAGCATCGGCGAAGCGCTGATAGCCCATGGCCTCCACCGAGTTCAGGTAGCCCATGAGCACCACGGCCGTACGGGTGTCCCGCTCTCGAAACGTCACCACCATGTCGAGCACGTCCCGCAGGCGCACCTTGTGCAGCAGTGCCCGCTCGCAGCCGGCCTGGATGTCTGCGCCCTCCGCTTCCGGATCCGAGAACGGAATCCCCAGTTCAATGACGTCGACCCCTGCTCCCGCCAGGGCATGCATGGCCGGCACGGTGACCGCCGGCGCCGGATCTCCAGCCACCAGATAGGTCACCAGGGCGCTGGAATCCGCGGCGATGCGCTCGCCGAAACGCAGGGCCAAGCGGCTCACAGCTCGATTCCGTCGTGGCGCGCCACGGTCATGATGTCCTTGTCACCGCGGCCTGAGAGGTTGACGACGATGATCTGCCGAGGATCCATCTGCGGCGCGTGGGTCATGACCCAGGCCAGGGCGTGGCTGGTTTCCAGCGCCGGCATGATGCCTTCGGTACGGGTCAGATGATGAAAGGCGCGCAGCGCCTCGTCATCCGTGACCGCCACGTACTCGGCCCGGCCGAGATCCTTGAGGAAGGCATGCTCGGGTCCCACGCCGGGATAGTCCAGGCCAGCAGAAATGGAATGCGTGGCGATGATCTGCCCGTCCTCGTCTTCCATGAGGTAGGTGCGGTTGCCGTGCAGCACGCCCGGCACGCCTGCGCACAGCGGCGCAGCATGACGTCCCGTGGCAATACCGTCGCCGCCGGCTTCGACGCCGATCATGCGCACGCCGGGATCGCGAATGAAGGGATGGAACAGCCCCAGGGCGTTGGACCCGCCCCCCACGCAGGCCACCAGAACGTCGGGCAGTCGGCCTTCTGCCGCCAGACACTGTTCCCGGGTCTCGCGCCCGATCACGGCCTGGAAGTCCCTTACCAGCGCCGGATAGGGATGCGGTCCGGCCACCGTGCCGATGATGTAGTGGGTATCGTCGACGTTGGTGACCCAGTCCCGCATGGCCTCGTTCATGGCGTCCTTGAGGGTGCGGGAGCCGGATTCCACGGCAACCACCCGGGCACCGAGCAGCTTCATGCGATAGACGTTGAGGCTCTGTCGCTCCACGTCTTCTGCGCCCATATAGACGACGCATTCCATGCCCAGGCGCGCGGCTACCGTGGCCGACGCCACGCCATGCTGACCGGCGCCGGTCTCGGCGATGATGCGCCGCTTGCCCATGTGCTGAGCCAGCAGCGCCTGACCGATGGTGTTGTTCACCTTGTGGGCGCCGGTGTGGTTCAGATCCTCGCGCTTGAGATAGATCTTCGCGCCACCGAGTTCGCGGGTGAGGCGCTCCGCCAGATACAGCGGCGAGGGCCGGCCCACGAACTCCGCCAGATCCCGATCGATGCGCCGCTGGAACTCCGGATCGGCCTTCAATGCCCGGTAGACGCGATCGAGGTCGTCGAGGGCATGGGTCAGCGTCTCGGCGACGAAGCGGCCACCGAAGCGGCCGAAGTGTCCGCGCTCATCCGGGAAGTTGTAATCCGCATAGGAAACCATACCGCCCGCTGCGCTGCTCTGAGCCTGCGGTTGTTGCAGGGCCACGACGTCTTCACGACTCATCAAACTTTCACTCCAGTCTCGGCGGCGCGCACTGCGCCCACGAATGCTTCCATGGCGGCAGGATCCTTTACGCCCGGTTCCCGCTCCACACCGCCGCTCACGTCCACCGCCCAGGGTCTGACCCTGCGGATGGCATCTCCTACATTGGTCGCAGTCAAGCCGCCGGCCAGCACCAGAGGCCGCGGGCGTTGCTTTGGAATGCGATCCCAATCGAACACTTCACCCGTACCGCCGGGAATCCCGCGGCGGTAGCTGTCGAGCAGAATGCCCGTGGCGCCCGGGTACTCTGCCATCGCCACCCCGGGATCGAGCCCCTCGCGCATGCGCAGCACCTTCAGGTAAGGCCGGTGCCACTGCCCGCAGTAGGCCTCGTCCTCGTCACCGTGGAACTGCAGCATCTGCAGCGGCACCGCAGCAAGTACGCGCTCGACAACCGCCGCCGGGGCGTCCACGAACAACCCGACGCTGGTCACGAAGGGCGGCAGAACGGCGCAGATCTCCCGGGCCACGGCCACCTCGACGACACGCGGACTGGCCCCATGGAAGTTCAGCCCGATGGCGTCAGCACCCGCAGCCACCGCTGCCAGCGCCTGTTCGGGACTGCGCAAACCACAGATCTTGATCCGTACCGAGGACGCCATGGAGTTCTCGACCTTGTCGCCTGAACCGACCTTGCCGAACCTGCCGCAACCCTGCCCGGCCCGCAAAGGCGCCGATGCCAGCGGGCTCGAGCCTCTCTACGCCAGGGGCTTGCGCTGCCATTGGCAGTTGGCCGGTCGAGGGAGCGCGGATGTTAGCAGAAACCCGCCCAGGATGCGGGCCATGTCGCAGCGGGAACTGGCAGCCCATGCTCCTCGGGATAACCCACCGCCACCAGATAAAGCCCCTCCGGTGGTGCCGCGACCCCGGCACGGCTGCGGTCCCGCTGTGCCAGGACTTCGCCCATCCAGGCGGCAGGCCGTTCACCCCGCCCCACTTCCAGCAGACTGCCGACAATGTTGCGGACCATGTGCTGCAGGAAAGCATTGGCCTGGATCTCCACGGCCAGCAGGGCGCCAATCCGCCGGACATCGATGTGCTGCACCGTCCTGCGGGCATGACGGGCCTGACATCCTGCCGCCTGAAAACTGCTGAAATCGTGCTCCCCGAGCAGTGCCTGGGCTCCGGCCCTCATGTCCTCGGCATCCAGGGGTCCCGCCACGGCGGCGACCCGCTCCCTGAGCAGCGCCTGCCGCGGTCGCTGGTCGGTCATCAGGTAGAGATAGCGGCGCCAGCTGGCCGAGAAGCGGGCATTGAAGGCTTCATCGCGGGCCAGGGCCCAATGGATGCAGATGCCGGGATGGGTGAGGGTATTGCCGCCACGAATCCAGTCCTCTGCCTTGCGTACAGCGGGACTGTCGAAGTGCACCACCTGTCCTGTGGCATGGACGCCGGCATCCGTGCGGCCGGCGCAGACCAGCCGCACAGGATGATCGGCAATGCGGCTCAACGCCGCCTCGAGTTCACCTTGCACCGTGGGCCGCTGCGGCGAGGACTGGCGCTGAAAGCCGCTGAAGCAGGCGCCGTCGTACTCGACGCCCAGCACCCAGCGCGTCATGGCACGATCACTTCGGCTCAATGGGGAGCGCGCTGAGGCTCAGCCCAGGCGAGCAAGCAGTTCGGCCGCTTCCTGCTGCTGGGCATCGCTGCCGTCACGCACCACTTCATCGAGGATCTCCTTGGCGCCGTCCTCATCGCCCATGTCGATGTAGGCACGCGCCAACTCGAGTTTGGTCGTGGTCTCGTCACCCGCCTCGTCGAAGTCCATGCCGAACTCGAGGTCATCTTCGTCGGCTAAGTCCACGGGCAGTTCGGCGGCCGGGGGCGTCGCCGGCGCCACCAGACCTGATTCGTCATCCTCGGAGCCTTCGAGTGGAAACTCCGTGGCGTCCTCGGCTGCTTGACCCTCTGCTTCGACCTTCGCGGGCCGCAGTTCGGTCATGTCTTCATCCGCCTCGCCCGAGTCCCTGCCGAGGGTCGCAAAGAAATCGTCGTCCTCGCCGGAGTCCCGCGCGAGGGTCGCGGAGAAATCGCCTTCCTCTCCCGAATCCCGCGCCAGCGTCGCCGAGAAATCGCCTTCCTCGCCTGAATCTCGCGCCAGGGTCGCCGAGAAATCGCCTTCCTCGCCCGAATCCCGTGCCAGCGTCGCCGAGAAATCGCCCTCCTCGCCTGAATCCCGCGCCAGGGTCGACGAGAATTCGTCTTCCTCCGCCTTGGCGTCGGCTCCGCCGGCCTCTGCCGGCAGATCGTCGATGTCGAAATCCAGATCGAGGTCGCCATCGTCGTCGGCGTCTGTCCTCGGTTCCACCTTCGGCTTCTCGACGAAACCAGTGCCGTCCATGGTGAGATCGAATTCCGGATCGATGCCGGACCCTTCTGCCTGCGGTGCCACCTCCGGCTTCTCCACCGGGGTGGTGCCATCAAGGGAGAGATCGAAATCGGGATCGATGAGGGAGTCGTTCGCCCGCGAATCCGTCTTCGGCCTTTCGAAGGAGTCGGGGCGAGCTATGGTGCGATCGAACTCAGACTCCGCGTCGGTTGCTTCCGGGGAGGCCACCTTCGGCCGCTCTACAAAGCTGTTGCCGTCCAGGGTGAGGTCGAACTCCGGATCGCCGACGGACACTTCGCCCTCGTCGAACCCAGACAGCTCATTCTCGTCGCCGTCCTGGGGCGCTCGGTCCGCGGTCGCGTCTTCGACGGGCAGGTCGAAGTCGAAGTCTTCACCACCTGCAGACTCGACGCTGCCGTCGCGGACTGCCGGCTCGCCATGAGCGAGGGTCTCGCCGAGTTCGCTGTCGTCCTCATCGAGGTCGAACTTCAGGTCCAGCTCTTCGTTCTCATCATCCGGGTCTGCGTACGCCGCCAAAGCATCGAAATCGAGATCGAGGTCGAGGGTGCCGTCCTGAGCTTCAGCTGCCGCTTCGGAGCCGCTGACGTCATCGCCGTCCAGCACCAGCGTCAGGTCGTCCTCATCCTTTTCGTCTTTGTCTTTGTCTGTGTCTGCAGCCAAAGCCGGCGCCGCAGCGGTCTTGAGTTTGCTGGAGGCGTCGAAATCGATGTCCAGACTGTCGAGATCAGCGGGCTCACCGAAATCGTCACCGAGATCGAAGTCGAGATTGACCGTGCCCTCGTCCACCGCCCTCGCCGGTCCCGCCGACTCACCCTGAGACGTGGCTCCGGTGGACGTCACTGCGCCGGGCAGACGGCTGGCGAGATCGTCGGCCAGTTCGATGGTCTGCTCGTCGGCAAATCCGCGCAGGGCTTCCGCCTGCGCATTGAAGGCGTCCACGTCCTGGGTCTCGACCAGGACCTCCATGAGCTTCAGGCGCAGGTCGGCACGCTGACCGTCAGCCTCGATGGCGGAATTCAGCACCCGCGCCGCTTCGCTGAAGCGACCGTAGGCCATGTAGACGTCGGCTTCGGCAATGACGTCACTTTCGTCGTCCCCGCCTGCGCCGGCCGCTGCGCCCGCCGCCGCACCGGCGACCACACCCGCCCGGGCCAAATCTTCCTTGCTGATGGCCGACATCAGCTGAGTCTGCTGAATGGGCTTGCCGCTGGTGTCGGCCTCAGCCATCGCAGCCGGACCCTCACTCGCCAGGCTGCGGCGACGGCGCAGCAGCATCAGGACCGCCACCAGGAGAAGAATCAGGCCTGCGAGGCCCGCGGCCAGCAGCGTCCAGTCCATGCCCAGGGGGCTGGCGGCCGGCGGCCGGGCGGGAGTGGCAGCCTGCTGCTCTGCAAGCTGGCGCTGCAGGCGTGCGAGTTCCTGATTGCGCAGCTCGAGTTGGCGATTGAGCTCTTCGAGTTCCCGGACCGCCTCCTGCCGCTGCCGTTCGGCCGCGCTGCGCTCGGCCTCGGCTTCGCTCAGACGTGACTCCAGCGCGGCCAGATCACTGCGCAGGGCTTCTGCTCCCGCACCGGTGCTGGCCGGTGCCGCCTCACGTGTAGCTCGAACCTCGTCATCCTCACCCGCCACCAGCCTCAGTTCTCCGCTGGGACGCGCCGGCTGCTCGCCAACGGCCACCGCTGGCCGGGCATCCACCGGCATGGCAGGCGTGCCTTCGCGCCAGCGGGCATTGTGTTCCGCCACCTGGACCACGGCGTCCTGGCGGGACAGCCGGGCGATCTCTGAAGCGCTGGGAACCTGAAGAACGTAACCGGCCTTGAGCAGATTGATGTTGCCGCCGAT
Source organism: Gammaproteobacteria bacterium (assembly GCA_020832085.1). GTDB lineage: Bacteria > Pseudomonadota > Gammaproteobacteria > Pseudomonadales > Azotimanducaceae > SLTB01. The sequence continues at coordinate 16,424 of JAFIFJ010000054.1, read as the reverse complement.
GAAGGCGTCAGGATTGACGCGCTGCAGCGCCAGCATGGTCTGCTGCACGCTGACATTGGTCGACGGCCGAACTTGAAGGGCAATGGCCCAGAGGGTGTCGTTGCGATTCGTCACGCCATAAGTGTCGCCATCGAAGCGACCGGAAGCGGGCGCTTGCCGGGGCTCGGTGCGTACCGTTGTGGGTTGCGCGGGCTGGGGACGCGGCGCAGCGGGGGTTTCAGCCGGGCGCACGGCAGGCGTGGGGCTGCCCGCAAAGCTCGGAGGATCGAGCAGAACCGTATACTCGCGCAGCATGCGCCCGGTCGGCCAGCGCACGTCCACCACAAAGTTGACAAAGGGTTCGTTGATGGGGCGATTGCTGCTGACGCGAATGCGCGGCCGGCCGCGGTCGGAAAGATCGGTGGTGAACTCGAGTTCCGACAAGTAGAAGAAGCGTTGCACGCCGAGACGGGAGAAATCTTCTGCCGAAGCGAGGCTCGCGATGATCTCGTTCTGCGACAAGGCCTCGATGCGACGCAGTTCGATGGTCGCCGAGAAACGCTCGTTGAGCGCCGAGCGAACTTCGATCTCCCCGAGCCCCAGCGCCCAGGCAGACCCGTGCCACAGGCCGAGGCACGCGGCCAGCAGAAGAGCCAGCTTCCGAGTCATATCGCGCGTCCTTCCCTCATGTGGCCGGCAGTGCCTCGAGTCCGTCCATCCGTCCGTCCGCGGCTCCCCAATACTGCACGTCAAGTGCTGCCATGCTGACAGGAGCCAGCGTGCGATGGAATGCCCCGCCCCCGAATCGATTTCAAGGTAACCTAGAAACGACCTTCGTTTCGTGAACTAAGTTGCCTTTATGTCAGTTCTTTTAGCAGAAGTTCCCCAATTTGTACACTATTGAGCGCCGCACCCTTGCGGATATTGTCAGCGACGATCCAGAGATTCAGACCGCGCTCGTGGGAGATGTCTTCGCGCACCCGCCCGACGAAGACCGGATCCGTCCCCGCCGACTCGGTCACCGCCGTGGGATAGCCGCCGTCCGCTCGCTTGTCGAGCAGTTTGACGCCCGGCGCCTTGCGCAGCAGGCCATAGGCCTCCTCCACGGTGAGCTTGCGCTCGGTTTCGATGTGCACCGCCTCTGAATGTCCATAGAAAACCGGTATGCGCACACAGGTGGGGTTCACGGCGATCGTCTCGTCACCAAAGATCTTCTGAGTTTCCCACACCATCTTCATCTCCTCCCGGGTATAACCGTTTTCCTGGAAGGTGTCGATGTGTGGAATGGCATTGAAGGCAATCTGCTTGGGATAGACCTTGCCCGGCGACGGCTTGCCGTTCAGCAGCGCGGCGGTCTGGCCTGCGAGCTCCTCCACGCCCTTCTTGCCTGAGCCGGACACGGCCTGGTAGGTGGCAACGTTGATCCTCTGGATGCGGGCTGCATCGTGCAGCGGCTTGAGCGCCACCACCATCTGGATCGTCGAGCAGTTCGGGTTGGCGATGATGCCGCGGTTGCGGTAAGCGCCGAGATCATGGGCATTGACCTCCGGGACGATCAGCGGAATGTCGGCCTCGCGCCGGAAGTGGGACGTGTTGTCCACTACGACGCAGCCCGCTGCCGCCGCCCGCGGCGCATGCTCAGCGGAAATGCTGCCGCCAGCGGAGAACAGCGCCAGCTTGACCTTGCTGAAATCGAAGCTGTCCAGATCCTCCACCGCCACGGGCCGCTTGCGGAACATCACAGTCTTGCCCACCGAGCGCGCGCTGGCCAGCGGATAGAGCTTGCCGATGGGAAACTTCCGCTGTTCGAGAATCTCGATCATGACCTCGCCGACGGCACCGGTGGCGCCGACGACAGCGACGTCGATGGTTCCACTGCTGTTGCTCATGCTGTTCTCCTCACTGACTCGTAGTGGGTGTCCGCGGGCTGCAGGCCTTCAGCCCCTTGTGGCTGCACCTCAGAAGGCCATGGCCGGCGCCCATCGGGCGCACCTGAAAAGTGGCCTTGGGCAGCGCATTCGGACAGCACTCCTGCCCGGCCCGCGCTCGTGCCCCGGCTTCAGGCGTCCAGCCTGCGGCTGAACGCAGCGATGACGGCATCCGTCATGCCGTCCGTACCGACCAGTTCCACGCCCGTTCCGTCGGATGGAGCGATGTCCCGGGTGCGCTTGCCAGCGTCGAGAACGTCACTGACGGCGCCCTCGAGATCAGCGGCCAGCTTCGGCTCGCCGAAGGTGTAGCGGAACATCATGGCGATGGACAGCAGCGTCGCCAGCGGATTCGCCAGATTCCTGCCGGCGATGTCCGGCGCACTGCCGTGCACGGGTTCGTACATGCCCTTGCTGTTCGCATCCAGGGCGGCCGAGGGCAGCATGCCCAGGGAACCCGTGAGCATGGCCGCCACGTCCGAGAGGATGTCCCCGAACATGTTGCCGGTGACGATGACGTCGAACTGTTTGGGCGCGCGCACCAGCTGCATGCCGGCATTGTCCACGTACATATGGCTGAGCTCGATGTCGGGAAAGTGGCGTCCTTCGTCCTCGACGATCTCCCGCCACAGCGCCGTGACCTCCAGGACATTGGCCTTGTCCACGGAGCACAGGCGCTTGCCTCGCGCGCCGGCCAGCTGGAAACCGAGGCGGGCAATGCGGCGGATCTCGGGCTCGGTGTAGACGTAGGTATTGAATCCGCGACGGTTGCCCGCCGCGTCCCGGTCAATGCCACGCGGCTCGCCGAAATAGATGCCGCCCGTCAGTTCCCGCAGGATGAGTATGTCCAGACCGGCCACCAGCTCCGGCTTCAGGGAGGACGCGGACGCCAGCTGCGGAAAGAGGATGGCAGGCCGCAGATTCGCGAACAGTTCCAGGCCGGAACGCAAGCCCAGCAGGCCGCGCTCCGGGCGCTTGGCGGTTGGCAGATCGTCCCACTTGGGTCCGCCCACGGCACCGAGCAGGATGGCGTCCGCAGCTTTCGCCAGGGCCAGCGTTGCGTCCGGCAGCGGCGTTCCGTGGGCATCGATGGCAGCACCACCCACCAGGGCATGCTCCAGCTCCACATCGAAACCGTGGCGCTGCCGCGCCACCTCCAGCACCCGGACAGCGTGCTGCATGATTTCCGGGCCGATGCCGTCCCCGGGCAGAACCAGAATACGTCGCGTCATGAATGACTCTCTTGGTGCCCGTCAGCGGGCAGTGGTGGATGTCGTGGCGCCCCAGGCGGCCCTTCGTCCCCGGCTCAGGCGGGTTGCCCGAACAGCCAGGGGGCACGGCGCCGGTGCGCCTGTTCGAACTCGCGGATGGCGTCGGCGTCGGTGAGGGTGACCCCGATATCGTCGAGCCCTTCAAGCAGACAGCGCTTGCGGAAACTGTCCACCTCGAACGCAAGCGTTCTGCCCGTGGGCATGCGGATGACCTGCGCCGCCAGGTCCACCATCAGCTCGACCCCCTCGCCCGCCGCAAGGCGAAAGAGTTCATCGATTACACCTTCTTCTAAAACAATAGGTAATACGCCATTTTTAAAGCAGTTGCTGAAGAATATGTCGGCAAAGCTCGGGGCAAGCACCACCCGCAGGCCATACTCCTCGAGGGCCCACACCGCGTGTTCACGGCTCGAACCGCAGCCGAAGTTCTCCCGGGCGAGCAGGATGGAGGCACCCTGATAGCGCGGTGAGTTGAGCACGAAGTCGGGATTGATCCGGCGCTCGTTAGGCGTCTTGGCCGGGTCCCCCTCGTCCAGGTAGCGCCAGGCATCGAAGAGGTTGTCACCGAAACCCGTCCGCCGGATCGACTTCAGGAACTGCTTGGGAATGATCTGGTCGGTATCGACGTTGGCCTTGTCCAGGGGCAGCACCCGCCCCATCAGCTTGGTGAAGGGCTTCATGCCGCACCTCCTGCACCGGCTGCGATCAGTGCCCGCACATCCGTAAAGTGGCCCGCCACCGCAGCAGCGGCCGCCATCTGCGGACTGACCAGATGGGTCCGGCCGCCGTGACCCTGGCGGCCCTCGAAATTGCGATTGGACGTCGATGCGCAGTGCTCACCGGCGCCCAGACGATCTGCATTCATGGCCAGACACATGGAACAGCCCGGGTCTCGCCACTCGAATCCAGCCGCCAGGAAAACCTCATGCAGCCCTTCTGCCTCCGCCTGCTGCTTCACCGGACCGGAACCCGGCACCACCATGGCCTGCAGCACGCTGTCTGCGACCTTGCGGCCGCGTACCACGTCCGCCGCAGCGCGCAGGTCCTCGATGCGGGAATTGGTGCAGGAACCGATGAACACCCGGTCGACACCGATGTCGGTGATGCGCATGCCCGGTTCCAGACCCATGTAGCGCATGGCAGATTCCCAGCCCTGGCGCTGGCCTTTGCTTTGGGCCGCTTCCAGCTCCGGCACCACGCCGCTGACGCCCACCACCATCTCCGGTGACGTCCCCCAGGTGACCTGGGGTTCGAGAGCCGAGGCATCGATATGCACTTCGGCGTCGAACACCGCATCCGCATCGCTGACCAGATCGCGCCAGGCCAGCGCGGCCTGCTCGAACAGTTCGCCCTTGGGGGCGAAAGGCCGACCGCGGACGTACTCCAGGGTGACCTCGTCGAAGGCCACCATGCCCGCCCGCGCACCCGCCTCGATGGCCATATTACAGAGCGTCATGCGCCCTTCCATGGACAGCGCCCGGACGGCGTCGCCGCTGAACTCCAGCGTGTATCCGGTGCCGCCGGCGGTGCCGATGCGGCCGATGATGGCCAGCGCCAGATCTTTCGCCGTCACGCCGGCCGGCAGCTGACCATCGGCGACGATGCGCATGTTCCGCGCCTTGCGCTGGATCAGGCACTGGGTGGCCAGGACGTGCTCCACCTCAGAGGTGCCGATGCCATGGGCCAGGGCGGCAAAGGCACCATGGGTCGAGGTGTGGGAATCGCCGCAAACCACGGTCATGCCCGGCAGCGTCGCGCCCTGTTCAGGCCCCACCACGTGAACGATGCCCTGCCGGGGATCGAGAATCGCGAACTCCAGAATGCCGAACTCCCGACAGTTGTCATCCAGGGTCTCCACCTGGATCTTCGCTATCGGATCGGTGATCCCGGCCAGCCCTTGCGAGCGCTGGACGGTGGGCACGTTGTGGTCCGGCGTGGCGATGTTGGCATCCACCCGCCACGGCCGCCGGCCCGCCAGTCGCAGGCCTTCGAAGGCCTGGGGCGATGTCACCTCGTGCAGCAGGTGGCGATCGATGTAGATCAGGGCCGTGCCGTCATCCCGTTGCTTGACCAGGTGGGCATCCCAGAGTTTGTCGTAGAGCGTTCTGCCAGCCATGCGCAGACTCCATGGGCTTCTCGCGCGAAGTGAACCGACGCGCCGGTGACCAAAACTCGAAGGGCGCCATCCTAAGGGTTTGCCAGCAATGAGACAAATTCATTATTGTCATGACTTTAATGCGATACAGGCATAGCTGGCACCATGGATACCCCGGACCTCAGCGCCTTCGTCCAGGTGGCGGACACCGGCTCCTTCTCCATCGCCGCCGAACGCCTGCACGTGACCCAGTCGGCCATCAGCCGCCGCATCGCATCCCTCGAACAGGAACTGCATGCGCGCCTGTTCGATCGGGTCGGCCGCTCCGTCACCCTCACCGAAGCCGGTCGCACCCTGCTGCCCCGCGCCCGGCGCATACTCAGCGAAATCGAGGACAGTCGCGTCCTGCTGCGCAACCTCAGCGGCGCTGTGGGGGGCCGTTTGCTGCTCGGCACCAGCCATCACATCGGTCTGCACCGCCTGCCCGAAGTGCTACGGGCCTTCAGCAGCAGCCACCCGGACGTGGCGCTGGACATGCAGTTCCTGGATTCGGAAACGGCTCACGATCTGCTGCTGCACGGTCACCTGGAGCTGGCCGTCGTCACCCTGGCCCCCGATGGCGTACCGCCCCTGGCAAGCCGGGTGATCTGGAACGACCCGCTGCTGTTCGCCGTCGCTCCCGAGCACCCCCTGGCTGACCGTTCTGCCCCGAGCCTCACCGAACTCGGCGAGCACCGTGCCGTACTGCCGGGAGCGGGCACCTACACCGGGCGCATCGTCACCGCGATGTTCGAGGCTGCCGGCATTCGCCTCGACGCCACCATGTCCACGAACTACCTGGAGACCATCCGCATGATGGCGGGGATCGGACTCGGCTGGACGGTGCTACCGGCGACCATGATCGACCACCGCCTGCGTCAGATCACACCCCGGGACGCTCCGCCCATGACCCGTCACCTGGGCTGGGTCCGACATCCCGAACGCACGCCGTCCAACGCCGTCCGCGCCTTCCTCGAAGTTCTGGAAGCCTACGGTGACGACCACTGAAGACGCTGACTTCGCTCTCCGTCGCGCAGATCGGCGCATTTCGCTGCGCGAAATAGCGCTCTCCCACTGCTGGCGCGCTGCCACGTTTGTGGGAAGGCCCTGATCGCGCAGCGATTGGGCCGATTTCGAAACGCTCCGCCGAAGCTGAGACGCTGCCTCCGGTGCACGTCATCAAGATCGCAGCTTTCCACGAACGGTCTTCAATCCTGGGTGTTCGGCGCCCGATTGGGATTCTGGCCGCGATGGCGCAGCAGGTGGTCCATGAGGACGAGGGCCACCATGGCTTCGGCGATGGGGGTGGCCCGGATCCCCACGCAGGGGTCGTGCCGCCCGGTGGTCACCACCTCCACTTCGTTGCCGTCGCGATCGATGCTGCGACCGGGGATGCGGACGCTGGAGGTGGGCTTCAGTGCAATGCTGGCAATGATGTCCTGGCCGCTGCTGATGCCGCCCAGCGTGCCCCCCGAGCGGTTGGAGAGAAAGCCCGCTGCGGTCATCTCGTCGCGATGCTCACTGCCGCGCTGGGTGACCACTGCCATGCCGTCACCGATTTCCACGGCCCGCACGGCGTTGATTCCCATCAGCGCATGGGCGAGATCGGCATCGAGCTTGTCGAAGACCGGCTCGCCGAGACCGGTCGGAACGTTGCTGGCCACCACAGTGACCCGGGCGCCCACCGAGTCCCCTTCCCGCCGCAGCGCGTCGATGGCGGCTTCGAGATCACCCACCGTATCCGGATCAGGCCAGAAGAAGGGGTTCTCGGCCACCGCGGCCCAGTCGTGCCGGGCGGGCCGGAATGGCCCCATCTGGGACAGATAGCCCCGGATCGTCACGCCGCAGCGCAGATCCAGATAGCGCCGCGCGATGGCAGCAGCAGCCACCCGGGCCGCCGTTTCCCGGGCCGAGGAGCGACCACCGCCGCGATAGTCCCGCCGGCCGTACTTGCGATCGTAGGTGAAGTCGGCGTGGGCCGGACGGTACTGCTTGGCGATGTCGGCGTAATCCCGGGATCGCTGGTCGGTGTTCTCGATCAGAAGCCCGATGGGCGTGCCGGTCGTTTCGCCCTCGAAGACTCCGGACAGAATGCGGACTGCATCGGGTTCACGCCGCTGGGTCGTGTACTTGGATGTGCCCGGACGGCGGCGATCGAGATCGAGCTGGATGTCCGCCTCAGTGAGCGGCAGCCCCGGCGGACAGCCGTCGACGATACACCCCAAGGCCGGGCCGTGGCTTTCACCAAAGGTCGTGACCGTGAACAGAAGCCCGAAGCTGTTGCCTGACATGAAAATCTCACCGCCGAGAATGCGCGGCGGCGATCATAGCGCAGGCCGCCGGCCGCTTCAGCAAGCGCTCTCTTGTGGAATACGTTTCGATCGAAGGCTCTGCTGTGGGCGCATTGCGTCGGGAGAACGCTGCGAGCCCCGGCGTCAGCCCTGCCGCAGACCCGCCACGAGATCGCCGCGATCGATGATCCCCACGCCGAAGCCGCCAGCCTCCAGTTCCGGCCACAGCCAGGGCAGACGCGGCTCCCGGATCAGCAGCGCCGGCGCCGAGTTACCCACCTCCAGCAGCAGCAGGCCGTCCGCCGCCAGATGACCCGGAGCTGCCTGCAGCAGTTGCTGCACCAGCTCCAGGCCGTCAGCGCCACCACCGGCCAGGGCGGCCATGGGCTCATGGCGGAACTCTTCCGGCATGTTCGCGAGATCCTCCGGGTCCACATAGGGCGGATTGCTGAGGATCACATCGAAGGTTTCGTCCGTGAGCCCGGCAAAGAGATCGCTGGCCACCACGCGCACCCGGTCCTCGAGCCCATGACGGCGCACGTTGCGCCGGGCCACGTCCAGCGCAGCGGCGTCGATGTCCGCCAGCACCACTTCCGCCTCGGGAAAGGCCATGGCCGCAGCAATACCGATGCAGCCGCAGCCGGTGGCGAGGTCGAGAATCATCCGAGGCTGCCGCTCCCCCAGCCAGGGCTGCAGGCCTGCCAGCAGCAGCTCGGCCATGGGCGAGCGCGGGATGAGCACCCTCGAATCCACTTCGAACTCCAGGCCGGCAAAGCGCGCCAATCCTGTGAGGTAGGGAACCGGGACCCGCTCCTCGATGCGTTGCGCAACACAGGCCGCCAGGGCGGCGGCTTCCTGCCGGGTCAGCCGTGCATCCAGAAGCACCTCAGCGCGATCTTCGGGCACCCGCAACCAGCCCAGTACCAGGGCCACCGCTTCGTCCCAGGCCGAGTCCGTGCCGTGACCGAAGTGCAGTTCCGCCCGCGCCAGCTGCGATGCGGTCCAGCGCAGCCAGTCGCGAACCGTGAGCAACTCCGGCGCTGCCCCTTCCCGTGACCCGATGGCCATGGCCGCTGCTCAGTCAGCCGGCTGCTGAACGACGATCTGCACCACGGCATCCTCGTCACCCAGCACGCCGGGGATCAGCGCGCCCACGCCGTAGCCGGCAACGGTCCGGTCGGGTACCGCTTCGGCAACGCGGGCCGCGAGCCGCTCGGCCCGGTCGCGGGAGGCAGCCAGGGTGGCTTCACCGCCCCGGCCACGGTCGCGCAAATGCACCACCAGCCAAAGCTCCAATGCCGCAGACAGGCCCGAAGCCGCCTGTCCGAGGCCTTCCAGCAGCGGGCCGATGTCACCGTCCGCTTCACCATCGGCCGTGAACACCATCGGCAGACGGACCACGCCCGTCTCCAGCAGGGTATGCGCCATGCGGTCCGGTGCAGCCGTAGCGGCTTCCGTCTGTTCCATGACGATCTCTGCCACATGGGCGAGCACCTCACGGGTCCCCCGCTGCACCACATAGAGCATGGTCAGTACCGGCCCCGCGGCGGTGGCTCGGGGCACCGCCACATAGAACTGGGTGCCGTCGCCGCCGTACAGGTCCGCCACCTCGAACTGCCGATGGGCCCAGTAGGTGCTCGGCCCACAGTCCCGGCTCTGGCACTCGTACCAGGGCTCTCCCCGCAGCTGCGAGCGCAGATGCATGAAGACAGCCTCCGAGGTCACCCCCCGCGGATGGCGCCAGGTGATGCTGCTCAAGCGGCCCCTGACCTCCCGGGCCGTCCGGGGCTGCATGAAGCCATCCACCCGGGAGATGCGATCCACCGGGACTGAATGGGTGCGGACCTCCCGGCCCGTGGAGGAATAGGCCACTTCGGCCCCGGTGAAGGGTTCGATACCGGCCGCCGCCTGCTCGGCCCGCGCCAACGGGCTGAGCAAGGTGCAGGCCAGCATCATTCCGGCCAGGGCGAACACCGGGACCTGCCCGGATGGCAACGCAATCGAGAACTTCATAGTCATTCTGGGTCCTGCTCCAAGCCCGCTGTCGATGCCACGAACGCCACATCGTCCCGCTGCTCGGCCAGCATCAGGCGCACCAGCACTTCAGCCAGGGCGCGACCTTCGAAAAGGATCTCGTGCAGGCCCTGGACGATGGGCATGGTGACGTCGAGCTCCCGCGCCCGGGCATGCACCACTGCAATGGTGTTGACGCCCTCTGCCAGTTTACCGACTTCTTCCTGCGCCTGGGCGAGAGAGGCCCCCTGCCCCACCGCATAGCCGAGCTGATGGTTGCGCGAGAGCGGCGAGGAGCAGGTCACCATGAGATCACCGACACCGGCGAGACCGAGGAAGGTCAGCGGATTCGCGCCCTGACTGACCGCGAAGCGGCTCATTTCGGCCAGTCCGCGGGTGATGAGCATGGCGCGGGTGTTCTGCCCGGCGCCGAGCGCAGCAGCCATACCTGAGGCAATGGCGTAGATGTTCTTCAGCGCACCGGCGAGTTCCACGCCATAACGATCCGGATTGGAGTAGACGCGGAAGGAGCGGGAATGCAGGGTCTCCTGAACCCGGCTGCGCAACTCCGCGTCACTGCTCGCCACCACGGTGCCGGTATAGTCACCGCGAGCGATCTCCTCGGCGAGATTGGGACCCGACAGCACGCCTACCCGCGCCTCGGGGCAGCAGAGCTCGAGAATGTCACTCATCAGGCGAAAGGCAGTGGCTCCGCCTGCAGGCGCGTGGGCGCCTGGGCCTTCGATCCCCTTGGTGGTGCTGATCAGGAGGGTTCCGGGCGCCATCAGCTGCGCCATGTCTTCGGCCACCTCGCGAATGGAAGCGCTGGGCACCGCCACGAACACCATGCCCGCCCCCGTCAGCGCCTGCTGCAGATCGGCCATGGCCTGCACCCGCCGGTGCAGCGGATGACCCGGCAGGTAGCGACGGTTCTCGCCCCAGCGCCGGGTATCCTCCACCTGTCCGGGATCGCGCATCCACAGCCGCACTTCATGGCCGCGGGCGGCAATGATGTTGGCGATGACCGTACCGAAGTTGCCGCCTCCGAGCACGGCCACCACTTCGGGAATCCGTTCGGCACTGCGTCCTGCCATGGGTAGCCCTCGTGGATCGACCCCACGGGAGTCGAACCGTCAGTGGATGCCTTGGGTCGCCGCCGTCAGTGCAGTTCAGCGAGCAGGCGATTGATCCGCCGGACGTAGGCCGCAGGGTCCTCCAGCGGGTCGCCTTCCGCCAGCGTCGCCTGATCGAAGAGCACCTCGGCCAAGTCTGACGTCAGGGCTTCATCTTCGCTGGCGGACAGACGTTTCACCAGGGGATGGTCTGGGTTGATCTCCAGAATCGGCTTGCTGGCGGGTGGCTCCTGGCCGGCCGCCTGCAGCAGACGCCGCATCTGCGCCCCCATGTCGTGTTCCGGAACGATCAGACAGGCCGGGGAATCGGTCAGGCGCCTGGACAGCCGCACCTCGGCGACGCGCTCACCAAGGGTTTTGCTCACGCGCTCGACTGCGACGTGGGCGGCATCGTCGTCCTTCGGCTTGCCCTCTTCCGACCGGGCATCGTCGATCCCCAGCGCTTCGAGATCGAGATCACCCCGGGCCACGTCACGCAGGCTCTTGCCGTCAAAGTCGCCGAGCCCGGTCATCAGCCATTCGTCGAGCCGGTCGGTCAGCAGCAGCACCTCGACGCCGTGCTTGCGGAACACCTCGAGATGGGGCGAGCCCTTGGCCGCCGCGAAGCTGTCACCGGTCACGTAGTAGATGTGCTTCTGGCCGTCCTTCATGCGGGCGACGTAGTCCGCAAGCCCATGGGCCTGCTCCGGAGCGTCATCATGGGTGGTGGCGAAACGGAGCAGGGGCGCGATGCGCTCCCGGTTGCCGAAGTCCTCCGCCGGCCCCTCCTTGAGCACGCGGCCGAACTCCTTCCAGAACGCCTGATAGTCCCCGGGCTGCTCCTTGGCCAGTTTTTCCAGCAGATCGAGAATGCGCTTGGTGAGACCGGCGCGAATGCTGTCGACCCGTTCATCCTCCTGCAGCAGTTCCCGCGAGACGTTCAGGGGCAGGTCCGATGAGTCGATCACACCCCGCGCAAAGCGCAGGTACAGCGGCAGGAACTGCTCCGCGTTGTCGAGAATGAACACCCGCCGGACGTAGAGTTTCAGCCCCCTTGGCGACTCCCGGTCGTAGAGGTCGAAAGGCGCCCGCTTCGGCAGGTAGAGCAGACTGGTGTATTCCAGCTTGCCCTCCACGCGATTGTGACTCCAGGCCAGCGGGTCCTCGAAGTCGTGGGCAACGTGGTGGTAGAACTCCCGGTACTCGTCGTCACTGATGTCGTTGCGGGCGCGGGTCCACAGGGCCCTGGCCGCGTTGATGGTCTCCCAGGTCTCTGCGGCCGGAGCTTCGGCGTCCCCCTCGCCGCTTTCGTCGGCCGGCTTGCGCAGCTGCACCGGAATGGCTATGTGATCGGCGTACTTCTTGATCACGCTGCGCAGGCGGAAGGACTCGAGAAACTCCTCGGCATCCTCGCGCAGGTGCAGCGTCACCGTCGTGCCCCGCTCGCTGCGGTCACAGGGCTCGATGTCATAGTCGGCCTCGCCGGTGGACGACCAGCGGTAGCCCTGACCGGGGGGATCGCCGGCACGTCGGGTTTCCACCACCACGCGCTCGGCGACGATGAACGAGGCGTAAAAGCCCACCCCGAACTGACCGATGAGCTGGGCGTCCTTGGCGCGGTCGCCACTGAGCTGCTCCAAGAACCGTGCAGTTCCGGAGCGGGCGATGGTGCCGAGATTGTCGATCAGCTCGTCTCGGTTCATACCGATGCCGTTGTCGCTGATGCGGATCTCCCGGGCCTCCCGGTCCACATCGATCCGTACCCGGCACTCCGCGTCATCCTCGAGCAGTTCCGGTTGTTCGAGGGCCACGAAGCGCAGCTTGTCGGCCGCATCGGAGGCGTTGGAGATCAGCTCCCGCAGGAAGACTTCACGATTGGAGTACAGGGAATGGATCATCAGCTTCAAAAGCTGCCGGGCTTCGGCTTCGAAGCCTCGGGTTTCCCGGGTCGTGGAGGCTGTGGTTTCAGCGGTCATGGCTGGCTGTTCCCCGTTGCAGTAGAGACGTCGGAACAACCGAGGTGGGGCTGAAACGGCCCGATTTCAAGGCCGGATCAGCTTCGGGAAGCGTGCCGTGGCCGCAGACGCGCGGCCACGGCAGATGGCGATCACTTCCAGCCGGTGACTTCGGCCAGAGCATCCCCGATGTCGGCGAGGCTTTCGACGGTGCGCACACCGGCGGCATTGAGGGCTGCGAATTTCTCCTTCGCGGTCCCCTTGCCACCGGCGATGATGGCGCCGGCATGCCCCATGCGCTTGCCGGGAGGTGCCGTGACACCGGCGATGTAACCCACCACCGGCTTGGTCACATTGGCCTTGATGAATTCCGCGGCCTCCTCTTCGGCATTGCCTCCGATCTCGCCCACCATCACGATGGCTTCGGTGCCCGGATCCTTTTCGAACAGGGCCAGGATGTCGATGAAGTTGCTGCCTGGAATCGGGTCACCACCGATCCCGACGCAGCTCGACTGGCCAAAGCCGCGATCCGTGGTCTGCTTCACTGCCTCGTAGGTCAGCGTCCCGGAGCGGGAGACGATCCCGACCTTGCCGGGCAGGTGGATCTCACCAGGCATGATGCCGATCTTGCATTCACCGGGGGTGATCACGCCCGGACAGTTCGGACCCACGAGACGCACGTTGCCGCGGGTCTCGATGGCCGCCTTGACCGCAAGCATGTCGAGGGTGGGAATACCTTCGGTGATGCAGACGATGAGTTCGATGCCGGCATCCGCAGCTTCGAGGATGGAATCCTTGCAGAATGCCGCAGGAACATAGATCACCGAGGCGGTGGCGCCGGTCTTGTCCACGGCATCGCGCACGGTGTCGAAGATCGGCAGGCCGAGATGCTTGCCGCCACCCTTGCCGGGAGTCACGCCGCCCACCAGCTTGGTGCCGTACTTCAGCGCCTGCTCCGAGTGCAGCGTGCCCTGGGAGCCGGTGAAGCCCTGACAGATGACCTTCGTATCCTTGTTGACGAGAATGCTCATGCCTTTCCTCCTGCGGCGGCGACAGCCTTGTCCGCTGCATCGGTCAGGCTCTTGGCTGCAGTAATGTTGAGTCCGGAGTCGGCCAGCCGCTTGCGGCCGTTCTCCGCGTTATTGCCCTCGAAACGCACCACCACGGGTACGTTCACGCCCACTTCCTCTACCGCACCGATGATGCCGTCGGCGATGGTGGCGCAGGACACGATGCCGCCGAAGATGTTGATCAGCACCGCCTTCACGTTGGTGTCCGAGAGGATGATCTTGAAGGCTTCCGACACCGCCTCCTTGGTCGCACCGCCACCCACATCGAGGAAGTTGGCCGGCGAACCGCCGCGGTGCTTCACCAGATCCATGGTGCCCATGGCGAGCCCGGCGCCATTGACCATGCAGCCGATGCTGCCGTCGAGGGCCACGTAGTTGAGGTTGAACTTCGCCGCATCCGCCTCACGCTCGTCCTCCTGGGAAGGATCGTGCATGGCTTTCAGCTTGGGATGGCGATACAGGGCGTTGCCGTCGAGACCGAGCTTGGCATCGAGGCAATGCACCTTGCCTTCCTTGGTGATGACCAGCGGATTGATCTCGAGCAGGGCGCAGTCGTTCTCCTCGAACAGCTTCGCCAGCGCCATGAACACGCTGGTGAACTGCTTGACCTGCTCGCCGGACAGCCCAAGAGCAAACGCGAGCTGCCGGCCCTGGTAGGGCTGCGCACCCACGTAGGGGTCGATGACCGCGCGCAGGATCTTCTCCGGCGTCTCCTCGGCGACCTTCTCGATCTCCACCCCACCCTCGGTGGAGGCCATGAAGACGACGCGGCGGCTGGAGCGATCCACGACCGCACCGAGATAGAGTTCACGATCGATGTCGGTCAGCGACTCCACGAAGATCTTGCTCACCGGCTGGCCGTGTTCGTCAGTCTGGAAGGTGACGATGTTCTTGCCGATCCAGCTGTCCGCGAAAGCCCGCACCTCGTCGAGGCTGTTGCAGAGCTTGACGCCCCCGGCCTTGCCGCGGCCGCCGGCGTGGACCTGGACCTTGGCAACCCAGCGCTCACCGCCGATCTTCTTGGCGGCTTCCACGGCTTCCTCAGCCGTATCCACCGCGTAGCCCGTGGAGACCGGGATCCCGTAATCCCGGAACAGGCTCTTGGCCTGATATTCATGCAGATTCATATCGGTTCCCGTAGGTTGAACACCGGGTGCTCGCCACCCGGATGATTGCCGACTTGAGCCGGCGTCACTTCTTGCGTTTACGATTCGCCATGTGAATCGAGTGGCCATGCACGCCCATGGCGGCCTCATGCAGCGACTCCGACAAAGTCGGATGGGCGAACATGGTCAGGGCCAGATCCTCGGCGCTGGCGCTGAACTCCATGGCGATGACGGCCTGGGCAATCAGTTCCGATGCCTGCGGCCCTAAGATGTGCACTCCGATGATGCGGTCGGTCTCGGCATCGGTGATGATCTTGACCATGCCTTCCGTGTCGTTGGCCGCCATGGCCCGGCCGTTGGCTGCGAAGGGGAAACTGCCCACCTCGAAGGCCTCGCCGCTGCGCTTGAGTTCGTCTTCGGTCCGCCCCACCCAGGCCACTTCCGGATGGGTGTAGATCACGTTAGGCACCGCATCATAGTTCACCATGGGCTTCTTGCCGGCGATGCGCTCCGCCACCATCAGGCCCTCCTCCATGCCCTTGTGGGCCAGCATGGGGCCGCGCACCACGTCGCCGGTGGCAAACACGCCCGGCGCATCGGTTTCGCAGAGATCGTTGACGAAGATGAAGCCGCGCTCGTCGAGGTTCACCCCGCAGTCCGGCGCCAGGAGACCATCCGTGTAGGGGCGCCGCCCGACGGCGACGATCAGGCGATCCACCTTGACGACGTGCTCGCCGTCCTTGTCCTTGAAGGCCACTTCCACCTTCTTGTTCTTGATCTCCGAACCGGTGACGCGGGTGCCCAGGCGGATGTCGAGACCCTGCTTGCGGAAGATCTTCAGGGCGTCTGCGGCAATGCGCCGATCCACCATGGGCAGAAAATCATCGAGGGCTTCCAGCACCACCACTTCGCTGCCCAGACGGCTCCAGACGCTGCCCAGTTCGAGACCGATGACGCCGGCACCGATGACCCCGAGTTTCTTCGGCACGCTGGACATTTCCAGCGCGCCGGTGGAATCGAGGATGTACTCACCGTCCAGCGGCGTCGGGTCGATGTTCACCGGCACCGACCCCGGCGCCAGGATGACCGAAGTGGCCTCCAGCGTGCGGGTGGCACCTTCGTGATCGGTGTACTCGACCTTGCGGCCCGACAGCAGGCGTCCCGTGCCCGGCAGGTCGGTGACCCCGTTGGCCTTGAACAGGCCGGCGATGCCGCCGGTGAGCTTCTTCACCACCCCCGCCTTGTGGGTCATCATCTGTTCCAGATCAACGCTGACCTTGCCGGTTTTCACACCGAGCTCGGCCAGATGATCGCGGGCCTCCACCAGCTTGTGGCTGGCATCGAGCAGCGCTTTTGAGGGGATGCAACCCCAGTTCAGGCAGGTGCCCCCATAGGCCGGTTTACCGTCGACGCCCAGCGACTTGTCGATGCACGCTGTGGTCAGTCCAAGTTGCGCACAGCGAATCGCGGCGTGGTAGCCCGCCGGACCGGCACCGATCACGATCACATCGAATTTATCTGCCATCGGGTTGTCCCTTTGCCTAAGCGTGGTCCGGGCGCCGACT
>JAFIFJ010000034.1 GCA_020832085.1 Gammaproteobacteria bacterium | reverse complement strand
CTCTGCTGCGGAACCCGGCAGGACGATGCCGCCGGCGGTCTTGGCCTCTTCCTCGAGGCGACGAACCACGACGCGATCGTGCAGTGGACGGATTTTCATTGCTGTCTTTCTCCCAGTACTGAGATGGATGTTCTGCGCCGCTGGAAATGACTCTGGTCAACCCCTCGAGCCGATCTGAACCGAGTCGGAGCCAGCCTCTGTTAGCACTCCCTGGCGGGAGTGCCAATCATAGGGCGGACATCTTGGCAGTCAACCCCGCGAGTGCCAGGAACCTGAATTCAGGTGTCCCTGGCCACGCCCTTACGCGACGCGCCGGGAGACAATGGAGACGACTTCGGGGATTTCAAGGGCGCGGGTCGTCATTGCGCTCGAATTCGCCCTCGATGATGCGACCGGGGTTCCCGGTCCGGGCACCGGGGCCCGCGCCATAGCGGACGCCGGCCTGGACCTGCCAGATGCCGCGCGCCATGAGGAAGGCAGCCATGCGCCGCCGGGTTGGAGGAAGCAGGCAGGTAAAGCCGAAGATGTCGGTGATGAATCCGGGCGCCAGGAACAGAGCCCCCCCGACCACCAGCACCAGACCCTCGACCATCTCCCGGGCAGGCAGTTCGCCGGCATCCAGCCGGGCTCGAACCGTACGCAGCGTCGCAAAGCCCTGCTGCCGCAACAGCGATATCCCCGCCGCCGCGGTCAGGAACACCAGCCCCACAGTCGGCCACGCACCCAGCCACTGTCCCACCCGGATCAGGACGTAAAGCTCGATCACGGGCATCATGACAAACAGCAGAAACAGGTAGCGCAAGGCGGACTCCAGATGGCCGAGTCAGACAGTGTAGCAGGGGAGCCGCTGCGCCCGGACGTCATCGAAGCCGGAGCCAGGGAGCGCATTCATCTGGTGGTGGCGGCCATTCCTGCAGGCTGCGTGAGCACCTATGGCGACGTTGCCGCCTTCGCCGGCCTGCCGCGCCGGGCCCGCTTGGTCGGGCGGACGCTCAGCCAGCTGACGGCCGGCAGCCGCCTCCCCTGGCATCGCGTGCTGCGCGCAGATGGGCGCATCGCCATCCGCGGCGGCGGTGAGGACGAGCAGCAACGGCGGCTTTTGGCCGAAGGCATCGCCGTTCGGAACCGTCGCGTGGAGGTGAAGAAGTACCGCTGGCAGCCGTGACGCACGTCATCGAAGCTGATGTCTCCGCCTTCGCTCATGGCCTCGCAGATCGGCGCATTCCGCTGCGCGAAATAGCGCACTCCCACACCGGCGATCCGCGAAGCTCGGGCGCTGTACTGTGGGAAGGCCCTATCCGCCGCAGGCGGATGGGCCGATCGCGACACGCTCCATCGAAGCTGATGTCTCCGCCTTCGCTCATGGCCTCGCAGATCGGCGCATTCCGCTGCGCGAAATAGCGCACTCCCATAGGCCGGCATCTGGGGTACGCTGCCGTGCTTTCCAACAGGCTGAGATGCTTGCCACTGTGACCGAACTCCCATCGACTGCGGAAGATCCCAACCGGCGCCCGAGCTGGCGTGAAGCGATCGCCGTCTACGGCCACCCCCGGGTCGTGGGCATGGCCTTCCTGGGCTTCGCGGCGGGTCTGCCGCTGCTGCTGGTGGGCGGCACCTTTGGTGCCCTGCTGCGGGATATGGGCATCACCCTGGCCGCCATCGGCTTCCTCAGCTGGGTCGGCATTGCCCACAGCATCAAGGTGCTGTGGGCGCCCATCGTCGACCGCCTGCCGCTGCCGGTGCTCACGCCGCTGCTCGGGCGGCGGCGCAGCTGGATCCTGCTGGCCCAGGTGGTGATCACCATCGGGCTTTTGGGCATGGCCTTCACCGACCCACGCACTGCCCTGGGCCTGGTGGCGGTATGGGCCATTCTCACCGCGTTCGGATCTGCCACCCAGGACGTGGCCGTGGACGCCTATCGCATCGAAGCGGTGTCCCGGGACCGCCAGGGGGCCATGGCAGCCACCTATGTGTTCGGCTATCGGGTGGCCATCCTCGCCGCCGGGGCCGGGGCCCTGCACATTGCTTCTGCCGTGGACTGGAGCACGGCCTACGCCGTGATGGCGGTGCTGATGGGCATCGGCATGGCCACCACCCTGATCATTCGCGAACCCGAAGTGACCATCGATCGCAGCACGGAAGCAATGGAAGAGCGCGTGGTCACCTATCTCGACCGCACGCAGCATCAGGGCCTGCGCCGGCAGGCCACAGCCTGGTTCATTGGCGCCGTGGTCTGCCCCTTCGCGGATTTTTTCACCCGTTTCGGACCTGCAGCGCTGCTGATCCTGCTGTTCATCAGCGTGTTCCGCTTGAGCGACATCTTCATGGGCGTGATGGCGAACCCCTTCTATTTGGACCTCGGCTTCAGCAAGGCTGAGATCGCCAACATCGCCGCCGCCTTCGGTCTAGCCATGACGCTCACCGGTGCGGCCATCGGCGGCGTGCTCGTCGCCCGTTTCGGCATCGCCAGAATGCTCATCACGGCTGCCTTTCTGGCGCCCCTGACCAACCTGACTTTTTCCTGGCTGGCCCTGCTCGGCCCGGAAACCTATGGACTCGTAGCGGCCATCGTCGCCGACAACATCTCCGGCGGCATCGCCATCGCGGTGTTCATCGCCTATCTCTCGTCGCTGACGAACAGCGCCTATACCGCCACTCAGTACGCCCTGTTCAGTTCCATCATGACCCTGCCGGGACAGTTCGCTGCCGGCTTCACCGGCGTGCTGGCCGAGAGCATCGGTTTCTTCTGGTTCTTCATCACCGCGGCCGCTGTCGGTCTGCCGGCCATCCTGCTGGCCATCTATCTGGCACGTCACGTCAATCCCGACGAGATCACCCGCCCGGGGCGCCAGCAGCCGACCCCGACGCAAAAGTGACGTTCGTCGGTCGGGCCGATACTTCCATCGGGCAAGCGCCCATCCGGGGGCGGGACGTGACCGGATTCCTTGACTCACCCTGTGACCTCTTCTACACAGGGACTATCTGGCGCGATCTCCGCGTCGAGTCGGGAGCCGTAGGATGGATTCCTCCCTGCCGGTACTGGTGGTGGACGATGCCCGCTTCAGCCGAGCCATCATCACACGCAGCCTCAAGGAGGCGGGCTTCAAGGACGTGCGCTTCGCGGAATCCGGCAGCGACGCGGTGGAGCAGCTCGAGCAGCGAACGGCCGACATCGTCATTTCCGACTGGATCATGCCCGGCATGGATGGCCTGGAACTCACCCGTCGCATACGCGACATGGACGAGATCCTGGATCATTTCACCTACATCATGCTGCTCTCGAGCCAGGAGGAAATGACAGCCATCAGCCAGGCCTTCGAGCACGGCGTGGACGATTTCGTCAGCAAGGCCGCCCTGCGCACCTACCTTCTGCCCCGCATCCTGGCGGCATGCCGCACCGCCGGCTTCAACAACGGCCTGCTGGCACGCAATCGGCAACTCAGGGAACAGATCGCGACCCTCGAACGCCGCAACATGGTCGATGCCCTCACCGGACTCGGCAATGAACGCTTCACCGACCGTGCCCTCTCGGACCTGCTGCGTCAGGTTGCCTCCCGGGGCGGGGCCGCCTGTGTCATCCTGCTGGCGCTGTACAACTATTCGGAGCTGGCAGCCGGGCTGGAATCGGCCGACGTCAACCGGGTCGTGCGGGCCGCCGCATCGCGTCTCGAGCATCTGGTCCGTCCCATGGACGTGGTGACCCGTATCCGGCCAGACACGTTTGCGGTACTGGTTCACCAGCCCGGCATCGAGCAGTGCAGCAAGGACAGTTTCCGGCGCATCCATGTCGAACTGCAGGGACATCGCCTGGAGACCGCGGCCGGGGTGCAGAGCCTGCACATCGCCATGGCCGTCTGCGCTGCCCACGGCCCCGACGGCATTCCGACCACGGACGAGCTGCTGGCCTTCGCCCACGAGCGCCTGCGCAGCTCGGTGCAGACCGGCAAGGTCACCGAGGGCATCTGGAAGGAAAAAGAGAAGGAGTCCGAATCCGCATGACCGTGCGCCTGAACCGAATCACCACCCGCAGCGGCGACGACGGCAGCACCGGGCTGGCCGATGGCAGCCGGCTGCCCAAGCATGCACCGCGCATGGAGGCGATCGGTACTGTCGATGAGCTCAATGCCCAGATCGGTATGCTGCGCGCGGCCATCGACGTCGCCGCCCTCGACGATCTGCTCGGCGACATTCAGCACCGGCTGTTCGACTTGGGCGGAGCCTTGAGCCTGCCCGGCAACACCCGTTTCCCAGAGGCAGCGGTCGCCGAGCTCGAAGCGGCGCTCAGCAGCTACAACGCCGAACTGCCCCCCCTGACCAGTTTCATTCTTCCCGCCGGCTCTGAAGCGGTCGCCCGCTGCCACGTCGCTCGAACCGTGTGCCGCCGTGCGGAGCGCTGCCTCACGGCCCTGGCCGAAAGCGACGGCCAGGACGCTGCCGTGCTGCGGGTCTATCTCAACCGACTCTCGGACCTGCTGTTCGTGGTGGCGCGCTGGCTCGGCCGCAGAGACGGCTCCGAGGTGCTGTGGACACCCCGGCCTGCTGCCGAGGAGTGAATCCGGCCCCAAACTCGCGGCTACGGCCTCTAGCCCGCATATCTCACCGATTCACGGCTGCGGACGCGGATCTACCGGTAAATCCATCGTTGCGCTCGGCCCGGGTGCTCGACGTACTGTCGAGTACGCCTGCGCGCCCGGCCTGTCGCGCGCCTTGTCTTTCCCGGCA
>JAFIFJ010000029.1 GCA_020832085.1 Gammaproteobacteria bacterium | reverse complement strand
GCTTCGGCAGAGCGCCTCCAGATCGGCCCAATCGCTGTGCGATTAGGGCCTTCCCACAACGGGGCGGGGGGCGCTGCCACCTTGTGGGAGAGCGCTATTTCGCAAAGCGAAATGCGCAGATCTGCATGACGTCCAGCGAAGGCAACGACATCCGCTTCGGCACAGCCCCTAGAGATCGGACCAATCGCTGCGAGATTAGGGCCTTCCCACAAAAATGGCGCAACGCCGGATTCGAGCGACAAGCCCTTGTGGGAGAGCGCTATTTCGCGCAGCGAAATGCGCCGATCTGGATGACGTCCAGCGAAGGCAGCGGCATCAGCTTTGGCAAAGCGCATCGAGATCGGCCCATCCGCCTTCGGCGGCTAGGGCCCTCCCACAACAGCACAACGCGGGACTCCGGCGCGACGCACTGGTGGGAGAGCGCTATTTCGCGCAGCGAAGTGCGCCGATCTGGATGACGTCCGGCGAAGGCAGCGGCATCAGCTTTGGCAGAGCGCATCGAGATCGGCCCAATCGCTGCGCGATTAGGGCACTCCCACAGAAGCGCAACGCGGATTCGGAGGTCGCGCCTAGCGCATCAAGCCAACCCTTTCGCCACGCGGAAGGCCTTCAACGTAGCGGTTCTGAGATCGGCATCGGCAAGAAAATCGAAAGCGGTGAGCGCCAGGGACCGCGCCCCGTCCAGCGCCGCGGCATCGCCCAGCTCGGAGCCGGCATAGCGCGCGAAATCCGGGTGATGGATCACCACGTTGCGCGGCGCCGCCGCCAGCATGGGATGAATGGACGGCACCCGCTGGCTAACATTGCCCATGTCAGTGGACCCCGCCCCGCCGACGCCGAGCTTTTCGATGGGATAGAACTCCCGTCCGAGTCCTTCCGCGTGGTGCTGAAAGCGCTCGGCCAGCGGCCAGTTGGTATTGAGATCCAGATAGTCCACGTCGCCCCAGGTGATTTCCACCTCGCAGCCCGCCCCTTTCGCACCGGCATCGAAGCAGGCTTGCACCCGGGGCTTGAGCGCTTCGAGCTGGGCCGCCGTGGCGGCGCGGACGTAGAACTCACCGGCCGCCCGATCGGGCACGATGTTCGGCGCCTGACCGCCGTCCGTGACGATGCCGTGGATGCGCTCGGTGCCGCGAATGTGCTGGCGCAGATTGGAGATGGCCTGATAGGCCAGCAGCAACCCGTCGAGGGCATTGATGCCTTTGTGGGGCATGGCCGAGGCATGGGCGGAACGGCCGTGGTACACCACCCGCACATCCGCGTAGCACAGACAGGGCATGGTCACGAGATTGATGCCCGAGGGATGGATCATCAGCGCCGCATCCACCCCGTCGAAGGCGCCGGCCCGGGCCATCAGTTCCTTGCCGCCGCCCTTTTCCTCCGCCGGCGTCCCGAGCAGACGCACCCGACCGGGCAGATCGCCGTCCAGAGCGTTGAGCGCGAAGGCCGCGCCGAGCGCGGCAGTCGCGATCAGATTGTGGCCGCAGGCATGGCCGATGCCCGGCAGGGCGTCGTACTCGGCCAGCAGCGCCACGCAAGGGCCGTCGCCGGACCCGAACTCGGCCTCGAACGCCGTCTCGAGACCATAAACGCCCAGGGTCACGCTCATGCCGTGGTCCACCATGGCGCCGGTCAGCCGCTCACTGGCGTAATGCTCTTCGAAGGCCAGTTCCGGCCGGGCGTGAATGTCCCGGGAGATGCCGATCAGTTCGTCCGCGGCGGCATCTACCGCCTCCAGCATGCGTTCACAATTCATGGGCCAAGCACTCCAGCAGCTCTTTTCCGAGCATCGATGCAGATCTGACCGAGGTCAATGGCCGGCGAGGCCTGCTGCCATGGATTGGCGCCAGCCTGCCAAGGGGATAGCCTCTGGGGAGGGAGAACAACAACAATCAGGGGAGCCTCCATATCCATGGACCCATCACGCCGTGCCTTGCTCATTCGCGCCATGGCCCTTGCCGCTGCCAGCGCCCTGCCCTGGGCTCGTCCACTGGCGGCCATGCCCGCTGCTTCACCCTTTGCCCGCCTCGACGCCACCGGGCAGGCCGCCCTGCTGCGACGCGGAGAAGTCAGCGCCCTGGAGTTGGTGGACGCTGCCATTGCCCGCATCGAGTCCTTGGACGGCGCCATCAATGCGGTGACCACCCGCCTCTTCGAGCGTGCCCGCGAGCAGGCCCAGCGGCCCCTGCCGGATGGCCCCTTCAGAGGTGTGCCCTACCTCATCAAGGATCTCAACGACCTCGAAGGCACCCGCAATTCCATGGGCTCCCGGATCTTCGCCGATCAGATTTCAGCAGCGAGCGAGCCCTACGTCACCCGGACCCTCGACACCGGAGTGGTGGTGGTCGGCAAGAGCAACACACCGGAGTTCGGCCTGCTTGGCACCACTGAATCCCTAAAGCTCGGTGTCTGCCGCAATCCCTGGAACCCGGACCATACCCCCGGCGGTTCTTCCGGCGGCGCGGCCGCCGCCGTGGCCGCCGGTCTCGTACCCTTCGCCCATGCCACCGATGGCGGCGGCTCGATCCGCATTCCCGCCGCCTGCTGCAATCTGTTCGGATTGAAGCCCAGTCGGGGTCGACTTGGGCCCCGCGAGGTCGACGCCATCGATCTCAGCGTCCAGCACTGCGTCAGCCACAGCGTCCGCGACAGTGCCCGGCTGTTTGCCGCCACCGAATACCGCGGTGCCAACGCCCGCCTGCCGCCCGTGGGGCACGTGACGGGGCCTTCGGAACGCCGCCTGCGCATCGCCTTCGACACCAGCAATCTGTTCGGCGATGCTCCTCATCCTGAAGTGGAGATCGCCCTGCAGCAGGCCGCCAAGACCGTGGCCGACCTCGGCCATCAGGTGGAGGAGGCCCGCCCCAACATCGACGGTGCCGCCTTCGTGCACCACTTCATCACCATCTGGGCGTCCTTCCCTCTCGAACCACTGGCTGCTGCCGAGGCCGCAGGACTCGATCCGGAAAGCGTCCTCGAACCGTGGACCCTGGATCTCGCCGCCGAGTTCGCCCGTCGGGGCCCTGAGGCCGTGGCCGCGGCAGAGGAAAACTTCGCGGCCATGAACCGTGTCCTCGCCGCCTTCTTCGAGCGCTACGACGTCCTCATGACGCCGGTGCTCAAGGCCCCGCCGGTACGTATCGGCGAACAGGCTCCCACCATGGACTACGACGAACTCTACAGTCGGGTCACCGACTGGGTGAGCTACACGCCTTTGCACAATGCCGCCGGAACGCCTGCCATGTCCGTGCCCCTGGGCATGAGCTGCGACGGTCTGCCCATCGGCGTGCAGTTCGCCGCCGCCGTCGGAGCCGAAAGAACGCTGTTCGAACTGGCCTACCAACTGGAAGCGGCCGCGCCCTGGGCACGTCGTCAGCCACCGATTCATGCCGGCTGACAGGTCACCATGCGGACCCTGACGCGGAAACTGCTGCGCGATCTCGCGAGCCTCAAGGGTCAGGCCGCCGCCATTGCCACGGTCATCGGCTCCGGGGTGATGGTGCTGATCATCACCGTCAGTTCACTCGACGCCGTGAAGCTGGCCCAGCAGCGCTTTTACGAAAGCCACCAGTTTGCCGACGTGTTCGCCGATCTCGTCCGAGCACCGGACGGCCTTGCCGAGCGGCTGCGGGAGATTCCTGGCGTCAACCTGCTCGAGACCCGGGTGCGCGCCCCCGTGCGGGTGGAGGTCGACGGCTTCGACGAACCGGTACGCGGCCTGATCACGTCCATACCCGATGGCCGCCAACCGCTGCTCAATCGCCTGCACCTGCGCGAGGGCAGCCTCCCGGATCCGGGACGGTCGGATCAGGTGCTGATCAGCGAGTCCTTCGCCGAAGCCCACGGCCTGCGGGCAGGTGATCAGATTCGGGCCATCATCAACGGTCGCCTCGAGACCCTCACCATCAGCGGCAGTGCCCTGTCGCCAGAGCACGTCTACCAGATCGGTCCCGGCGACATCATGCCGGACTACCAACGCTTCGCCGTGATGTGGATGAACCGCCGGGCCTTAGGTCACGCCTTCGGCATGGACGGCGCCTTCAACAACGTGGTCCTGACCCTGCAGGCGGGCGCCCCGGAGGAACCGGTGATCGACGCCCTCGATGACATCCTCGCCCGCTTCGGCAGTGTCGGCGCTCATGGCCGCGACGACCAGATCTCCCATCGCTTCATCGAGGAGGAACTCGATCAGCTCAGAATCATGGCCACAGTGCTGCCGGCGATCTTCCTTGGCGTATCAGCCTTCCTGCTCAACGTGCTGATGGCGCGCATTCTCCGTACCCAGCGCCAGCAGGTGGCCGTGCTCAAAGCCTTCGGCTACGGCAATGGCCAGATTGCCCTGCACTTCGGTCAGTTCACCGCCATCATCGTCAGCGTCGGGGTCGGCGCCGGCGTGCTGCTCGGGGCCTGGGCTGGCGAAGGCCTCGCCGGCGTGTACGCGGAGTACTTCCGCTTTCCGGAGCTGCACTTCGTTCTGCGCCCCTCCATTCTGCTGTTGGCCACTGTCGTCGCCGCAACCGCGGCCGCCCTCGGCACCTGGCGCGCAGTCCAGAGCGCCGTTCGACTGCCACCCGCGGAGGCCATGCGGCCACCGGCGCCGGAGCGCTTCAGCCGCGGCTGGCTGGAGCATGGCCTACTGGCACGGGTACTCGATCAGCCGACCCGGATCATTCTGCGCAATCTCAATCGCCACCGCTTCAAGACCACGCTGTCCATCCTGGGCGTCGGCCTCTCCGCTGCGCTCTTGCTGGTGGGCAGCTATCAGTTCAACGCCGTCGATCACATGCTCGATACCCAATATCGGCTGGTACAGCGCAGCGATCTGCATCTGACCTTCACCGATCCCACACCAGAGCGGGCGGTGGCGGAACTTCGGCACGCCCCGGGGGTGCTGATGGTGGAGTCCTATCGCAGCGTGCCGGTACGGTTGCGCTACGGCCATGGCAGTTATCGCACGGTCATTCTCGGCCTCGATGCCGAGCCCCAGCTCCGTGGCCTTCTCGATCGCGACGGCCAGGAACTCAGCCTGCCGCCGGAGGGCCTGCTGCTCACGGACTATCTGGCACAGCACCTGGGCGTGGTCCCTGGCGACCGCATCGAAGTGGAAGTCATGGAGGGACGGCGGCAGATCCTGACGGCAAGGCTGGCCGGTCTGGTAGAGGACCCCATCGGCGTGAGCGCCTACATGGAGAGGCGTGCCTTAAATCGCCTGCTGAGCGAAGGACCCGCCATCTCCGGCGTCTGGCTGCTCACCGACCGCTCCATGGATCGCCAGCTCTTCGAGCACCTCTGGGAAATTCCACGCATTGCCAGCATCGGCCTGCTCGCGGACGCGGAAAGCAACATCCGCGGCTACATTCAGGACACCATCCTGCTGACCATGCTCATTCTGCTGCTGCTGGCGGGCTCCATCGCCTTCGCCGTGGTCTACAACAACGCCCGCATCACCTTTGCCGAAAGGGCCCGGGAGCTGGCCACCCTGCGCGTGCTCGGCTTCAGCCGCGCCGAAGTGGCCTGGATCCTGGTTGGCGAAACCTTCCTGCTCACGCTGATCGCCATCCCCGTGGGCTGGCTGATCGGCACGCTGCTGGCCTGGCTTCTGACTCAGGCCTTGAGCATCGACCTGTTCCGCATCCCCTTCATCATCACGCCACGCACCTACGCCTTTGCGGCCGCCGGCGTGCTGATGGCAGCCGTGCTGGCGACGCTGCTGATAGCACGCAGGCTGCAACGCCTGGACATGGTCAGTGCCTTGAAGACCGCCGAATGAAGCCGATCCGGCGCGAGCCATGACCGTCGAACTTTGACCTCGGTCATTTCCCCCGCAGCGAAGGCTGCTACATTGGCCATCGTGCAGCACAGTGAATCCCATGAGCAGCCATGACTAGCGCCGTGCCCAGGACAACACCCGAGGTCGTGTTCTCCGCCCGTGACCTGACCAAGGTCTACGTGATGGGCGAGGTGGAGATCCATGCCCTGCGCGGTGTCGATCTGGATCTCTACGCCGGTGAACTGACGGTCATGCTCGGTGCCTCGGGGTCCGGCAAGTCCACCCTGCTCAACATTCTGGGCGGACTCGACAGCGCCACCGCCGGCACCGTCCGCTACGGCGAACAGGATCTGGTCGCGGCCACGGACAATGTCCTGACCCGCTTCCGGCGCGATCACGTAGGCTTCGTGTTCCAGTTCTACAACCTCATCTCCAGCCTCACGGCACGGGAGAACGTGGCCATCGTCACCGAGATCAGTCGGGATCCGATGACGCCGGAGGAGGCCCTCGCGCTGGTGGGCCTCGAAGACCGCATGGACCACTTTCCGTCCCAGCTTTCCGGCGGCGAGCAACAGCGGGTGGCCATCGCCAGGGCCGTGGCGAAACGCCCGGCGGTGCTGCTCTGCGACGAACCCACCGGCGCCCTCGACTCCAAGACCGGGGTCCGCGTCCTGGAGGTCATCGAGCACATCAATCGTGAACTCGGCACCACCACGGCCGTGATCACCCACAACGTGGTCATCGCCGACATGGCCGACCGCGTCATTCAGCTGAGCGACGGCCGCGTCTCCGAAATCCACAGCAACACTCACCGCAAAGCGGCCGCGGAGCTGTCCTGGTGATCCGCGCGCTGGAACGCAAGCTGCTGAGGGACCTCGTCGGTCTGAAAAGTCAGGCCGCTGCCATCGCCGTGGTCATCGGTGCCGGCGTGATGGTGCTGATCATCATGGTCAGCACCCTCGATGCGGTTCGCGTCTCCATGCAGCGCTTCTACGACAGCCACCAGTTCGCAGACGTGTTCGCGGATCTCAAGCGAGCGCCGGAGGGGGTCGCAGAGCGCATGCGGACGATTCCGGGCATCAATCAGCTCGAGACCCGCATCCGCGCCCCGGTTCGGCTCGAAGTTCCCGGCTTCGACGACCCCGTTCGCGGCGTACTGATTTCCATCCCCGACGGCCGGCAACCCAACATCAATCGTCTCTACCTTCGCTCGGGCAGCCTGCCTGCGCCCGGCCGCTCCGATCAGGTGCTCATCGCCGAGCCGTTCTCCGAGGCCCACGGCCTCGAAGCCGGCGACCGGCTCAGGGTGATCATCAACGGCCGCCTGGAAACCCTGATGGTCAGCGGCGTCGCCCTGTCGCCCGAGTTCGTCTACCAGATCGGGCCCGCTGATCTGCTGCCGGACTATGAGCGTTTTGCCGTGATGTGGATGAACCGCCGCGCACTGGGGCATGCCTTCGGTATGGACGGCGCCTTCAACAGCGTAGTGGCCACGCTGCAGGCCGGGGCAGCCGTGGAACCGCTCCTCGATGCGCTCGACGCCATGCTCGCACCCTACGGCGGCGTCGGCGCCTACCCGCGCGAAGACCTCACCTCCCACCGTTTCATCATGCAGCGCATCGAGACCCAGGAAGTGATGGCCGTGGTGCTGCCGGTGATCTTCCTCGGTGTGTCCGCCTTCCTGCTGAATGTGCTGCTCGGCCGCATCATCCGCATTCAGCGTCAGCAGGTGGCCGTGCTGAAGGCCTTCGGCTACAGCAATCGCCAGATCGCCTTCCACTACGGCCAACTCACAGGCGCCATCGTCGTCATCGGCACGCTGCTCGGAATCGGCTTCGGCGCCTGGGCGGGTCGCGGCCTCGCCGGGGTTTACGCCGAGTACTTCCGCTTTCCTGACATGGTGCTGACGGTGCAGCCGCGGGAAATCGTGCTGTCATTCCTGGTGGCCGCGGCCGCCGCGACCCTGGGCACCTGGCGCGCCGTCAGCAGCGCGGTGAGCCTGCCCCCGGCCGAAGCCATGCGCCCGCCCGCGCCAGAGCGCTTCACCCAGGGCTGGCTGGAAGCCTCGGCCCTCGGCCGCGTCCTGGATCAATCCACGCGCATCATTTTGCGTAACCTGAATCGTCATCGCTTCAAGGCCGCCATGTCGGTACTCGGCATCGGCCTCTCCGCCGGCCTGCTGCTCACCGGCAGCTACCAGTTCAATGCCGTGGACCACATGCTCGACGTGCAGTACCGGCTGGTGCAGAAGGCCGACGTCCACCTCACGTTCACCGATCCGAGTCCTGAACGGGCCGCAGCCGAACTGCGGCATACCCCGGGCGTGCACTTCGTCGAGGTCTATCGCAGTGTTCCGGTGCGTCTGCGCAACGGCCACAGTCACTACCGGACGGCCATTCTCGGGCTCGATGCCAACCCGAGCCTGCGCGGCGTGCTCGATGCAGAACACCGGGATCTGGAGCTGCCACCCTCGGGGCTGGTGCTCACCGACTATCTGGCCGACCTGCTGGGACTGACTCCGGGAGACGAGGTCGAAGTGGAGGTGATGGAGGGCCGGCGGCAGACCGTCCGGGCCGAGGTCGCGGCGGTGGTGGACGACCCCATCGGCGTCAGTGCCTACATGGAGCGGCACGCCCTGAACCGCATCATGCGCGAGGGCCCGGCCATCTCCGGCGCTTGGCTGCTGTCGGACCGCAGTCGCGACGGGGAACTGTTCGAGCATCTCTGGGACGTCCCGCGAGTGGCCAGCATCGGGCTCATCAGTGACGCCGAGCGCAACATCCGCGGCTACATCGAAGACACTGTGCTGCTGATGATGGGCATCATGCTGCTGCTGGCCGGCTCCATCGCCTTCGCGGTGGTCTACAACAATGCCCGCATCACTTTCGCGGAGCGGGCTCGGGAACTCGCCACCCTGCGGGTGCTGGGCTTCACCCGTACCGAAGTCGCCTGGATTCTGATCGGCGAGACCCTGCTCATCGTCCTGGTAGCCATCCCGCTGGGATGGCTCATCGGCACGGGCTTCGCCTGGCTGCTGAATCAGGCCATGACCATGGACCTGATGCGGGTGCCCTTCCTGATCACACCCGGAACCTATGCCTTCGCCGCCGCCGGCGTCCTGCTCGCCGCGGCTTTGTCCACGTTGCTGATCGTCCGCCGGCTGCAGAAGCTCGACATGATCAGCGCCCTGAAGACCGTCGAGTAACGCCATGATGCAACGCAAACATATCCTTCTTGCCGTCATCGCCATCGCCGTCGTGCTGCTGCTGGCCCTCGTCCTCCGCCCCTCACCGATTCCGGTGAGTGCCACCGAAGTCAGGAGCGGATACTTCGCCGAGTACGTGGAAGACGAAGGGCGCACGCGCCTGCGCGATACCTACACGGTGTCGGCACCCATCGGCGGCTATCTGCGGCGGGTGGAACTCGAACCCGGCGACACGGTTGCCGTCGGCACGGCGGTATTCGAAATGGAGTCCATGCCCGCGCCGGCGCTGGACGCCCGCTCCCGGGAACAGGCGCGGGAAGCCGTCGCTGCCGCCCGGGCCAGACTGCAGGCTGCGGAAGCGGAACTCGAAACCCGCCAGACCCAGTTCTCGTTGGCCGAGACCGAGTTCGAACGCAGCGAGCAGTTGCATGAGCGCAACCTGATTTCTGCCGAGGAACGGGACCGGCGGCGGGCCGTACGCGACAGCGCGCGAACGGCCGAGCGTGCTTCACGACATGCCGTCGAAGTGGCCCGATTCGAACTCGAATCCGCCCGCGCGGTTCTGGAAATCGCCGATGGCGAACGCTCACCCAGCGATCAGCCCAGTCTCGAAGTGCGCGCTCCCGTCGCCGGCACGGTGACCCGTCGCCACCGCTGCTGTGAAGGTCCGGTAGCCGCAGGGGAGCCCATCCTCGAACTCGGCAATCTCGACGACCTCGAAGTGCAGGTGGACCTTCTATCCATGGATGCAGTACGGGTGCGGCCAGGGATGCGAGTGATCCTCGAGCGCTGGGGCGGCGGTGAGGATCTCGAAGGTGAAGTGCGCCGGGTGGAGCCTGCCGGCTTCATGCGCGTTTCAGCCCTCGGTGTGGAGGAGCAGCGCGTACCCGTCCTGATTCGCATCAATTCGCCGCGCAGCGCCTGGAGCCACCTCGGCGAGGGCTACCGGGTCGAGGGCCGCTTCATCCTCTGGTCCGATGACGACGTGCTGCAGGTTCCCACCAGCACCCTGTTCCGCGACGACGACCGCTGGATGGTGTACGTGGTCAAAGACGGACGCGCCGAGATGCGCAGCGTGGAGATCGGCCGCCGCAGCGGCCTGTGGACCCAGATCCGCTCCGGGCTCGAAGCGGGGGAAGTGGTCATCACTCACCCGGGTGACCGGGTGGCGGATGGCGTCCGGGTGGCCGCAGACCTGCGCAGCTATCGGACCTGACTTTCCAGCCGCTTGCTGAGCGGATGACTGCCCGCGACAGCGCAAACGCGCTAAATTGCGTCCAGGGAAGCAGGGGGGAGTTCGCCATGTCCGCTACCGGACCCACAGCGATGAAGAGGCTGCGTTGCCTGGCTGCCGCGGCCGTACTCGGCTGCATGCTCACCGCCGCACCCACCCTGGCAGCCACGCCCAACGACTATGGGGATCCGGCATCCTGGCTATGCCTGCCCGGACGCGATGACGCCTGCGCGGTGGACTTGAGCACGACTGTCATTCACGCCGACGGCCGCAGCGAGGTCGAGCGTTTTCGGGCCGATCCCGATGCGCCCATCGACTGCTTCTACGTCTACCCAACGGTCTCCAACGACCCCATGCCCAATTCGGACATGGACGCCGGAGATGAAGAACTCGCGGTGATCCG
The DNA here is from genome assembly GCA_020832085.1 of Gammaproteobacteria bacterium. Lineage (GTDB taxonomy): Bacteria > Pseudomonadota > Gammaproteobacteria > Pseudomonadales > Azotimanducaceae > SLTB01. The sequence continues at coordinate 2,377 of JAFIFJ010000029.1, read as the reverse complement.
TGCCCAGTTTGCCCGCTTCGGCAGCGTCTGCCGCACCTACGCCCCACTCTACCGCCAGGTCACCCTGACGGCCCTGCGCAGCCTGATCGCCGGTGAACCCATGGCCTCGGACCGCGCGCTGGCCTACCAGGACGTGGTGGATGCCTGGAACCACTATCTCACGCACTACAACGAGGGCCGGGGGGTGGTACTGATCGGCCACTCCCAGGGCGCGGGCATGCTGACCGCGCTGTTGCGCAATGAGATCAGCATGAAGCCCAGCGCTCGGCAGATCGTCTCAGCCCTGATCATCGGCAGCACCTTCCCCGTGCCAGTCGATGAGCCGGCAACTGAGTTTCCCCTGTGCCAGAGCGCTGATCAGACCGGCTGCGTCATCAGCTTCGTATCCTTCCGGGACGAGCTGCCGCCACCGGACCAGAGCCGCTTCGGTCGCGTCGAGGAGCCGGGCATGAAGGCCGCCTGCGTCAATCCGGCTGAACTCAACGGCAGCCGAACCCTGAATGCCTACCTGGCCACGGGCGCCACCGGTATTGCTGCCGGCAACGAGGGCGCAGCGCCATCCTGGCTGAGTTCGGGGGCCGCCATCGATACCCCATTCGTGCAGGTTCCCGGCCTGCTTGGGGCGGAATGCGTGCGCGACCGAAATTTCCACTATCTCTCCGTCCGCACCCTCGGTGATCCGACGGGCCCCCGCAGCGATCGCATCGGCGGCGACGTGGTCGGCCCCGGCGGGGTGATCGCCGCAGACTGGGGTCTGCATCTGATCGACATGCATCTGGCCATGGGCGATCTGATCACCATCGTGGCGCGCCAGAGCGAGGCCTGGATCGAGCGGCGCGACTCGGATTGACGTTTCCGCCGTCAGGCCCAGCGCAGCGCCAGCAGCATGGCCGAGCCCGCCACCACCCAGCTCGCCAGCACCCGCATGCCGATGGCGGCAACACCCTCGAAGTAGCGTTTGAGACTGGCGGCCAGGACGAACAGGCCCATGAGCAGAAAGAAGATGCCCAGGGCAGCCCCAGAGAGGTAGAGCCGCGGAATCAGCCAGCTCTCCCGCGCCAGCTCCGCGCCATTGACCAGACCCGGCCCCAGGGCGGCGAGGTAGACCGGCACCTGCAGCAGCGCTGTTGGCAGAACGCGACCCCAGGCCACCAGCGCAGCCACCGCCGCTGCCGCCACCAGCACCCACACTTCGCCGAAGGCCAGCCACTCAGGGCGCGCCGGCAGCAGCGACGCTGCCAGGGCCAGCAGAGGTACTCCGACAGCCACCGCCCGCGCCACCGTCAGGTCACGCTGCGCCGCCAGCAATGCCAGGGCGAGCAGCAGAAGAATCTGTCCGGGATCGACGAAGGCATGGAGCAGGCCGTTGTAGAAATGTCCCGCATCCGGGCTGAAGGCGTGGGCTCGGGCATCTGTCCCAATGGCCAGCAGCCCAATCGCCCCGAGCCTGCGCCCCACGAATCAGCGGACCAGCAGCAGCAGGTAATAGACACCACCGAGCGCGATCACCCCACCCCCGGCACGCAGGACCTGCATGCCGCGATCAAGAGCATTGAGGGCTCCAAGGGCGATGCCGGCGGTGTGCAGCAGACCCGTAGCCAGAACGAATCCCAGCGCAAAAGTCCCCGGATTGGCCGCATGCGGCACCTCCGTGCCATGGGCGTGGCCATGGCAGACCGCGAAGACCGCCACCACGACCATGGCCGCCGCCAGCGGAATTTCCTTGCGCATGGCCACCAGCAGGCCCAGCACCACCGCAGACAAGGCGATGCCCACTTCCACGGCGGGCAACGGCAGGCCCAGCACGCCGGCCACACCGCCGGCGGCCATCACCAGGGGAAAGGTCACGGGCAGCACCCAGATCGCCGGGCGCCCCAGCTGTGCGCCCCAGATGCCCACGGCCAGCATGGCCAGAACGTGATCGAGACCCAGCAGCGGATGCATGAACCCGGTGGTGAACCCCCGGCCCATGTCTGTGACTTCGTGGGCCTGCGCCAGCAGGGGTGAGAACAGCAGCAACGGAAGCAGCAGGAGCAACAGAACTCGGAACATGGCAGACCTCATACCGCTGATAAGGAAGAACGATGCATCCGTGCATACCGCCCGCAATTGGGGCATGACTCGGACCATGCCTCACGAGGGCGCGCCAGACACCGCAGGAAGCGACGCCATGACAGCGCCGCTGCCGACAGCTGCACTGTGCACCAAGGGTGTGCAGGAAGTGGGCCAGCCGACTTCCCCGTCGGGATCGGGATCGGGATCGGGATCGGGATCGGGATCGGGATCGGGATCGGGTTCGGGTTCGGGTTCGGGTTCGGGTTCGGGTTCGGGTTCGGGTTCGGGTTCGGGATCGAGTTCGGGTTCGCGTGCGGGTTCG
>JAFIFJ010000025.1 GCA_020832085.1 Gammaproteobacteria bacterium | reverse complement strand
TTGACAGCAAAGCGGGGCTGGACCAGCTCGTTCCTATTGATGGTCGAGTCGTTGCGGAGGCCGAAGAACTCCGATGCCGCCGGATTGAAAGCGGGGTCGTCACGGGCCACCGGAACATCGATGCGCACACCGTAGGTCACGGTGAGGTTGGACGATGCCTCCCAGGTGTCCTGGAGGAACAGGCCCACGTTATCCAGCGTCCAGGACGCGGCGCGGGTGTTGACGTCACCCTGGGTGGGATAGAACAGCGTGTAGGAAAGCGGCGTGCCTTCGCGGAAAGCATCAATGCCGACGAACTGATAAGTGCCGAATTGATCCCGGCCAAACAGGTTGAAAACCTTCTGGCTCTGGTAGTCCACGCCGAACTTGATCTGGTGGTCGCCCGTCGTGTAGTTCGCCGCTGCCAGGACGTTCCAGGTCTCGGTCTCGAGCTGGTTGACGTGACGGAAGCGCTCGGTGCCGAGGAAGATGTTGTCCGAGCCGGAGCAGTTGCTGCTGTTCAGGCAGATCTGGATCTGAGGCAACTCTGAACCGAGGGAGAACAGGGCCGACTGTTCGGCATAGCTGATCTTGACTTCAGTTGAGAAGTTTTCAGTCCAGTCGCTGTACGCCTGGGCGACAAAGCTCTCGAATTCCTTGTTGCTGACGTCCCAGTAGCTGGACAGCGACAGGCTGCGCGCCCCGATCCCACGCAGGTTGGGATCATCCTGTTTGGTCCTGTTGTAGCGGATGTTGGCGCGGTGATAGTCGTTGATGTTCCAGTCGATCTTGATCAACAGGTCTTCGATATCGGTATCGAGGCTGCCCGGAGGCGCAAAATCACCCGCATCGAAGCCCCAGACGTTCTGAGCGATGGAACGAACCTCGTCGAGGTCGGCCTGACTGATACCAGAGACTTCCTGGCCAGCGCCGGAGCCCGCCGGACCGAAGACCGGGGCCGCAGAGGAACGCGTGAACTTCTCATAGCTGCCGAAGAAGAACAGGGTGTCCTGGATGATCGGGCCGCCGAAGGTCAGACCGATGGTCTTCTCGTCCTCGAAACCCGTGAAGCGACTGCCATCGCGCTTGCCGGTCCAGTCGTTGTCCCGATAGATGTAGTAGAGCGAGCCCTCGAAGTCGTTGGTCCCGGAGCGGGTCACGGCGTCGATGCTGGCGCCGGTGTAGCCGGCAAGGGCGGTGTCGAAGTTCACCAGCGAAATGTTGATGGACTCGATGGAATCCATGGTGATCGGCTGGCGGTCCGTCGGCAGGTTGTTGCTCTCGAGGCCGAAGGCGTCGTTGGTGGACACACCGTCGATGCGGATGTTGTTGAAACGGGTGTTCTGGCCACCGGCCGAGATCTCTCCGCGCTGCTTGTCCACCTGGGAGATGCGGGGATCGGTGCGCACGTAGTCCTGGATGTTGCGCTGAATGGAGGGCAGGCCCTCGATGCGATCGCGGTCGACAATGGTGCCGGTGCCCATGCGCGAGGGGTCGAAGACGCCACCGACGCGGGTGCCGAGAACGACCAGCTCCTCCGTCACTCTGGAGGACTCAAGGGTGACATCAATGGCAGCGGCTTCGGAGAGCTGCAGATACTGCTCGGACAGCACGCCGGGACGGTAACCCTCGCGCCTTGCGACCACGCGGTAGGGACCCCCGACGCGCAGGCCGCGCACCGAATAACGACCTTCTGAATCCGTGGTGGTGGACCGGCGCGTGCCCGATGGCTCGTGTATCAGTTCCACCGAGGCACCTTCGATGCCAACGCCGCTGGCATCGAGGACGCGCCCGGCAGCAGCTGCCGAGGTCACCTGGGCCTGGACCTCGGCGACGCCCAGCAGCGCCAGCGTGAATAAGATCAACAGGGTTGGGATGATTGGTCTGTTCATGGTTGTATGCCTTGTCTCTCGAGCAGGGGAGAAACTCCTTGGCCAGCGCCTTGCGGCATCGGATGGCGACCGACGGGCCTTGGGAGTGCAACCTGACTGCGGGACTGATGAGAAGTGGCGCGAACGCCCCCGAAACTGTGACGGGAGACAGGGCCTGTGCCGGATGACGACAGCAGGCGGATGTCCCGACCACGACGCCAGTGAACACGGCGCTCATGACCAGAAAGACAAAATCAGATGAAAGTTGGGTTAAACCGAGTCATGACTTGATGTTATTAGATACGAAGAAGACCAATAGGAATGGCGGTTTCGATCAACGCGATCAATCGTCGCCGGTACCGCCCTGGGCCAGGGTCCCGCCAGATTCCGGAGTTGGGTATGCTTCCGCGCGGCATGCTCGGCCCGAACGGGTCCCGTCAGCCCCAGCGCAGAGACGAGAGCCTTCAAGTGAAGACGACGAGGTCGTCATGGGCCGCCGCAGCATTCGCGGGTTCAAGCCAGAGCCGGTTCGCCGAGGATCAGGCCCTCATGAGCTGTGTGGCCATGGGCTACCCCGACGACCGCTTTCCGGCCAATGCGGTGGTTTCCCGCCGCCGGCCCGTGGCCGAGATTGCCCGCTTCATGGGCTTCGAGGAGGCTTGACCGTCACCGGTGACGGCGGCGGCGATTCAGCAGCAGCCTCACAGGTCGTGTAACCTACGGCTGCCAATATTTACGAACCCCCGGCGGACGACGCCGGCGACGCAGGCTAGAATGCCCACCTGCTCGCTGGCTACTGGCCCGATGGCGCCCTGGCGCGGCCATCCGCCGGAATTCCCATGAACCTCCAGACAAAAGCGAATGCCGTGAAAAAATACAAAATCGTCTACACCCTGACCGATGAAGCACCCGCGCTCGCGACGCACTCCTTCCTGCCGTTCGTGAGCACCTTCACCAAAGCCGCCGACGTCGAAGTCGAGCTGGCCGACATCTCTCTGGCAGCTCGCGCGCTGGCCGCATTCCCCGAGGTCCTGACCGAAGAACAGCGGGTTCCCGACACCTTGGCTGAACTCGGCGAACTGACCCAGGACCCGGACGCCAACATCATCAAGCTCCCGAACATCAGCGCCTCGGTGCCTCAGCTCATCGAGACCATCGAAGAACTGCAGAAGCAGGGCTATGCGCTGCCGGACTACCCCGAGGAGCCCAAGACCGACGAGGAGCGGGCGATCAACAAGCGCTATGCCGCCGTCCTCGGCAGCTCCGTCAATCCGGTCCTGCGGGAGGGCAACTCCGACCGTCGCGCACCGGAGTCCGTCAAGCGCTTCGCCAAGCAGTACCCCCACTCCATGGGCAAGTGGAGCCAGGCCTCCCAGACCCACGTCGCCCACATGCGCAAGCGCGACTTCTACCACACCGAGGTGTCCACGGTGGTGGAGAAGGCCGGCAAACTGCGCATCGAGCTGATCCGTGAAGACGGCAAGACTCAGGTGCTCAAGGAAACCGTTGCAGTCAAGGACGGCGAGCTCATCGACGCCGCGTTCATGGACGTGAAGGCACTGCGCAAGTTCCTCGAGGAGGAGCTCGAAGGCGCCCGCCGGGCAGGGCTGCTGGCCTCGCTGCACCTGAAGGCGACCATGATGAAGGTCTCCGACCCCATCATCTTCGGCCATGCCGTCGAGGTGTACTACAAGAAGGCATTCGAGAAGCACGCCAAGACCTTCGCCGAGCTGGGCATCAAGGCCCGCCTGGGCATGGAGAGTGTGCTCGAGAAGGTCAAGGACGCCAGTTTCTCCCTGCGCAATGAGATCGAGGCCGATATCCGCGCCTGCCATGAGTCGCGGCCGGGCCTGGCCATGGTCGATTCGGACAAGGGCATCACCAACCTGCACGTCCCCAGCGACATCATCGTCGACGCATCCATGCCGGCCATGATTCGTGTCGGCGGCAAGATGTGGGCTGCCGACGGCAACCTGCGCGATACCAAGGCCATCATTCCCGACAGCTGCTACGCGACGATCTACCAGGAAGTCATCAACTTCTGTAAGCACCACGACGCCTTCGACCCCACCACCATGGGCACGGTGCAGAACATCGGCCTGATGGCACAGAAGGCCGAGGAGTACGGCTCCCACGACAAGACCTTCGAGATGCCCGCTGCCGGCACGGTCAGGGTCGTGGACGAGTCCGGGAAGGTCCTTCTGGAGCACACCGGCGTCGGCCAGGGCGACATCTGGCGCATGTGCCAGACCAAGGACGCCGCCATCCAGGACTGGGTGAAGCTGGCCGTGAACCGCGCCCGCGCCTCCGGCCTGCAGGCCGTGTTCTGGCTCGACAAGTACCGCGCCCACGATGCTCAGATGATCACCAAGGTGGAGCACTACCTGAAGCACCACGACACCAGCGGCCTGGACATCCGCATCATGACCCTGGACACCGCCGTCCGTCACACCATGGAGCGCCTGCGCCATGGCGAGGACACTATTGCGGTGACCGGCAACGTGCTGCGGGACTACCTTACGGACCTGTTCCCCATTCTGGAGCTTGGCACCAGCGCCAAGATGTACTCCATCGTGCCGCTGATGAATGGCGGCGGCCTCTACGAGACTGGCGCCGGCGGCTCCGCACCGAAGCACGTCCAGCAGTTCGAAGCCGAGAACCACCTGCGCTGGGATTCCCTAGGGGAGTTCCTCGCCCTGTGCGTTTCCCTGGACGACATCGCAACGAAGAGCAACAACCCCAGGGCCAAGGTTCTGGCGGAGGCACTCGATGCCGCCACCGCCAAGCTGCTGATCGAGAACAAGTCGCCCTCCCGCAAGACCGGCGAGATCGACAACCGCGGCAGCCACTACTACCTGGGCATGTACTGGGCCGAGGCCCTGGCCGCCCAGGACAAGGACCCGGAACTGCGCGATCGCTTCGCCCCGGTGGCCAAGGCCATGGCCGAGAACGAAGCGAAGATCAACGAGGAATTGATCGTGATCCAGGGCCAGCCGGTGGACATCGGCGGCTACTATCATCCGGACCAGAAGAAGGCCGCGGCAGCCATGCGGCCCAGCGCCACGCTCAACGCCATCCTGGCGAGCATCTGAACGGACACGCCCCCCGCCGCGGTGCCACGGATGGCACGCCGCGGGACTCCGGCCTGCTCTGTTCAGCGGGCCGCGATCCTGCTCCAATATCGCCGGCAGCCGCGCCAGTGCGCTCGGCCCTCTCCCGGAGCCTCAACCATGTTCAGTCACATCATGATTGGCACCAACGACATGGATGCCTCGAAGCGCTTCTATGACGCAGTCTTGGGCACCCTCGGCATCCCGGCCGGCGTCATGGATCCCAAGGGGCGTTGCTTCTACCGCACCAAGACCGGCATTTTCGCCCTGACGACGCCCATCGACGGCAATCCGGCCACTCACGGCAACGGCAGCACCATCGGCTTTGCCGCCGCCAGTCCGGAAGCGGCGGACGCCTGGCATGCGACGGGGCTGGCTCATGGCGGTGAGACCTGCGAAGACCCGCCGGGCATCCGCGACGGCGGCGGCGCCAAGCTTTATCTGGCCTACCTGCGCGATCCGTCCGGCAACAAGATCTGCGCTCTGCATCGCATGGGGTGAGCCCGTGGGAGCTGACGGAGCGACGCGGAGTCGGCGATTGCCGGCAACGCCTAGATGCATATCGCAGGCTGCGACCCCCGCAGGCGGCTACGCTGCGCTTCGTACCCACAGTAGAGCCTCCGATCGAAGCTATTGTCGTGGGAGCTCACGAAGCGAAGCGTAGTGAGCGACTGCCGGCCGCTGCCAAGCGCCTGCTTGCTCGTTGCAGCCCCGGCCGCTGGCGAGACCCGCTCAAGGCGCCATGACAAGCATGGAGGTGACCTCGAGGCCCAGAATGCGATCGCCCTCAACCGCGAGCTGACCTTGCACGACGGCGTTGCCGGTCGGCGTACTCAGGGAGACGTCGAAGCCCTTTGGCAACAGTTCGAGGCGATGTTCATCGTCGCTGAGATGCAGCTGACACACCTCGCCCTCGCAGTTCCGGTGCAAGCTCCCCGCTAACGTTAAGTCCCGCTGCTCGGCATTCAGATCCGCCGCCCCCAGATTCACGGCGCGATGCAGATCCGGCCGCCGCGCGCCGAACAGCAGCGGCGGCGCCTCCGGTGCCGGGGGGACGTCCGCGTCGAGTTCGGTGGCGAGGACGTCAGCGAAGGCCGCCACCGTCCCATCGCTCGGCGCCGCTTCGATGCCCAGCAGATGGGCCATGAGCCCATGAAGATGCACGCTCTCCACGCGGGTGAGCCCGGATCCTGGCCGGAAGGCCGGACCGTGGCCGATGAAAATGCCCAGCATCTCGTGGTGCTGGGGATCCCAGCCGTGCATGCCACGGGTGGGCGGCCCCATCCGTCCCGCCATGTGCTGACGGGTGGAAATCATCCAGCCATGGTCGGCCTCGACGATGACGTCGGCGATGCGCTCATGATCCCTGAAGCGGTAGTGGTCTGGCGTCTCCTCCTTCTTCCAGACCCGCAGGCGGGGATGGGCGCCGCTCAGCGCATCCACGATGGCGTCAGCATCGAGATCGCCGGCCCAGACGTGCGCCGCCGGGCCCCAGTCGGACACGTGGACGCCACTCATCTGCAGGTAGTCGTCGAGGTAGATGTAGCGCTCAGGGTCGATGTCGCTCATGCCATGATCGGACACCACCAGAATGTGCATGCGGCCCAGCAGCCCCCGCTCTTCGAGCCCGGCGAGCAGGACACCGAGTTCGGCGTCCAGCTCCGTGATGGCTGCCGTCACCGCCGGCGCCTCGGGTCCGAGCCCGTGGCCAAGGGAGTCGATGCGGCTGAAGTAGAGCGTCATGAAGTCCGGCCGCTCGGCAGCCGGCAGGTCCTGCCAGGCCAGGATCTGCTCGATCCGCTCCTGGTGGGGAATACCGCTGTCGTAGGGCGTCCAGTACGTCGCGTGCCGGCCGCCAATGGGTGCTTCCGACCCCGGCCAGAAGAACGTCCCGCTGATCAGGCCCTGGCGCTCGGCCGTGCGCCAGATCGGCTCGCCGTCGTACCAGGCTGGATCCATCACCGCGTCCCGGTTGCGCAGACTGAAGCTGCGCTCGCGCTTGGGATCCCACATGCTGTTGGCGACGACGCCGTGGTTCTCGGCGTACAGGCCGGTGACCATCGTGTAGTGGGTGGTGAAGGTCTTGGTCGGAAAGACATGCACCAGGCCCGCCGCCACGGCCCCTTCCCCGGCAAGCCGGTCGAGGTTCGGCGTGGCGGCACGCTGGCGATAGTCATGACGGAACCCGTCGATGGAGATGAGCAGCAGCGGTGCCGGCCGCTGCTCCCGGAGAGGGACCGGTGGCGCCGCACTCCCGTCGCCGGCCGGCCCGGAGGGTTCAGATGTGCCGCAGGCCACCGACAGCAGCAGCACGAGCAGGAAGCCAAACGCTCTCACCATGGAGCCAATCTCCAGAACAGCCGACCCGTCAGTTTAGGTCCGAGACATGAAGCAATGATGATGCCGCCTGTCCGCTGGGCATCTTGACCCGGGCGGGACCCGAGTCTAGCGTGCGCCACTGCTGCCAACGCGACCCCCGATTCCTATGCTGACTTTTGCCAACCTGTTCGTGCGTCGAGGCGAGAAAGTGATCCTCGACGGCGTCTCGTTCACCATCCACGGGCGCCAGCACGTGGGTCTGGTGGGGCCCAACGGCGCCGGCAAGAGCACCCTGTTCGAGCTCATCATGGGTCGCCTGCTGCCCGAGGACGGTGACGTTCAGCTCAGCGAGCGCACCCGCATCGCGCATCTGGCCCAGCATACGCCCGATACGGATCAGGGCGCCCTCGACTTCGTCCTCGACGGCGACCGCGAACTGCGGCGCGTGGAACGGGAGATCGCAGCTGCGGAGCGGGAAGGGCGCCACGCTGCCCTCGGCGCGCTGCATGCGCAGATGGATGCCATCGACGGCTACTCCGCCCCCGCCCGGGCGGGCGCCATTCTCCACGGCCTGGGCTTTGCCGGTGCCGATCAGCAGCGGTCCGTGAACGACTTCTCCGGCGGCTGGCGCATGCGGCTGGCCCTGGCGCGCACCCTGATGCAGCCGGCCGACCTGCTGCTGCTCGATGAGCCCACCAACCACCTCGACCTCGACGCCACCCTCTGGCTCGAACGCTGGCTGTCGCGCCTGGACACCACCCTGATCCTGATCTCCCACGATCGCGATTTTCTCGATCGCACCGTGCAATACATCGCCCACATCGACCGGGGGCAGGTGACCCTGTGGCGGGGCAACTATTCGGCCTTCGAGCGTCAGCGCGCCGAGGCCATGCTGCTGCAGCAGGCGACTTACGAGAAGCATCAGAAACGCGCCGCGGAGATCCAGCGCTTCGTGGATCGCTTCCGGGCCAAGGCCAGCAAGGCCAAGCAGGTCCAGAGTCGCCTGAAGACCCTCGAACAGCTCTCCCAGACCGCTGCGGTCCGTGCCAGCTCACCCTTCCGCTTTCAGTTCCGCGATCCGGTGAAGATGTCCGATCCCCTGCTCGACGGGGAAGAACTCACCCTCGGCTATCCAGATCACCGGGTGCTGGACGATGTCCGGCTGCGCCTGCATCCGGGCGACCGCATCGGCCTGCTCGGGCCCAATGGCGCCGGCAAGTCGACCCTGATCCGCACCCTGGCCGGGGGCCTGACGCCGCTGTCAGGGGAGATCACCCGCGGCCACCATGCGCCGGTGGCCTGGTTCGCCCAGCATCAGGTGGAACAGCTCAAACCCGGACGCACCCCCATGCAGCACCTGCTGGAACTCGATCGCGGCGTTCCGGATCAGGGCGCACGCAACTTCTTAGGCGGCTTCGGCTACGGCAAACAGGCCGAGGAAGCCATCGATACCTTTTCCGGCGGCGAGCGGGCCCGGCTGGTGCTGGCACTGCTGGCCTGGCAGCGCCCGGCCCTGCTGTTGCTCGACGAGCCTACCAACCACCTGGATCTGGACATGCGCGAGGCCCTGAGCCTCGCTCTCAGTGAGTTCAGCGGCGCGGTGGTGCTGGTGTCCCACGACCGCCACCTGCTGCGGGAAACCATGGATGAGTTCTGGCTGGTGGCGGATGGCCGCATCGTGCCCTGGGAGGGTGACCTGGACGACTACGCCCGCTGGCTGCTGGACCGGGACCGTGATGCGCCCGAAGCCGTTACGGAAAGCGGTAGCCCGGAAATCGTCGGGGAGGGCAGTGCTGACGCCGCGGCAGATACCAGCCTGTCACGGGCCGACCGGCAGGCCGAACGCCGGGCGGCAGCGGAGCGACGCAAGGCGCTGCAGCCCCTGAAGAGCGAGATTCAGAAGCTCGAACAACAGCTCGACAGGCTGCAGCAGCGGCTCGCGGAGATCGAAGGTCAGCTCGCCGACGCCACGCTCTACGAGGACGGGGCCAAGGACCGGCTCCGGGCCACGCTCAAGGAACAGGGCGAGTTGCGCGCCCGCGCCGAGGGCATCGAAAGCGAATGGCTCGAGGCCAGCGAGCGCTACGAGGAACTCAGCACAGAGCCCTGACCGCTAAGAGCCGCCCCGTCCAGTCTCAGGCCTCCAACGGCATCATGGCCGCTTCCGGGCCCGCAAGGCGATGGCGAAGGCGTCCTTCGCCCGCTCGGTCGCCAGTTCCGGATCATCGAAGATCGCCTCCGGGGCGCGGTGATAGGACATGATCACCGACCTACCGCCTTTTTCATACCGGAACGGCTCCAGGCCCTCGGCCTCATGGCGCCGGGCCGCTTTCGCGTCCGACTTCAGATACACCTCGTCATCAGCCACCAGGGCGAACATCACGCCGTCATGGAACACCCCATAGCCGCCGAACATGGGCCGGATCTGCACCGGCCCAAGCCCACTGAAGACGTCATGCAATGAATCGAGAAAGTCACTCACAGGGAACTCCCTTCGCGTTTCAATGTCGAACAAATTGTTACAGGCATATATCACCCGAAGAAACGGACGTTTCTTTCGAAAAAATGTGAGAAAAATCAGGAATCGCTCACTCTTTTCGGATTCGCGCCGCGCACATCTCGCCCCAAAATGTTTCATTTTACGTCTTTAATGTTTCATAAAAATCTCGTGCTTCGAGATCAACATCCGGTAAAGGATCACCTCATGCGCAAGTTCGCCGTTGTTTCTGCCCTCGTCGCCGCCGCCGCACTTCCTGCAGCTGCGCTCGCAGACATTTCCTATTCCTACATCGGTGCCGGCTACGGCGCCCTCAAGCCCGACGGCATCACCCGCCTCGATGGCTACACCGTCGAGGGTTCGGTGGCGGTGCATGACCATGCCCACCTGATCGCCACTCACGTTCGCGCCAAGGACAGCCCGTTCACCGCCCGCCGCACCCGGCTCGGCGGCGGCTACAACTTTGCCCTGAACTCCCAGTTCGACATGGTCGGCCGCCTCGGCTGGTCGTTCACCAAGGCCAGCATCACCGACGTCTTCAGCGAGAAGAACGACGGCGTCTTCGGCCAGCTGGGTGTCCGCGGCATGGCTCGCGGCATCGGCACCGACGCGCTGGAGATCAACGCTTTCCTGACCTACGACGATACCGAAGGCAAGGTCAGCGCAGACGTCGGCGCGGTCTACAACTTCACTCCCGCGCTCGCCGCCACCGCTGGCTACTCCTACTCCAGCCACCTGCAAACCTGGAACCTGGGCCTGCGCTACAACTTCTGACAGGACCAGCACGACCGCCTGCTCCCTATGCAGCCAACCGCCTTGGTCCTGGCCCGCAAGGCCAGGGCCAAGGCGTCAGGCAGCGCGCCGAGAGACTGGCCCCAATGTCCACGCGCAGGGAACCCCTGCCGCGTTTCATGGTCGGACATTTGTTACCGAACAGATCCATTCGACGAAAGGAATGTTTCTGTAGTCAAACTGTGACAGAGGCCCGAAATACCCCTTTCATCTTTAATTTTCGGCGCGTATAGTCCTCCCCGCAACGTTACATATTGTTGCAAAATGTTTCTCGTTGATCTCGAGCCTCGAGATCCACTGTCCGATAAAGGATCACTTCCATGCGTAAACTTGCTCTCGTGACCGCCATCGTCGCCGCCGCCGCAGTCCCTGCCGCCGCGCTCGCAGACGTTTCCTACACCTACGTCGGCGCTGGCTACGGCGCACTCAAGCCCGACGGCATCAGCCGTCTCGACGGCTTCACCCTCGATGGCTCCGTAGCCGTCAATGAGAACGTGCATCTGATCGCCAACTACCTGCGCGCCAAAGACAGCCCGTTCACGGCCAACCGCACCCGCGTGGGCGCTGGCTATAACGTCCCGCTGAACTCCCAGTTCGACGTGGTCGGCCGCCTCGGCTGGTCCTTCACCAAGGTCAGCGTCAGCGGCGCCGGCAGCGCCAAGGACGACGGCGTGTTCGGCCAGGTCGGTGTTCGCGGCATGGCCACCGAAACCCTGGAAGTGAACGGCTTCCTGACCTACGACGACACCGAAGACAAGGTCAGCGCAGACCTCGGTGCAGTGCTTCACTTCACGCCCCAGTTCGGCGCCACCGCCGGCTACACCTACTCCAGCAATCTGCAAACCTGGAATGTGGGCCTGCGCTACAACTTCTGAAGCAGACTATCGAGTAAAGCTCCAAACGTGAGCTGAACAAACCGTCCGCCCGGCAGCAGCCGGGCGGACGTGCCCACTCCCTGCATCCCCGGTACCATCCAGGCTGCTCCGGCCTCTGGATGACCTGCCGTGACCCAAACCGCCGGGTCTGACGAACCCCTGCGTTCTTCCTGGTTCAATCGCTTTCTCAACGGCGTCGAGTGGCTCGGCAACGCGCTGCCCCATCCCGTGACGCTGTTTGCCCTGCTCTCCGTTTTCATCGTCCTGCTCTCAGGCGTGCTCGCCTGGTTCGGCGTGGCCGTCGACGACCCGCGCCCGGAAGGCGCCCCCGGCCGGGCGGCTGATGGCGTCATTACCGTGGTCAGCCTGGTCAATGCCGAGGGCCTGCGGCGAATCGTGGAGAATCTGGTGGCCAACTTCGCCGGCTTCGTCCCGCTTGGCACCGTGCTGGTGGCCATGCTCGGCGTCGGCGTAGCCGAACGCTCGGGCCTGCTCTCCGCCGCCATCCGTGCCATGGTCCTCGGCGCGCCGCCAAAGCTGGTCACGGCCGTGATCGTGTTCGCCGCGGTGCTCTCCAATACCGCCTCCGAGATGGGCTACGTGGTGATGATCCCGCTGGCAGCGGCCATCTTTCACGCCCTCGGCCGGCACCCGCTGGCGGGCCTGGCTGCGGCCTTTGCAGGGGTCTCTGGAGGCTATTCCGCCAACCTGCTGATCGGCACCGTGGATCCGCTGCTGGCCGGCATCACCGAAGCCGCTGCTCAGATCATCGAGCCCGGCTACTTCGTCCATCCGGCCGTGAACTGGTACTTCATGATCTCCAGCACCTTCCTGGTCACCGCCATCGGCACCTGGGTGACCACGGCCATCGTCGAGCCCCGCCTGGGGCAATACGATCCCAGCCAGGCCTCGGAGAATCTGGACGAGGGCGACCGGCTGACACCGTTGACGGCCGTCGAGAGCCGCGCGCTGCGCTGGGCCGGCGTGGCTGCGCTTGCCGTTGCTGCCCTGGTGGCCCTGATGGTGGTGCCAAGTTGGGGGGCACTGCGCGAGCCCGGGGCGGACTCCACCATCACCGCCATCACGCCCTTCCTGCGCGGCATCGTCGCCCTGGTCTTCGTCTTCTTCCTGGTGCCGGGCTTCGTCTACGGCCGCCTCACCGGCGTCATGAACAACGACCGCGACGTCATCGACGCCATGGCCGCAGCCATGAGCAAACTCGGGCTGTACATCGTGCTGGTGTTCTTCGCGGCCCAGTTCGTCGCCTTCTTCGGCTGGACTCAGCTCGGCCAGATCACTGCGGTCGTGGGTGCCCAGTTCCTGCAGGACATCAACCTCACCGGTCCGGCCGTGTTCCTGCTGTTCATTCCGATGTGCATGTTCGTGAACCTGTCGCTGGGATCAGCCTCGGCCCAGTGGGCGGTGACCGCACCCATCTTCGTGCCCATGCTCATGCTCACAGGCTACAGCCCCGAGGTGATTCAGGCGGCCTACCGCATCGGCGACTCCACCACCAACCTCATCACGCCGATGATGAGCTACTTCGGACTGATTCTGGCCTTCGGTAGCCGCTATGTCCGCGACCTGGGGATCGGCACCCTGATCGCCACCATGCTGCCCTACACCATTGCCCTGGCCGTCGGCTGGATCGCCTGGTTCTACATCTACGTCTTCGGCCTCGGCCTGCCGGTGGGCCCCGGGGCGCCCACCTACTATCCGTCGTAGCGGAAGCGCAGGGGAACGATGGCGCAGCCCTCGATCGAAGCTGTCCAGATCGGCCCCCTCCGCTACGCTGCGGGAGCTGTCTTATCAAACATACGACAACCATTTGATTGTAAGAAACTTTTCAGACTGGAACACACCCGTGTGGGAGAGCCTTATTCGCGCAGCGAATGGGCCGATTGCGAGGCGTTGTGCCGAAGCTGAAGGCACCGGCTTCGCTGCACGTCATGCCAATCGGCGCATCGCCCTGCGGGCGCTAGCGCTCTGTTGCGCGCCTTCCATGGCGCGCCCCGCTTCGCGGCGCACTGCGTGCGACGCATTTCGTTCCAGACGAAATGCGCCCACAGTCAGCGCATCGCACGTTGCTTCCGCGACAGCGCGAACGAACAACGTTCGTGGCGAACTCCCACAGATGCGG
>JAFIFJ010000023.1 GCA_020832085.1 Gammaproteobacteria bacterium | reverse complement strand
CGCCGCGCCTTGCCACAACCGTCAGCAAGCTGGGCACCCCGGTGGGTGCATTGATTGAGGAAGGCCCGGGTAACGCCGTCGTCGCCCCGGGTCAGCAGCACGGGGACCCCCGCCACCTCCAGGGTCTTGTAGGCACCCGGCTCCCCCAGCTCGCAGCCTGCCGCGAGCATCAGCGGGATGCGACGGAACAGTTGCCTGCGCTCCTGCTCGAAGCGCGCGGGGTCGGTATACAGCGCCGCGTCGAGTTCCATGACCTCCGGCGCCAGCCGCTGGGTGCCCGCCGCGGCATGGGCAAGGGTCTCCCGCGCCACGGCTCGCAGTTCGCCGCGCACACGCTCACCGAGTCGATCGGCCCGCCCGGCCTCGTCGACAGTGCGTGCTTCTGACATCAGCCTCTCTCCTCTCCATTCCGACCAGCCACCGTGGGAGCGGCTTCAGCCGCGAAAGCTTCGTCGCTGAAGCGACTCTTGTGAAACATACGGCAACTGTCTTGTTTCGAAACAACTTTTCAGATTGGCACACGCCTTTGTGGGAGAGCCCTATTCGCGCAGCGAATGGGCCGATCGCGAGGCGTCGTGCCGAAGCTGAAGGCACCGGCTTCGCTGAACGTCATGCCAATCGGCGCATCGCCCTGCGGGCGCTAGCGCTCTGTTGCGCGCCATCCATGGCGCGCCCCGCTTCGCGGCGCACTGCGTGCGACGCATTTCGCTCCAGACGAAATGCGCCCACAGTCAGCGCATCGCAAGTTTCTTCCGCGACAGCGTGAACGAAAGTTCTTGGCGAACTCCCACGGTAACGACGCCGCGAAGCGGCGCCGTTACCAGTGTATGCCCTTAGTGAGCGCGGCGAAGGCGGCGGCTTCCGGGGCCATCTCCGTTTCGCCTGACTTGCCGTCGCCGCGGGCGGCGGCGGAATCCGGGAATAGCTTGTAGCCTGTGTTCAGGATCACGTCCATGGCCTTCGGCCACAGCGCCCAGGCCACGGAGGCGGCGGTGCCGAGGCGGGTGGACACCTGCTTGGGTCTTTCGAGAACGGCCTTGGCGATGAGGTCGGCCGCCTCCTCCGGCGACAGGGTCGGGACGTACTTGTAGTGGGCGGTGGGCGCGATCATCGGCGTGCGCACCAGAGGCATGTAGACGTTGGTGAAGGTGATGTTGCGATCCAGGAACTCGGTCTGGGCGCAGCGTGAGAAGGCATCCAGCGCCGCCTTGGAGGCCACGTAGGCTGAGAAGCGCGCCATGTTGGTCTGCACGCCGATGGAGGAGACGTTGATGATCTGCCCGTCGCGCTGCTCGATCATGCTCGGCAGCAGGTTCATCACCAGACGGACGCTGCCGAAGTAATTGAGCTGCATGGTGCGCTCGAAGTCGTGGAAGCGGTCGTAGGACAGTTCCAGGGAGCGGCGGATGGAGCGGCCGGCATTGTTGATCAGCACGTCCACCTTGCCGTGGTCGTCGAGGACGGTCTTGATCAGCTTGTCGCAGCCTTCCAGTTCCGAGACATCGGCGCTGTAGATCCAGGCCTTGCCGCCGTGGGACTCGATCTCGCGACGGGTCTCCTCCAGTTTCTCCAGGGTGCGGGCCACCAGCAGCACCTTGGCACCGGCGGCGGCCAGCCGCAGGGCGCTGGCCTTGCCGATGCCCGAGGAGGCGCCGGTGATCAGCACCACCCGGTCCTTGATGCGCCCTTTCAGGCTGCGGTCCCGGAACAGATCCGGATCCAGATGCCGCTCCCAGTAGTCCCACAGTACGGGGGCGTAGTCCTCGAGGTCCGGGCACTGAATGCCGGAACCCTTGAGCACCTTCTGGGTTTCGCGGTCGTCATAGAGCGTGGCGAAGCCCATGTAGCGAAACAGCTCCCGGGGAATGCCGAGATCACCCAGCAGGCTGTCGACGATGCGTCGGACCGGGGGCATCTTGCCGATCAGGTCGATGACGCCCTTGGGCAGCAGGCCCAGCAGGCGATGGTCGATGCGCAGGGAAAAGCCGGGGGCGTGGGCAGCATCGGCAAAGAGGTTCATGATGCGGCCCACTGACACCGGTTCCGGGGCCACGAGATGGAAGGTGTCCCGGTCGCGGCCGCGGGTATGGGCAATGTGGTCCATGGCGGCGGTGACGTAGTCCACCGGGACGATGTTGAGCTTGCCGCCCTCGATGCCGATGAGGGGCATCCAGCCCGGCAGGGCATGGCGCAGGCGCTGGATCAGCTTGAACAGGTAGTAGGGACCGTCGATCTTGGAGATCTCACCGGTCTTGGAGTGGCCGACCACGATGCCGGGCCGGTAGATGCGCCAGGGCACCTCGCTCTCGTAGCGCACCACGGTCTCTGAATCGTGCTTGGTGCGGAAATAGGGATCGTCGGTGGGCGCCCACTCGTCGAACATGTCCTCGCGGAAGTGGCCGCGGTACTCACCGGCGGCGGCGATGGAGCTGACGTGGTGGAAGCACTGCACGTCGAGCTTGCCGGCCAGCTCCACCGCATGGCGGGTGCCTTCGACGTTGACGGCCAGCTGAGCCTCGGCATCGTCGTTGGACAGATCGTAGATGGCGGCGCAGTGGAAGAAGTGGTGGACCTTGCCGGTCATGATCTCCAGGTCCTTGCGATTGATACCGAGTCCGGGCCGGGTGAGGTCGCCGGTGACCGCGACCACCCGCTTCGCCTGCTCGCCCCAGCGCTCAGCCAGGCGCTTGAAGCGGGCCCTGGAGCCTGCTCGGACGAGGACGTAGACCGTACCCTTGCGGGCCAGCAGGCGATCGATCAGGTGCATGCCGACGAAGCCGGTGGCGCCGGTGACGAAATAGCTCATCAAGGTTCTCCCCCAAAAGTGACCACTGCCCCGTGCAGAATCGAGGTCATTTCGTTCGAGATTAGCAGCATTCGACCGGCGCGTGACCCGCAGCCATACTGGGCAGCAGTGCCCTGAGGAAGTTCGAGATGGATCGTGAAACGCTGGCCGCGCGCCTGCGCGAAGTGCTGCCCCCCGAAGATGTGGTGGATGACGAAGAGGCGCTGCGCCCCTACGCGGGAGATGCCCTGACGGCGTATCGGCAGCAGCCGCGAGTGGTGGTGTTGCCCCGCAGCATCGAGCAGGTGCAGCAGGTCATGGCGCTGTGTTCTGCCGAAGGTGTTCCGGTGGTGGCCCGGGGCGCGGGCACCGGGCTGTCCGGCGGGGCCTTGCCCCATGAGGCGGGCGTACTCCTGGTGCTGGCGCGCATGAATCGCATCCTGGAACTCGATCCGGTGGGGCGCATCGCGCGGCTGGAACCGGGGGTGCGCAATCTGGCGATCTCCGAGGCGGCAGCGCCTCACGGGCTCTACTACGCGCCGGATCCCTCATCGCAGATCGCCTGCTCCATCGGCGGCAACGTGGCGGAGAATTCCGGTGGCGTGCACTGCCTGAAGTACGGCCTCACGGTCCACAACCTGCTGGGTGTGAAGCTGGTGACGGTGGACGGGGAATTGCTGGAACTCGGCGGCGCTGCGCTGGACAGTCCCGGACTCGATCTGCTGGCGCTGGTCACCGGCTCCGAGGGCCTGCTCGGAGTGGTGGTGGAGGTCACGGTACGGCTGCTGCCGGTGGCGGCGTCCGTCCAGGTGCTGCTGGCGGCCTTCGACTCGGTGGCTGCGGCGGGGGATGCGGTGAGTGCGGTGATCAGCCGCGGCATCCTGCCCGCGGGCATGGAGATGATGGATCGGCTGGCCATCGAGGCCGCCGAGGACTTCGTGGGCGCCGGCTATCCCCGGGACGCGGCGGCCATTCTGCTCTGCGAGCTCGACGGCGAGCCGGAGGAGGTGGCCGCGCAGGTGGAACGGGTCACCGAAATCCTGCGCGCAGCCGGGGCGGGTGACATAAGGGCGGCGTCGGACCCGGCCGAGCGCGCCCGGCTCTGGGCCGGGCGCAAGGCTGCGTTTCCCGCCGTCGGCAGGATTGCGCCCGACTACTATTGCATGGACGGCACCATCCCCCGTCGTCATCTGGCCGAAGTCCTCACCGGAATCGGCCGGCTCTCGGAGGAGTTCGATCTCGCCGTGGCCAATGTTTTTCATGCCGGCGACGGCAATCTGCATCCGCTGATCCTCTACGACGCCAATCAGCCGGGGCAACTGCAGCGCGCCGAGGATTTCGGTGCGCGCATCCTCGAACTCTGCGTCGCCGTGGGCGGGACCATCACCGGCGAGCACGGCGTCGGCATCGAGAAGATCGATCAGATGTGCGTGCAGTTCACCGCGCTGGAACTCGAGCGCTTTCATGGCCTGAAGGCCGCCTTCGATCCGGCCGGCCTGCTCAATCCGGGCAAGGCCGTGCCGACCCTGGCGCGCTGCGCGGAACTTGGCGGCATGCACGTACATGGTGGGCGGCTGCCCCATCCGGAACTGGAGCGTTTCTGATCTTGGCTGATGCGGATCGCAGTGAGGACCTGCAGGAGGCGGTGATGGCCGCGGCGGCGGCGCAGCGCCCCTTGTGCATTCGGGGTGGAGCTACCCGTCAGATGCTCATGGCCTCGACTGACGAGGCCGTCGAGGTGCTAGAAGTGGGCGGGCATCGCGGCATCGTGGCCTTCGAACCTTCGGAGCTGGTGGTCTCGGTGCGGGCGGGCACGCTGCTGTCCGATCTCGAAGCCGTCGTGGCGGCGGCAGGCCAGATGCTGCCCTTCGATCCGCCCCGCTTCGGCCCGGCCAGTACCATCGGGGGCGTTGTGGCCAGCGGCCTCGCGGGGCCGGCGCGGCCCTGGCAGGGTGCGGTGCGGGATGCCGTCCTCGGCATCACCCTGCTCGACGGCCGCGGCGGCATCGGCCGCTTTGGCGGTCAGGTCATGAAGAACGTGGCCGGCTACGACGTCTCCAGGCTCAATGTCGGTGCCATGGGCAGCCTCGGGGTCCTGCTGGACGTCAGTCTGCGCCTGCTGCCGCGGCCCGCGACCACCGTCACTCAGGTGCTCGAACTCGGCCTCGGTCAGGCCTTCGAGCGCATGGCCCGGTTGGGCCGGCGCCCGCTGCCCATCACGGCCATGGCCTGGGAGTCGGGTCGCCTGCGGGTACGGCTGGCCGGTTCGGAGGCCGGCGTGGCCGCCGCGGTGAAAGCCGTGGGGGGTGAAACCGCTGCGGATGCGGACCAGGACTGGAACCGGCTTCGCGATCGACAGCTGCCGCTGTTCCAAGGCGATGGCCCGCTCTGGCGTCTGTCTTTGCCGGCCACGGCTCCGCAGCCGGACCTCAGCGCGAACTGGTTGCTGGACTGGGGCGGCGCCCAGCGCTGGTGCTGTACCGATGCTGCACCGGAGCGGGTGTTTCAGGCCGCTTCCGCACTCGGTGGTCACGCCATGCGGCTGACCCCCACCGTTGAACGCGCTCCGCTGCCCCCGGCTCAGCTGCGTTTGCAGCAGCGCATCAAGGCGGTGTTCGACCCTGAGGGATTGTTCAATCCCGGCGTGCTCTATCCGGGCCAGTACTGAAGGAATCCCATGCAGACCCGACTCGATGCGAAGTTGCTCGCCACGGACGCCGGTCAGGAAGCGGACCGCATTCTGCGCTCCTGCGTGCAGTGCGGGTTCTGCACCGCCACCTGTCCCACCTACCAGCTGCTCGGCGACGAGCGGGACGGGCCCCGCGGCCGGATCTGGCTGATCAAGGAAATGCTGGAGCGGGACGAGGCCGGCCCGAGCACGCAGCTTCATCTCGATCGCTGCCTGACGTGTCGGGCCTGTGAGACCACCTGTCCCTCGGGCGTGCGCTACGGGCGGCTGCTGGAGATCGGCCGGGAACGCCTCGAAGAGAAGGTGCCGCGATCCTGGCGCGAGCGGCTGCTGCGCCGCTTGCTGCTGGCCGTCGTGCCGCGGCCGGCGCTGATGCGCCCCTTCCTGCGCCTCGGCCAGGGGCTGCGCCCCGTCCTGCCCGAGCGTCTGCGGGAAGTGGTTCCCCTGCTGCAGACCGGCGTCGGCCGGGCCACGGATCAGAGCGGCTACCCGCGGCAGGTGATCCTTCTGGCGGGTTGCATTCAGGGGCTGGCGACGCCGGCCACCAATCGTGCGACGCAGCGGGTGCTGAACCGCTTGGGCATCGGTGCGGTGGAAGCGACAGCGGCGGGATGCTGTGGGGCACTGCCCCAGCATATGGCCCAGCCCGAGTTGGCCCGTGCCATGGCAAGGCGCAACGTGGATGCTTGGTGGCCGCTGCTGGAAGGCGGCGCGGAAGCGCTGGTGATGACGGCCAGCGGCTGCGGCGTGCAGGTGCGGGACTACGGCGTGGTCCTGGCCGATGATCCGGAGTATGCCGAGCGGGCGGCGACCATTGCGGCCCGGACCCTGGATCTGTCCGAATTCCTGGATGTCCAGAATTTGAGTGGCTGGAAGCTGGCGGGTTCGCCGCGGCGGGTGGCCTGGCATCCGCCCTGCACGCTGCAGCATGGGCAGCGGGTCACCGGGGTGGTGGAGCGGCTGCTTGACGGTATCGGCTGTGTGCGGGTGCCGGTGGCGAGCAGTCATCTCTGCTGTGGTGCCGCGGGCAGTTACGCCCTGCTGCAGCCGGAGATCTCGCGGCAGCTGCGGGATGCCAAGCTCACTGCTTTGACTCAGCATGCGCCCGAGGTGGTGGTCACCGCCAATGTGGGCTGTCAGATGCATCTGGCCGGCGTGGCTGAGGTGACGGTGACGCACTGGGTGGAACTGCTGGCGGAGGCGGCGCCTCCCGCCTAGGCGGGGACGAAGGACGTAGCAGCTCCCTGTGGGGGCGATGGCCGTCCTCGGCGGGGAGACCGTCCCTTTCGCGACCGCGGCCAGGTTCGACCTGAACCGTTACCGCGCCCGCCAGGCCTGCAGCAGCAGGTTGCGGGGTGTGAGGGTCCGTGGGCAGAAGCGCAGCAGGTTCACCGCATACCCCGCCTCTGCGAGAAAGAGGGCCCGGTCCAACACGATCCGCAGTTCCAGGACCCGGCGGAAGCCCTGGCTGACCAGCTCCAGGCGACGGCTGCGGGCGTCGCGGATCCAGCCCTGCTCCAGCCAGGAGGGGAGATCCATCCCCACGGGGAGTTCCAGCCCGTGGTGCCGGGCCATCAGGTTGCAGAAGCCGGGGAAGTCGAGCTGCCGCTGGCCAGCCTTCAGGGAGGGCTGGGGCAGGTAGCTGTCGCAGCCGCGCAGGTGTCGCTGCAGCGCGTCGAAACCCGCCCTGAAGGCCCGTTCCCGCAGCCGGGCACGCCGGACCCGGGCCGGCGCCGTCACCATGTCCTGCACGGCCCGGTGCAGGTCATCCGCTTCGAAACCCGGATCCGGGGCGCCGCGGGCTTTCGCCTTCCAGGCGGGCGTGAGGTGGTAACAGCAGGGGGCGAGATGGATGCGGGTGCTGCCCCCGGCCACGGCAGCGTCTAGCATCCGCTCGTGCAGGGCGCCGCAGGCATGCAGGGCCAGCAGGGTGTCACCGGGGCCGAGCTGCGGTGAGTCCTGCAGGATATCGCAACGCTCGAAGGTCACCGGCAAGCCGCCGGCCAGAATCCGGCCGGCCGCGCAGAGCTTCGGGTCACGCTCCAGGCAGCGCACGGGACGACCGTGCAGGCGCGCGACGCTGCGACCGAGGTGGCCCTTGCCGCTGCACCAGTCCACGGCGGGGGCGGTCGCCGGCGGTAGCGCCGCCATGAAGTGGCGGATCTGCGCCCACTTGCGACCCGGAACATGCAGGTTCGAAAAGGGCGTATCCGGTGCCGGCTCGGCGCCGACCCAGGCTGGCTCCGTCGCCGCGAGAGTGCTGCAAAGGCCCCGCACATGGGGATCGAGCAGTTCGAGCAGGGGCTCGGGGTTGGCTTCGAGTCGCTGCAGGTCCGCCTCGCTGAGGTCCAGGAGGATGGCTGCCAGACGGGGATGCTCATGCAGCCAACCTGGATCAGGATCACGAAAGGCATTGCTGCGCCACAGGCGCTCATGCCTGCCGAGCAGTTCGTCGAGGCGGCTGCAGTGCTCGATGAGCCGCGCTGTGCCCATCGTTTCGAGAGTCATCGTCACGCTCCACCGGTGCCCGGCTATACTGCGGGCTGTGTCCTCCTTTGCGAAGCGTTGCAGCCCATGATTTGTGATCCCGATCTGCGGTCGTTGTTCGGCCAGCGCCTCGCCCGCTTCGATGCGCGTCAGCACCTGGTCGACGAACGCCTGCATGCGGCGGTGACACTCACCGTGGTGGAGCAGGGCTTCGGTGCCGATCTCGATGGGCTGCCCGTGCATGAGAGCTGGCGCTGCGAGGCGGCGCTGATTCTGACCCGGCGTGCCAAGCACCTGCGCCGCCATGCCGGGCAGTGGGCGCTGCCCGGAGGTCGCCTCGACCCCGGCGAGACACCTGAGGAAAGTGCGCTGCGGGAACTGGAGGAGGAGGTGGGGCTTGTTCTCGGGCCCGAGGCCATTCTCGGCCGGCTCGACGATTTCACCACCCGCTCCGGGTTCGTAATGACGCCCGTAGTGGTCTGGGGCGGCGCTGCACGTGATCTGACGCCCTGCCCCGAAGAGGTGGCGAGCATCCACAGGATACCGCTGGTGGAACTGCTGCGCCCCGATGCGCCCCGTCTCGAGCCGCAGGAGGGCAGTGATCAACCTGTATTGCGCATGCCCATCGGTGACGGTGCCATTGCTGCCCCCACGGCGGCGCTGCTGTATCAGTTCCGCGAGGTGCTGCTGCGGGAGCGGGACACCCGGGTGGATCACTTCGAACAACCTCACTTCGCCTGGACCTGACGCAGGGACGACTTCGGGCGGCGCAGCCGCCTGCAGACTCTTAGCCAGTAGGAGACCTTCTCGGTGAGGCAGGGAATCGCTCACTGCGCTGCGCTGCGTGAGCTTCCCACAGCAGCAGCTTCGATCGAGGGCGTTGTTGTGCGCCCAGATGCCCGGCGCCCGATGCCGGTCGCCCTGTACTCGTTCCAGGCGCCGGGCTACCCTTGCGCGCGGTGTCCGTCACTCGCGCAGGCTTTGGGCCGGAAGGCGCGGAGGGCGGGCGAGTTTACGGCCTGTTTCACCCACTTGGAGTCCGATATGAGCATCAAGGAAGGGGATCGTATCCCTGACGTCACGATCAAGATGATGGGCGAGAAGGGCCCCACCGATATCAGCACCGGCGAGATCTTCGGCGGCAAGAAGGTGGTGTTCTTCGCCGTACCGGGCGCCTTCACGCCGACCTGCTCCCAGGCCCACCTGCCCGGGTTCGTGGCCCTGGCTGACAAGATCAAGGCCAAAGGCGTGGATACCATCGCCTGCATGTCCGTGAACGATGCCTTCGTCATGGACTGCTGGGGCAAGGACAAGAACGCCGAGGAACTGCTGATGCTGGCGGACTGGAACGCCGACCTGACGCGTGCCCTCGGTCTCGACTTCGACGCGTCCGCCCCGGGGCTGGGCGTTCGCTGCCAGCGCTTCGCCATGATCGTGGACGACGGCGTGGTGAGCAAACTGGCAGTCGAAGCTCCCGGCAAGCTCGAGGTCAGCAAGGCGGAAGCCATTCTCGAAGCTCTCTGACAGCCCGCTCAGGCGTTCTGCAGGGGAGGGCGAAAGCCTTCCCCTGCTCAGGAACCACCGACGGCGGCAGAAACTCTCCCGGCCAGCTATGCTTTGGCCGGAGGTGCGCGCATGACGGGTCGCATACCGGGTAACGTCTATCGCATAGGCATCGGGCTGGCCATGCTGCTGCTGGCGGTGGTTGCCGATCTGCGCCTGGCCCAGGATCTCCCCTTCGCCATCGCCCTGTATGTCATCCCGGTCATCCTCGGGCTCTGGTTGCCTATGACCGCCGCGGTGGCGATGGTCATCCTGACCGTCATCGGCATGGCCCTGACGGGTCTGGTCAGTGGCGATGCGCCCATCGGCGGCATGCGCGGCGTGATGCTGCTGCAGCTGCTGCTGACCTCGGCACTGGTGCTGGCCTTCCGGGCGTCGAGAGTGGAGGCGGAGCGCAGTAACCTGCGGGTGTCCCGCGTCCTCGATGGTGCCAACACCGGCTTCGTGGCCACCGATTCTGAACTGAGGATTCTCGACGCCAATACGCCCTGGCTGGAGATGCTCGGCTCCCCGCCGCACGCTGATGTCATCGGCTCCAGACTGGTGGAATGGCTTCCCGAAGAGCGCCGCCCGGGAGTGGAGGCCGTGCTCGGTTTTCTGACTCCCGGTGACCGGCGCAGCTTCGAAACCACGTTCTCGCAGCAGGGTGGCCAGCAGCGCTTCGTGGTGGTTACGGCCTACGCCGAGAAGGTCGGTGATGCGGTTCGGCTGTCGGCCATCTGCGCCGACGTCACGCCGATCCGGCAGGCAGAGGCCAAGGCGCGGGCGTCGGAAGGTCAGCTGCGAACCCATCTCGAACACACCCCCCTGGCCGCAGTGGTGCTCGACACGGAGCAGCGGATACGAGGTTGGAACCGGGCGGCCGAGCGCATCTTCGGCATGCCCCGGGGCCGTGCGCTCGGGCGCAGCGCCTGGGAGCTGGTGCCGGAGAAGGCTCGCCCCGGCCGCCTGTCACCGTTTTCGGATCCGGCTGCACAGGTGGCCAGCGACGGCAGCAAGCGGGTGGCGCAGCTGACCGAGGATGGGCGGGAGGTGGTGATCCAGTGGTATCACACACCGCTGAAGGACATTTCGGGACGAGGCCACGAGGTGGCTTCGCTGGGTCTCGACGTCACTCGCCAGCAGGAAGTGGAGCGGGCGCTGCGTGAGAGCGAGGCGAAGTTCTCTTCGGTGTTCCAGCAGAGTCCGGATTCCCTGTTGCTGGTTCGCCGCCGTGATCGTGCCCTGCTCGAGGCCAATGCCACCCTGCAGCGCATGTTCGGCTGGAGCATCGACGAACTGAAGGCGCGCTGGAACGAACACGAGCAGTTCTGGGTCGATGCCGACCACTATCGTCGCTTCTTCAGGCTGGCGCTGGAGAACGAGCGGGTCGAAGCCTTCGAGTCCGAGCTTCTGCGCAAAGATGAGTCGAAGCTTGCCGTGCTCTGCTCGTCCAGCCATCTGGTGGTGGACGGGGAGCGTTGCCACCTCATCACGATCCGGGATCTCACGCCCATCCGCGAAGTGGAGGAAGAGCGGTATCGCCTGCTCGAACAGCTGCAGCAGGCCCAGCGCCTGGAAAGCATCGGGCGGCTGGCCGGCGGGGTGGCCCATGATTTCAACAATCTGCTGGCGGGCATTCAGGGCTATACCGAACTCATTGACCTGGCTCGGGAGAAGCCGGCGGAGGTGGGGCAGTACGCGGCACGGATCATGGAGACCACCCAGCGAGCGGCGGATCTGGTGGGCAAGCTGCTCACCTTCTCCCGCCAGGGCGCCCTGAAGAAGCGATCCATGGACATCCACGATGTGATTCCGGAGATGGTGGATCTGTTTCGGCAGACCCTGGACAGCAGCATCCAGGTCAACCTGCGTCTGGAAGCACGCCACTCCCGGCTCGTGGGCGACGAAACCCAGCTCTCCAATGCCCTGCTCAATCTCTGCATCAACGCCCGGGATGCGCTCAGTGACGGCGGCGAGATCGAAGTCAGCACCGCGCTGGTGGACCTGTCCTTGAGCGAGGCGGCGTTGCTCGACCCCGAACTCGAACCCGGATCCTACCTGCTGCTGCAGGTGCGGGACGACGGCTGTGGTATCGATCCAGTGGCGCTCGAACAGATCTTCGTGCCGTTCTTCACGACCAAGCCCAAGGGGCAGGGCACCGGGCTCGGGCTGCCCTCGGTCTACGGCGCCGTCAAGGCCCACGGCGGCACGGTCACGGTCAGCAGTGAGCCGGGGGTGGGGTCCTGTTTCGGACTCTACCTGCCCATCTCCCTGGCGGAGCAGAGTGCTGGAGCACCGAAGCCACTGCCAATTCTCAAGGGCTTGAAGGCGGCGGCCCTGCGCCACGGGCGGGTGCTGGTGGTGGATGACGAGCCCGGAGTGAGGGAGACCCTCGATCGCAATCTGACCCGCATGGGATACACCGTGGTGCTGGCCGCTGACGGGCAGGAGGCCCTCGAATGCTTCGCCCGGGATCCCGCAGCCATCGATCTGGTCATCATGGACGTGACCATGCCGCGCATGTCAGGGGACGATGCCTTCCGGGCCATGCGGCAACTGCGCCCGGATGTGGACGTCATTCTCATGTCCGGCTTCGGTCGCCGCGCCGTGCTGCAGCGGGTGCTCGGTGAGGGGGCTGCCGGGGTGCTCAAAAAGCCGTTCACCCGCGAAGAACTCGATGCGGAGCTGACCCGCGTCGCTGCGGTGGCCAACGCGGGATAGATCACGGTTGCCCCATCAACGAGGCCTGATCAGGCACTCCTGCATGGTCGAGGCGATGAGGTGGCCCGCGCGGTCGTAGAAGGTCCCCCGAACGAACCCCCGGGCACCGCTGCTCGACGGACTCTCCTTGGCAAACAGCAGCCAGTCGTCGGCCCGGAAGGGGCGGTGGAACCACAGGGCGTGGTCGAGGCTCGCACCCTGGATGCCGTTGTCCGGACCCGGCCGGCGTCCGTGGGGCAGCAGGGACGTGCTCATGAAATCCATGTCGGAGACGTAGGCGAGGAAGCAGAGATGGACTTCCGGATCATCCGGAAGGGGGTCTGCCGCCCGCACCCAGGTGTGCTTGAAGGGCGGGTGCGGCTCGTTGTCCATCATCAGGAGGCCTTCCACCTGCCGGCTGTCGATGGCGTCGAATCGGAAGGCGTAGCGCTTCACCTCGGGTTGCGTCAGGGCGATCTCGGCGTAGCGCTCGCGGTCGCTGACGAGGCCTTCCGGGGGCGGGACCTCGGGCATGGAAACGGCGTGCTCGAGGCCTTCCTCGGCCACCTGCCAGGACGACGACAGGTTGAAGATGGCCCGGCCGTGCTGGATGGCCACCACCCGGCGGGTGGTGAAGCTCCTGCCATCGCGAATGCGGTCCACCTCGTAGAGCACCGGCAGGTTCCAGTCCCCAGGCCGCAGGAAGTAGGCGTGCAGGGAGTGCAGCATGCGCCCGCTCTCGATGGTCCGATAGGCCGATGCGATGGCCTGTGCGAGTACCTGACCGCCGAAGACGTGGTGACTGTTGGGGTCATTGTGGCCCCGGAACAGGTTCTCCTCGATCTTCTCCACGTCGAGCAGACGCAGGATCTCGGTAAGCACTGGGTTCATGGTGGACTTCCCTGAATCTGAATGGCGGGCATGATAGCGGAAGACACCAGTGTCATGGATCTGTCACCCACGGCGCGTGGGCGAAGCCCTACAATACAGCCCGGTTCTGTTGACCTGGAAGTGTCATGGCCATGCTGCGTGCCGGTCTGCTGTTGCTGATGCTGTCGAATCCTGTCTGCTGGGCGTCACCCGGGGCGCCGAGCTGGTCCGCGGAGCGGGCGGCTGACCTGGATGCCGAGGAGCAGCTCGAACTGGGGCTGTCCCATGTGGCCGAGGAGCAGTACGAGGACGCCCGCCTCTGGTTCGAGTCGGCTGCTGCCGAGGGCGAGAGCCGGGCCAAGCTCAATCTGGGATGGCTCCACGAGGAAGGCCTGCTCGGTCGCGTCGATGGACGCGCTGCCATCGACTGGTATACCCAGGGCGTCCTCGCGGGCGAGAGCGCCTATGCCATCAAGCTGGCCTGGATTCATTTGCAGGGCCGCCTGGTGCAGTCCGATCTGACCACGGCAGAGGGCTGGTTCCGCCATGCCATCGAGGCCGGCCATGCCGAGGGCCAGCTCGCTCTCGGCTCTGTGGTGCTGGCGGAAGTCATGGGCGGGGATCTCGATCGCATCGACGAGGCCCTGGCGCTGTTCGAAGGTGCCCTGGCGGATGGCCTGATGCTCGGAAGCTACTACCTGGGACGCATCTACCGGGAAGGCCTCGGTGTGCCCCCGGATCATGGGCTGGCCCTGTGCTACTACGAAGTCGGGGCCGAGGCGGGTCTGGCCGATGTGCAGTGGCGGCTGGGTGAAATGTATGCCGAAGGTGCCGGAACGGAACAGGACCTGGTACAGGCGGCGAAGTGGGCCTATCTGGCTGCGGCCAACGGCGCCAGCGAGAGTCTGGCCCTGATTCAGGAAGTCGAGGGGCAGCTTGACGCCGACGAGATCGCCCAGGCCCGCCGTCTGGCCTGGGTTGCGGCCGGTGGTGCGGTGTCCGAGCAAGACTGACCGCATCACAGGGCATCCAGATCGGCCCTCGCTTGGGCCGCCAGTTCACGCATGCGCTTCACGCGCTCCGGCTTCTGGCGCGTGAGGTTGCGATAGATCATGGCCATGCGCGGATGCTTCTCGAAGCGCTGCCGGTGACGGGCGATGAAGTCCCAGTAGAGGTAGTTGAAGGGGCAGGCCGTCTCCCCGGTGGCGTCGGCCGGATCATAGCGGCAGCCCTGGCAGTAGTCCGACATGCGGTCGATGTAGCGGCCGCTGGCGGCATAGGGTTTGGACGCGAACAGCCCACCATCGCCGTGCAGTGCCATGCCCAGAGTGTTGGGAAGCTCCACCCATTCGTAGGCGTCGGCGAACACGCCCAGATACCAGTCACACACCGCCTTCGGTTCGAGGCCCGCCAGCAGCGCGAAGTTGCCGGTGACCATCAGGCGCTGGATGTGATGGGCATAGGCATTGCGGCGGATGCCAGCAACGGTTTCCGCCACGCAGCGCATGCCGGTCCGGCCGCTCCAGTAGAACTCCGGCAGCGGCAGGTCAGCCTCAAGCGCGTTGCCTTCGGCGTATTCCGGCATGGCGAGCCAGTAAATCCCGCGAATGAACTCGCGCCAGCCGAGAATCTGTCGAATGAAGCCCTCCACCGCATTCAGCGGCGCAGCGCCGTCGCGCCAGGCGTCTTCCGCTGCCCGGCAGCAGGCCAGCGGATCGAGCAGTCCCGCATTGAGGTAGATGCTGATCACGGCGTGGTAGACGAAATCCTCGCCGCTGGCCATGGCGTCCTGATGATCGCCGAAGCGGGTCAGGGATTTGCGGAGGAACCCGGAGAACGCCCGCTTGGCGTCGGCCGGCGTCACGGCAAACCAGAACGGCTCCAGTTCTCCGAAGGCGTCCGGACACTGACGTCGGACCAGTTCGAGGACGTCCAGCGTCGTAGCGTCGGGCCGAAACCGCATGGGTTGAGGGATGGGTGCCCGGGCCAGGGGCGGGGGCAGGGGTTCGCGGTTCTCTGCATCGAAGTTCCAGCGCCCGCCCGCCGGTTCGTCGCCCTCCATGAGCAGGCCGTGGCGGCGGCGCATCGTGCGATAAAAGTGCTCCATGCGCAGGCCCTTGCGACCGTGGGCCCAGTGCTTGAACGCTGTGATGGAGCACAGAAAGCGATCGTCTTCGATCCAGGTAAGGTCCGCTTCGCGATCCCTGGCCCAGGCGTCGATCTCCGCTTTCACGCGCCACTCCCCGGGTTCGGTGATGCGCAGGGGCGGCTGGCCGTGGCGGCGCCAGGCCCGATCGAGTTCGCCACAGAGGGTGCCGCGGTTGTGCGGGTCGTCGAGGGTGACGTAGTCCACTGCGAAGCCTGCGCCGCGCAGGGCCTCAGCCCGGTGGCGCATGGCGGAAAACAGGAATGCCAGCTTCTTCGCATGGTGGGGCGCGTAGCTGACTTCACCAGCCACTTCAGCCATCAGGATCCGGCTGCGGGCGGGATCGGCATTGCGCAGCACCGCCAGTTCAGGGCTCAGCTGATCGCCCAGAACGAGAACGAGCTCCGACATCTTTGGTTGACTCCAACCGTGGGGCCCGTGGAGTGTCGCCTGCGGTCGGCCGCTGGCCGACCGCAGGCCTTACGCTATGGCAGTGCGGTGTGGGTCAGTGGTGATCGTGGCCTTCAGCCTCTTCGAGGACGGCCAGGGCCTCCTCGAGGGCGGCCATGGCCGCAGAGTGCTGGCCGCGCTGGTGCATGGCTTCACCTTCCGTGCGCAGGGACACGATTTCCTCGAGTACCTCGGCATCGAGCATGGGGCCCGCAGCGAGACGCTGGTCGATCTCGGCCATCTTGCCGGGACAGCCGCTGCCGAAGGCAGGAGCCGCCAGAATCATGATGGTCAACATGGCAACCAGGGCTTTCAGTGTCGTCTGCATGATCTGCTCCTTAAA
Source organism: Gammaproteobacteria bacterium (assembly GCA_020832085.1). Classification (GTDB taxonomy): domain Bacteria; phylum Pseudomonadota; class Gammaproteobacteria; order Pseudomonadales; family Azotimanducaceae; genus SLTB01. The sequence continues at coordinate 19,910 of JAFIFJ010000023.1, read as the reverse complement.
GTCGGCCAAAGCGGCCAATGTCCCCACGATCCATCCTGGTGCGCGCGCCGTCAAGCTGCACCCCTTGGGGGCGGGCGTGGCGCCGGGCTGACCTTTGACAGGCGCGGCTTCGGCTCTCTGCCTTGCGCAGCCCTGCGGATGCCACTGCGCTATAATGCACGAACGCTGCGGGCTGTGGCTTGCGCACCCCAGATACGCCGGGAGACCGATGGAATGACGCGGGGTTTTGGCCGGAAGTGTGCATGTCGCCGCGGTCGAAAGCGGGATCATGCGTCGATGAAGGATACGGGAACCCTGCATCCTCAGCGTTGTCGTATTTTGCTTGATCACTGCGCGGGCTTTCACATCGAAATGGGAATCCAATGATCAGCAAGCGCTTGATGGTCAGTCTCGGCGCAGTCGCCGTATTTCTGGTGGTGGTCTGGCTGATGTGGCCGTCGGACGCGGGAGTCGTAGCCGGCGCTGGCGACATGCGCGGTGCCCGGGGCATGGGCCAGACCGTCGCCGTCGAGACGGGTCCCGTGGTCCGCCGCAACATCACGGATGTGGCGCTCTACACCGGTACCCTGCAATCCGGCAGCCAGTTCATGCTGGCGCCCAAGGCCGGAGGGCGCCTGCGCAGCCTCATGGTGGACATCGGTGATCAGGTCGAGCGCGGACAGGTCATTGCCCAGCTCGACGACGAAGAGTTCGTCCAGGCCGTGGCCGAGCAGCGGGCCGCGGTGGAAGTGGCTCAGGCCCAGCTCGAGGATGCCGAAGCGCAGCTCGCGGTGCGGCGGCGTTCCTATGACCGGGTCTCGGATCTCAGACGCCGCAATCTCGCCTCCGAGTCTGAGTACGATCTGGCCCGCTCCGAAGCTGATGCGGCCGCCGCCAACCGCCGGGTGGCCCAGGCCCAGCTGGCCCAGCGCGAGGCCGCGCTGCGCGGCGCCGAAGTTCGCTTGTCCTACACGCGGGTGCGGGCCGAATGGAACGGGCGCGGCGGCGACAACTTACGCTATGTGGGCGAGCGCTTCGTCGATGAAGGCGCCAACGTGTCGGCCAACTCGCCGCTCATTTCCGTCATCGATCTCGACGCCCTGCGGGCCGTGACCTTCGTCACCGACCGGGACTTCGCCCGCCTGCGCGTGGGCCAGCTCACCCGGGTCCGCAGCGATGCGCGTCCGGGTGAACAATTCGAAGGCCGGGTGGAACGCATCGCGCCGCTGTTGCGCGAGGACTCACGTCAGGCCCGGGTGGAAATCCGCATCGAGAACGAAGAGCGCCGGCTCAGCCCGGGATTCTTCGTCAACGTCGAAGTGGACATTGAGCAGATCGAGAACGCTCTGGTGGTGCCGCGGGATGCCATCACTCGCCACGGGGGGCAGATCGGCGTGTTCCTGCTCGACGACGATTTCGAAGGCAACGAGGCCGACGTGCGCTGGGTGCCCGTGGTGGAGGGGGTCCGCACGGCGGAGTACGTGCAGATCCTGGAGCCACGGATTGAGGGACGGGTGGTCACGCTCGGCCAGCACCGGCTCAGTGACGGCTCCAGAGTTCGGCTGGTGTCTGCCGATGGATTCGCGGGCTAAGCGGAGCAAAGTCGATGAAGCTGGCAGAACTCACCGTACGCCGACCCGTTTTCACCACCATGATGGCCCTCATTGCGGTCCTGGTGGGGGCCTTCTCCATGACCCGCCTGCCCATTGACCTCATGCCGGATGTCACCTTTCCGACGCTGAGCGTCGTGACGACCTACGAGAACGCTGCGCCGGAGGAGGTCGAGGAGACCATCACCCGCCGGGTCGAAGAGGCCGTTTCCACCGTCGCTGGCATCGAGACGCTCACCTCGGTGTCCTCGGAAGGCAGCAGCCAGGTGCGCATCACCTTCCAGTGGGGCGTGGATCTCGACGTGGCCGCCAATGACATTCGTGACCGCCTTGATCGCATCGTCAACGCGCTTCCTGACGGCGCTGATCGGCCGCAGTTGCGGAAGTTCGATCCGGCGTCTTTTCCCATCGTCATTTTCGGCGTGGAGAGTCGCCTCGACTCGCTGGCGCTGCGCCGCCTGATCGACGAGCAGATCAGCTATCGCATCGAGCGCATCCCCGGTGTCGCGGCGCTGGACGTCTGGGGTGGTCTGGAGCGTGAGATCCAGGTCCGGGTGGACCCGGCCAGGCTGCAAGCCCTCGATCTGCCTCTGGACCGGGTGCGTACCGCCATCCAGGAGGCCAATGTGGCGGTGCCTGCCGGGGATGTGGAGCGTGGCCGTCTGGATGTTTCGGTACGGACCCCGGGCAAGTTCGACAATCTGGATCAGCTGCGCAATCTCGTGGTGGCCCGGCGTCAGGGCGGCAACGTCCGCCTTGGCCAGATTGCCGACGTGGTCGATACCCACGAACGGGAAACGCGGATCGTCAGGATTAATCAGCAGCCGGGCGTGCGCATTGCCGTGCGCAAACAGGCCGGCAGCAATACGGTCGAGGTGGCTACCAAGGTCCAGGCGGAGATGGAGCGTGTGGGGCGGGATTTCCCTGAGATCCGCGCTTTTCCCATCATCGACCAGTCCCAGTACATCCAGAATTCCATCGACAATCTGACGCGAACCATTCTTTACGGGGGCGTCCTGGCGGTGCTGGTGCTGCTGGTGTTCCTGCGCAGCGTCCGCGGCACGCTGGTGGTGGCGGTGGCCATCCCCACGTCCATCATCACCACCTTTGCCCTGATTTACTTCGGTGGTTTCACCATCAATCTCATGACCCTCGGTGGTCTCGCTCTGGGCGTCGGACTGATGGTGGACAATGCCATCGTTGTGCTGGAGAACATTTCCCGGGTCCGCAAGGAAGAAACGCCCGACAGGACTCGTGCTGCGATCGAGGGCACGTCCCAGGTGGGGCCGGCCATCATTGCCAGTACTGTGACGACACTGGTGATTTTCGCGCCCCTGGTGTTCGGTGAGGGCATCAGCGGTGAGATGTTCCGGCAGCTCGCCTACACGGTGAGCTTTGCCCTGGTGTGCTCGCTGGTGGCTGCCCTCACCATCGTGCCCATGTTGGCGTCGAGGATTCTAGAGCCGGATGATCAACCGGTGCCCACAGGCTTCCATCCGCTCAAGGAGCTCGCCCATTGGATGGGCGAGCGGTTCGAGCGACTCGAGTTGGCTTATCGCCGTCTGCTCGAGGTGCTGCTGCACAACAAAACCGAGACGCTGATCGCCACGGTCATGATTTTCGTGCTGTCACTGCTTCTGATTCCCCGCATCGGCGCCGAATTCATGCCGCCGGCGGACGAGAGCGAGGTGAGGATCGATGTGGAGATGGAGCCGGGGACGCGTCTGGAAGTTCTCGACCGGACCATGCGGAAAGTGGAGGCCATCGTCCTGCCGGAGATCCCCGAGCTGACGTCGAGCTACACCCAGTTCGGTTCGTCTGGTTTTCGTGGCGGCAGCAACCGGGGCCAGCTGCGAATCTCCCTGGTGGGGGTCACGGAGCGGTCACGCAGCAGTGCCGAAATTGCGGCGTCGTTGCGACCGCTGCTCGCCGATGTTCCTGGCGCCACGATCCGTGCCCGGGAGGGACAGGGTCTGTTCCTGCTGCGTATGGGAACGGCAGGGCAGGACGCTGAGCCGCTGGAGATCGAGATTCGAGGGTTCGACCTTGGGCGTCTCGAGGCGTTGGCGGCTGATGTGCGCGCGCGCGTCCAGCAGGTCGACGGCGTCACCGATACTCGTGCCAGCCGCGAAGTAGGAGTGCCTCAGGAGCTGATGCGCATTGACCGTGATCGGGCGGCGGATCTCGACCTTTCCGTGGAGCGGGTGGCGCGGACGCTGGAGTCCGCCATCGGCGGCGTCCGCGCCGGTGACTTCACGGAGGACGGTCGCGAGTACCGCATTCGTCTGCAGGTCCGGGATGCTGAACGCTTTTCCCAATCGGAGATTCTCAACCTCACCGTGCCGAGCCTGACGGATGGCCAGCCCATCGCCCTGCGCAACGTGGTGCGCATCGAGGAGGGAATTGGCCCGCAGCAGATCGATCGTAAGAATCAGCAGCGCCTGGCTGTGATCTACGCCAACATCAGCGGGCGCGACCTGGGGTCCGTGGCGGCGGACGTGCAATCGGCCCTGCGTGAAATTGCCGTGCCCGATGGGTACGACCTGCTCCTGTCTGGACAGTTCGAGGATCAGCAGGAGGCCTTCTCTGAGCTTGGTCTCGCCATGATCATGGCGGTGCTGCTGGTCTACATGGTGCTGGCGTCTCTCTACGAATCGCTGCGGGATCCGCTGATCGTCATGTTCACCGTGCCTCTGTCCATCATTGGCGTTACGGCGATGCTGTTCATCACCGGCACCACGTTCAACCTGCAGTCAATGATCGGCATCATTATGCTGGTGGGTATCGTGGTGAACAATTCGATCCTCATCGTGGACCAGACCGCGCAACTGCAGCGGGTGCGGGGCTTCAAGCTCTACGACGCGGTCCTCGAGGCCGGTCGCCGCCGTCTGCGGCCGGTGCTCATGACCACCCTCACGACCACCTTCGCCATGCTGCCGCTGGCACTGGGCATCGGCGAAGGTGCGGAGGCCCAGGCGCCCATGGCCCGGTCGGTGATCGGCGGGCTGCTCGGGGCGGTGTTCATCACCCTGCTGGTGATTCCGGTGATCTACGTGATCTTCCATCGCCGGGACGACGAAGTGCAGGCCACGTCCTCCACAGCAGAGGATTCCCGGAGGCCCGGGCGCCCCGTGCCTGCCACCTGAAGCCTCCTGCGGTCAAAGTCACGCCTGCCTTCCTGCAGGCGTGACTTGTCGAGCGTCGCCCCCTATGCTCCGGCGACGACGGGCGAGCGGGTGGCAGAGTGACGGACGCAGCGGATCATCGTATTGAGATCAAGGGTCCCCGGCTGCTGGCGCTGACGGCCCTGATGCTGCTTTCCTTCAGCGCGCTGATCGCCATGCCCTTCAACATCTCGGGCATCGTCGGCTCCTTCGAAATTTCCAATGCCGCCGCCGGCCTGGTGGCCACCGTCGAGATGGCTGCGGTGGCCCTGAGTTCCCTGCTGTTCTCCCAGCTTGCCCCCCGGCTTCAGCCTCGCACTGTCTACGCCGTCGCGCTGGCGGTCATCGTCGTCATGAATCTGGCGACGATCCTGGCGCCGAGTGTCGCCGTGCTCTACTTCACCCGCGCCTGTGCCGGCGCTGCGGCTGGTGCCGTGGTGGCCACGGTGATGAGCATTGCCGGGCGCAGCACGGCCCCGGAGACCACTTTCGGGGTGATCAACAGCTGCGTGGGCGTGATGGGGATGATGCTGGCTTTGCTGCTGCCCCAGGCGCTGAAGCTGCACCTGGTGTCTGGTGAGGTGGCCATGCGTCCCGCAGACGGCCTGTATCTGGTTTATCTGGGTTTCGCTCTGCTGGCCATGGTGTTCATCCGTCTGGCGCCGGTGCCGCCGCCGGTACCGGTAGCGCGACCGGATGCGCCGGCCATCAGTCCCCTGCCGCTTTACGGCTGGCTGGCCCTGCTCGGGCTCGGCATCCTGTTCTTCGGTCATGCCTTGCTGGCAGTATTCATCGTCGAAGTGGGGCTCGCGGTGCCCCTGACCGCCGAGGTCATCGGGGTGGTGTTCCTCTTTGGCAGCGCCTTCGGGGTGGTGGCGCCCCTGGCCGCGGGCTGGCTGGGCACGCGCTTCAAGGCCGCCATTCCGGTGACGGTGATCCTGCTCGCCATCATCGTTTTCGGCCTGCTGCTGGCGGCAGCCTCGACCCCCTGGCAGTTCTATCTGGTGGGGCCGTTCTACGCGATGATGCCCATCGCCCTGATGCCCTTCACCCTCGGCGCCCTGTCCCGGGTCGATCCCTCCGGGCGCCTGGCGGGGGCCCATCCGGCCTTTGTCATGCTCGGCAGTGCAGCGGCACCCCTCAGCGGTGGCGCCATTCGCGATTTCTCCGGCGACTTCATCGCCAACGGCTGGGTCATGGCGCTGTGCGTGGTGATCGGTGCCGCGCTGCTCGCCCGCACGGTGATCACATCGGATCGTCTGCGCAGTCCCGCCGTGCCTGCTCGGCCCGTCGCCGTTGCTGGAACGCCTCACTGAAGTCTGCGTCGCAGTTGGCTCGCGTTGACGCTACCCTTTCATCTGATGCGAGCCGACTCCGGCAGCATGCCCAAAGTAATGGCCTGGAGGGGAGGAGGCGAGAATGAACGTCACGACGACCCGTCTACTGCAGGAGTTGCTCAACGAGGCCAGTTTTGCGGCTGGTGCGGTGGACGGTCAGCGTGGCCCGCGAACGAACGCGGCGGTGACAGCGGCTCTGCAGGCTGCCGGTGAGACAGTGCCATCCGGCTGGCAGGACTGGTCGGCGCGACAGCGGGCCGTGCTTTATCTGCAGCTCCGCTGTCAGCAGACCGAACTCGAAGTGGGCCCCCTCGATGGCCTTTGGGGACCCCAGACGGAGTTCGCCACGGAGCAGCTCTTGCATCTGCGGCAACATGGTGTGCCCGAGCCGCCGTGGCGGGATCAACCGGCGTCCCCGGCCAATCCTCATGGATGGCCCAGGGAGCGGGAGATCGAAACTCTCTTCGGGGCTCCCGGTGAGCAGCTGGTGATGCTGGATCTGCCCTATGCCCTGCGTCTGTCCTGGGACCTGCGGACCCGGGTGAGCCGGACCCAGTGCCATGCGAAGGTACGCGACAGTCTGCGAGCGGTGCTCGAAGCCGTGCTGCAGCACTATGGCGAGGATGGCATTCAGGAACTTTGCCTGGATCGCTACGGTGGCGGCTACAATCACCGCAACAAGCGCGGTGGCAGCAGCCTCTCGACCCACGCCTGGGGCATCGCTTTCGATTTCGACCCGGAGCGCAACCGCCTGCGCTGGGGGCGGGATCAGGCGGCGTTCGCCGGGCCCGACTATGAGCCCTGGTGGCAGTGCTGGGAGCGGGAGGGCTGGGTCAGCCTGGGTCGGTCCCGCAACTTCGATTGGATGCACGTCCAGGCGGCGCGCCTTGACTGAGGCGTCAGGCAACTGGCTGCAGTCGGCATCTGCCGGCTGTGCCCGGAGAACGCGAATCAACCACGGAGAAGTTTGAGCATGGCAACGTTGAAGATCTATGGGACGCCCGCAAGCCGTACCGTCCGGGTGCTGTGGATGGCCGAGGAACTCGGCCTGAAGTACGAGAACATCCCCACCCATTATCAGGAAGAGGCGCAGCGGCCTGAGTTTCTGGCGGTGAACCCCAATGGCCGGGTCCCGGCCATCGACGACGACGGCCTGATCGTCTGGGAATCCATGGCCATCAATCTCTATCTGGCGCGCAAGCATGGAGGTGAGCTGGCGCCGCGGGATCTCGCCGAGGAGGCCGGTGCCATTCAGTGGAGTTTCTGGGCCATCACCGAGTGCGAGAAGGCGCTGCTGGATGCCCTGGTGCTGAGTCTGGGCCTCTTTGGCGTGAGCAAGAACCAGGACAAGGCCCAGGCCTGCGTGGCTCAGCTCGAGCGCCCCTTTAAGGTCATCGACGCCCACTTAGCTGGGCGCGAATGGCTGCTGGGTGACCGCTTCACGGTGGCCGATCTGAATGTGGCAGCGATCCTCATGTGGATCCGCATGGCCAAGCTCGATGTCTCAGCCTGGCCGCGGCTCGACGCGTGGCTCGGCCGCTGCCTCGCGCGCCCTGTGGCCGCGAAGCTGTTCGGGGGCTGAGGGCCCTGCCTTCGCTGAAAGCCAATCGGGATCGCTATCGCTATCGAATGAAGAGGTAGTCTGCGAAGTTCGAGGAGATCGCAGGCTAGGTTTCGATTTCGATTTCGATCCCGATCCCGATCCCGATCCCGCTCCCGATCCCGCTCCCGATCCCGATCCCGATCCCGATCCCGATCCCGAGCCCGATCCCGATCCCGAGTTGGATGGTGCCAACGGTCCGGCGAGCGGCACGGCGTCAGGCGATTTTGTGGAAGCCGATCCACAGATGCTGCAGGCCCCGCAGGATCATGTTCGGGTAGTGCCTGAAGTCGTTGCGCTCGGGCAGGAAGTGCAACTCGTCCATGCGGGCGAGGATCTGCTCGAAGGCGCTGTTCATCTCCTCCCGGGCCAGGGCCGCGCCGAGGCAGTGGTGGATGCCGGCGCCGAAGGCGAGATGGGTGCCCGCATTGCGCCGGCAGACATCGAGCTTGTCCGGTTCGGCGTACTGCTCCGGATCGCGATTGGCGGCGGCGAAGCGCAGCATGACTCGGGCGCCCTTGGGGATCTTCACGCCGGCGAGTTCCACGTCCTCGGTGACCACCCGGAACAGGCCCTGCACCGGGGACTCCACCCGCAGCACCTCCTCGACGAAGATGCGGATGCGTGAGGGATCCTCGCGCAGCAGGCGCTGCTGATCCGGATTTTCGATCAGCAGCTGCATGCCGGCGGCCAGGGCATTGGTGGTGGTTTCGTTGCCTGCCACCAGCAGCTGCTGGGTGATGGAGACCATTTCCTCGGTCGAGAAGGGCTCGACTCCCTCCTCGCGCACATGCAGCAGATGGCTGAGCAGATCGTCCCGTGGCTCACGGCGCCGGGATTCGAAGGCCTCCAGGAAGTAGTCCTGCATCTCTTTGACCCGACGGGTGCATTCCACGTGCTCTTCAGGTGAGATCATCATTCCCAGCGGTGCCACGGAAGCGTCGGACCAGATCTTGAATTTCGGTGCGTCCTCGCGCGGCACGCCGAGCTGATCCGCAATCACCAGCAGCGGAACGGGCTCGGCGAAGGCCTTGACGAAATCGCACTCACCGTCATCGATGAAGGCGTCGATGGTCTGCTCGACGATTTCGTCGATGGAGCCACGCAGCTCGCTGCGCACCTTGCGGGGTGTGAAGGGGTTGTCGACCATCTGCCGGCAGCGGCTGTGGGCGGGCGGGTCGTTGGTCACCAGCGTATCCACCTGTCGGATCATCTGCCGCCGTATCTCGGCGACCCCGGGGGGCGGTGCCTTGAAGCCATCCATGGTCTGGCTGCCGACGTTGGAGAACACCCGCGTGTCGCGCAGGATCTGCCGCATCAGATCGTAGCGGGAGCAGATGTAGCAGCCGAGGGTGCTGTCGTAGAAGATCGGCTGCTCGTGCAGGGCATGGTAGTAGGCGTAGGGATGCTCCTGCACCTCGGCCTGAGCCAGACTCTGCTGTTCCAGTAGGGACATCGTTGGCCTCCATTGCGTCCACTCTCGACGCCGACCATAACCCATCCCCGTGGAAAGAATCATCCTGTCCGGTTTTTCGCTCTGGCGCTGGCCCGTGGCGCCACATCGAAACGCCTGTGGCGCCACATCGAAAGATTCGAAGGTAATGAGCGGAACTTTGCGATGGATTGAATGACTTGATGGGGTGACCCTGCACCCTTTGTAGGCAACGAAGGTGTATGACATGGGACGTCTGGTCGAGGGTGAGTGGGTCGATGAGTGGTACGACACAGAATCCAACGACGGCGAGTTCGTGCGTGAGAACGCCGATTTCCGCAATTGGGTGACTGCAGATGGAAAGGCGGGCCCCACCGGAGACAGCGGCTTCGAGGCCGCCGCCGGCCGCTATCACCTCTATGTGTCCCTGGCCTGTCCCTGGGCCCATCGGACGCTGATCCTGCGCAAGCTGAAAGGACTCGAGGAGGTGATCGGTGTTTCCGTCGTCCATCCCCACATGCTCGAGGACGGCTGGACCTTTGCCGACGATTTTCCCGCCACCACCGGCGACCGGCTCCACGGGCAGCGCTTCATGCGCGAGGTCTACCTGCGTGCGCGCTCTGACACCACCGGCAGGGTGACGGTGCCTGTGCTCTGGGACGGCGAACGGGAAACCATCGTGTCCAACGAGTCGGCGGACATTGTCCGCATGCTCGATGCGGCCTTCGACGCCTTCACGGCCACCGATGTCTGCTTCTCGCCGCCGGACCTGCGGAGCGAAATCGACACCATCAATGCCAAGGTCTACGACAACGTCAACAACGGCGTCTACCGCTGCGGATTCGCCACCAGCCAGGCCGCCTACGAGCGCGCCTTCGACGATCTGTTTGCCACCCTCGACGAGCTGGAGCGGCGGCTCGCACAGGCGCGCTTCCTGGTCGGCGGCGTCCTCACTGAAGCGGACTGGCGCCTGTTCACGACCCTGGTGCGTTTCGATGCCGTGTACTTCGGCCACTTCAAATGCAATCAGCGGCGCATTGCGGACTACCCGGCGCTGTCGGGCTATCTGCGCGATCTCTATCAGTATCCGGGTGTGGCCGAGACCGTGGACTTTGCCCACATCCAGCAGCATTACTACTACAGTCACGACATGATCAACCCGTCGCGCATCGTCCCCAAGGGCCCCGCCCTGGATCTCGCCGCCGCCCACGACCGCCACCGGCTCGGCGCCCTCGAAGTCCGAAGGCGGTCATGATCCGGTCACCTCAGGCATCGATGATTGAGGAGGTTTGTATTCCGTCCCGCCCTCGGAGAAGATGCGTCAACTGTGTTGATCGGAAGACAGCGCATGTTGCAGTCGCAAGTGACAGGGGAGCGCCTGCCGCGCATCCTGAGGGTGAACGTCGGTGGCCAGCCGGTGGAGTGGCTGAGCTGGCAGGAGGCGGTCTGCCTCTATGCCCGCGAGCTGGTGGTGTGGACGCTGGGCGAACCGGTGCTGCGGGTTCGCGGTGGCTTTTCCCGCATTCACCAGTGCCGGACGGTGCTCGATCTGCACAGCATCATCGCCTGCGATGGCCAGGTGGTTCCACGGGCCAAGCCGGTCCCGCCCCTGACCAACCGCGCCCTGTTCCGCCGCGACCAGAATCTCTGCATGTACTGCGGCAATGAGTTCCTCGATATGCATCTGACCCGGGATCACGTGGTCCCGCGCTCCCGTGGCGGCATCGACGCCTGGGACAACGTAGTGGCAGCCTGCAAGCGCTGCAATCACCACAAGGGCAACCGCCTGCTCGGCGAGATCGACATGGACCTGAAGGCTTTGCCCTACGCGCCGAACTTCGCCGAGTATCTGGCGCTGATCAATTCCGGCCGGATACTCGGTGACCAGATGGCGTTCCTGAAGGCCCAGTTCGGCCGTGACAGCCGCCTGAAACACTGACTCAATCGGCGATCCTCGCGCTGCCGTCAGGGTAAGGCGCAGCTCAGGCGTCTGGCATCCTCGCTCAGGCGCGAGTCGCCGCCGAAGCGGAAGCTGGCCAGGAAGACACTGCAGCGCTCGTTGTCATCGCGGAAGCGGTCGTCGTCGGCCAGGCGTGCGATCAGCTGCTCGTGGCTCAGATGTTCCCGGCTCATGCGAATACCCCCTGAGGCTTCCGTGTCCAGGTGCAGAAAGCTCGCGCCCGACCCGCCGTTCCAGGGCGCCCAATGTGGCCCCTGGCCATCCGCCCCCCGGCCCGGATCGAGATCGCGGGCGAAGCCGGCCCAGTAGGCCATCATGCGGCCCGAGAGGGCTTCCCTTCCCGGGGCGTTGCCGTTGTGGAACAGCAGTCCGGAAAGCCTGCCCACGTCCCAGTGTCCGAATACGAAGGGGATCTCCAGGCCGTGGGCGGCCCCCAGCAGGCCGGAGAGATCGATGCCGAAGCGACGTCCCTGTTCGTCCCAGTCCCAGCGGTAGGCCCAGACGGGAAGGCCGGCCTGTCGCAGACGCGTGGCGGGCTCGGTCACGCCGCGAAGCTGCCAGGCCAGAGCGCCGTACTCGGCATAGAGGTCATAGAGCCGGGCGTCCCGCCGCCACAGGGGCAGGCCGGCGAAGCGCACCACGTGCTGCGGCGAAAACACCATGAAGATCTTCGGCTCATCGCGATTGGTGCCGAGAATCATTGGTACCTGCAAGAAGGCTTCGGGGTCATCCAGAGCGTCGATGAACTGCCGCTCGGGCAGCACGTGGCCATCCCGGATCACCGTGGGCGAGGCGGGCCCGAGCAGACCTTCGCCATCGCTGTACAAGTCGAACAGTCCGGCAATGTCGAGATCGCGCAGGCGGCTGGCGAGCGCTGTGGCGGCGGTGGTCTGCATCTGCCCCAGGGCACAGTGCCGGTCGCACTGTTCGTTGCCGAGCAGGCGCAGCAGGATTTCGCTGCTGCTGAACGGGGCTCCGGGTGCCTCCGGGTCGTCCGTCGGGTTCATGGCGCGCTGTGCACTGCTGCTGGCGGTTCCGCCGCTCTGGACGATGGCGCCGTGCAACAAGCCTTCACTCAGCGGCGAGACGAGCAGCGCGAAGATGTTGGTGCCGCCCGCAGATTCACCGAACACGGTGACCCGCTCAGGATCGCCGCCGAAGGCCGCGATGTTGGCCTGCACCCACTGCAGGGCGAACTGCAGATCGAGAATGCCGTAGTTGCCGGAGGCGTCGAGGACGTCGCCGTCGTCGAGGACCGGGTGCAGGAACCATCCAAGGGGACCGAGGCGGTAGTTCAAGGTCACCACCACCACGTCGTGGGCAGCCGCCAGGGGGGCACCGTTGTAGAAGCCGCTGTGGCCTACGGTGTTGCCGCCGCCGTGGATCCACACCATCACGGGGAGCTTTCCGGGGCTGGCCCCTGCGGAACGTTGCGGTGCATAGACGTTGAGAAACAGGCAGTCCTCATCGCCCCACAGCTGTCCCGTCAGGTCCTCCGGCGCGCCGCCAAGAGGTGAGGCGATCTGCGGGCAGACTTGGCCGAAGCTCAGGGCTTCGCGGGTGCCCGACCAGGCCGGCGCCGGGTGCGGTGCCCGCCAGCGCAGGTCGCCCACCGGCGCTGCGGCGTAGGGTATGCCCAGCCAGACGTGGGCAGCATCGTCGGCGAAACCGACAATGGCGCCCTGCTCGAGTTCGCGCAGGCTCGTCGGATCGGCGCTGGGGGGCGGCAGGGGATCTGATCCGCCGCAGGCGGTGAGTGCTGCGAGCAGGAGCAGCAGCAGGTTTCGGGTGGCCGTCCGCGGTGTCATGTCGGATGTCCTGCTGGCTGGCTCAACGGGATTGGCCGATCTGTTCCAGGGCATCGGCCAGCGCCACCGGGTTGGCGTAGAACGGTGAATGGCCGGTGGCGAGTTCGATGACCGGCGAACAGGGCAGGCGTTGGATCATGCGTTGCTGCATGGCTGCGGTGATGGCCCGGTCATCGCGGCAGAGAATGTAGGCCCGGGGGATGCTGCCGAAGCCTTCCTCGGTGGTATGGATGGGCGCGGCGAAAGGGGCCACCGGTTGCGGGACGAGGCGGGTGATGGCCGCTTGCACGTCTTCACTGCGACAGTCGTGGTAGAAAACGTCCCGGGCGGTGTCGGGTTCGACCACCACCGTATTCGGTTCGGGGCCGCTGTGCATGGCGCCGGCGAGGCCGCTGTCCCGGTCTTCGCCACCCAGGTCGGCGAGGCTCTCGCCGCTGCGGGGAATGAACGCGCAGAGGTAGGTAAGGCCGCTCAGAAAGGAGGGAATCCTTTCGGCAACCGCGGTGATGATGGCTCCACCCATGCTGTGGCCCACCAACTCCACCGGCCGGTCGAGTTCGCGGACCCACAAACTGACCCGTTCCACATAGGCGTCCATGTCGACCTGATCCCGGGGCGTGCTGTCTTCCCCGTGGCCCGGAAGGTCCATGACGGATACGCCGATGTGACGGGCCCGCAGTTCGGTTTCCAGATGCTCCCAGCACCAGGCGCCGTGCCAGGCGCCGTGGACGAGCACGAAATGCATGACAACCCCTCTCATCACCAAGTGGATAGACCATACCCGCAAAGCATGGCGACGACCAAGGTGCCCTGCAGGCTTGGCTACCAGCCGCTGAGCTGTTCGATCTCCGCAGGATAGGTGGCCTGATAGCCGAAGCGGATTCGGCGCTGCTGACCGGGAGCGTAGTCGTGCTGCCAGCCGAGAATGCCGGGCTGGTCATTGAGATTGCGCACGGTCGGCGCATCGCTGTCGCCGGTGAGCTCGATACGGATGCGCTCGTCCCGGCTGTTGGGTATCTGGTCGATGATCAGGATCGGCATGGCGCGCGTGTGCCGGTTGCGGACTTCGATGAGGAAGGCGCGTTCCTGGCGCTGCTGCCGGCGCAGCAGGCCCTCGCTGCCGCGGCGGTCGTGCTGGAGGATGTAACTGACCTCGATGCGATCGTCCACACCGAAGCTGGCTTCGAGTTCGGCGCCGGGCGCGAGACCTGCGAAGGCCGTGCGGCCGACCATGGCGCCGTCCTGGAACAGGCTGACCTGACCCGGAGGCAGGGGCGCGGCACCGTCAAAGCGAGCGCTGGCAAAGAGCCAGGCTGCCTGACTGCGTTTGGGCACCGCCCTTGCACTGATGCTGGCCGGGAGGTCGTGGCGGGCCAGCTCGAACAGATGCCGGCTGTTGTCTCCGGGCAGGGACGCCCGGCCGCTGATCCGGTAGCTGGTGGCAAATGCGGTACCGGCCAGTTCTGCCGGGACGCTGCCGGCATCGTCCCCACGCAGCATCTGCGGAGCGGCGACTGCCCGTTCCATCACCATGTCGAGCTTCGCTTCGGCAGCACCCACGTACCAGGGGCTCAGGCCCGGCAGGCGTCCTCCCTGTTGCGGCCGTCCGAGGGCGAAATGCAGTTCCGTGTCCGACCAGTCTTCACCGGTGTCCTGCTGCACGGCGGCGCGCTGAAGGATGGCGAGGCGATTGCCTTCGGTGTCCAGGCGCCACTCGTAGAGGGGCTGCCAGCGCACCGCGCCGACGCTGTATTCCACCTTGAGTTCGACGCTGCCCGCCTGCCGGCTCTGGTAGTCGACGACGAGTTCGGTGTGATCACGCTGGGCGCTGCCGAGATCGGCGAGCTGGCGCTCCAGGGTGCTGATCACGACGCCGATCTCGTCCCGCTCCCGTTCGGCCTCGCGCTGGGTTTCGAGCACTTCCCTGGCCGAAGTGCCGAGGCTGCGCAGGGCCTGGGGCCAGGCCTCTGCCGGAATGCCTTCCTTGCCCGGCTGTTCAGCCATGCTTCTCAGGAAGGCGTACTGCAGCACGGCGGCCTCCACCCGATCGGCGGCACGCTGCTGACGTGCACGCTCGTCTCGAATCCGCTCTTCAAGGGAGCGCGCTTCCGGGTGCACCCGCTCGGAGCCGCGCACGCTGCGGAACTCGATGGCGCCGAGCTGAAGCCCGTCCACACCCTGAGCGGTGATCCGCAGACTGTCGCGGTCGAGCCTTGCCGGCAGGCCCGGGACCAGCAGCCGGTGGGTTCCGGAAGTCACCGGCACTTCGATGGCCCGCAGCACGACGGCCCGGTCGGGGTACACCGTGACCCGCTCCACCCTCCCGGTGTTCGCCATGGACAGCGGCAGCAGGGTCATCAGGATGGACAGCAGCAAACCGTTGCGCAGGGTTGGTTGTCCCATGGGGCGATCTCCTCGAGGCAGGGCCGAAGGGGGCGGCCCATGCACAACTGATCGCGGCCGGTGGAATTAGTTCAATGATCGCGGGCGGCGCCGCGGGCATGCTAAAGTCGCGCCGTGAACAGGAATGATTATTGTTTTCATGAACTCCCTATGCCGTCCGGCGCTGCAAAGCGGTGCCAGCGGGCGCGCATCCGTGCTGCCTATCTGCCGTGAACTCTGAAGCTCCCGTACTCGGCGCCGACGTGCCGGTGGCCTCGAAGTGGCAGGGCCGCCATGGCTGGACGCTGCTGACGGTGGCCATTGCGGCGTTCATTGCCCTGCCCATTGCCGTCGTGCTGCTGCACGTGCTGATGCCCGCGGGGGAGGTCTGGGCCCACCTCTGGGCGACGGTTCTGCAGCGCTACCTGTGGAACAGCCTGGGACTGGTGCTCGGGGTGGGCATCGGCGTCACCCTGATCGGTGTGGGAACGGCTTGGCTGGTGGTCATGTGCCGTTTTCCCGGCCGCGGCGTGCTGCAGTGGGCGCTGCTGCTGCCGCTGGCGGTGCCCACCTATGTCATCGCCTATGCCTACACCGATTTGCTGCAGTTTGCCGGGCCGGTGCAAAGCGGGCTCAGGGCCTTCTTCGATTGGGGGCGGCACGACTACTGGTTTCCCGAGATCCGCTCCATCGGTGGGGCCATCGTGCTCATGTCCCTGGTGCTCTACCCCTATGTCTATCTGCTGTCCCGGGCAGCCTTCATCGAGCAGTCGGTGTGTGCCCTGGAAGTGGGCCGTACCCTGGGCCGTGGTCCGCTGCGGCTGTTCCTGACGGTGGCGGTGCCTCTGGCCCGGCCGGCCATCGTCGCCGGTGTGGCGCTGGCCTTGATGGAAACGCTGAACGACTTCGGCGCCGTGCAGTTCTTCGGCGTCGATACCTTCACCACGGGCATCTATCGGACCTGGTTCGGTCTTGGCGAACAGGCGGCAGCGGCCCAACTGGCGGCCTTCCTGCTGATCTTCGTGTTCATCCTGCTGGCCCTGGAACGCTGGTCCCGGCGGCAGGCCCAGTACTTCCACACTTCGAGCCGCTACCGCGAACTGCCCCAGTATCGGCTGGGACCGGGCCGTGCCGCACTGGCCTTCCTGGCCTGCGCCACACCGGTGCTGTTGGGATTCCTGCTGCCGGCCGGATTGCTGCTGGCCATGCACCTGCGGGAGGGCGACCCCCATTTCGGCAGTCGCTTCCTCACCTATGCCGGCAACAGCCTCACCCTGGCCCTGGTGGCGGCCATCCTAGCCGTGGCCCTGGCGGTGCTGCTGTCCTACGCCGTGCGGCTGCAGCGCAATGCGGTGTCCACCTGGGCGGCGCGGGTGGCCGCGGTGGGTTACGCGATTCCCGGATCCGTCATCGCCGTGGGCGTGCTGATTCCCCTGGGCTGGCTGGATACCCGGCTCAATGTGTTCATGAGCGGACAGTTCGGCATCCTGCCGGGGCTGGTGTTCACCGGCACCATGGTGGCGCTGGTCTATGCCTACGTGGTGCGCTTTCTGGCGGTGTCCTTCAATACGGTGGAAGCGAGCCTGGGCAAGATCACGCCGAGCATGGACGCGGTGTCGCGGACCCTGGGCAAGGGAGCGGGTGAAACGCTGCGGCGGGTGCACATGCCGATCATGCGCGGCAGCCTGCTGGCCGCGGCCATCCTGGTCTTCGTGGATGTCATGAAGGAATTGCCGGCCACCATCATCCTGCGGCCCTTCGATTTCGACACCCTGGCCGTGCGGGCTTATGAACTGGCCTCCGACGAGCGCCTCGCTCAGGCGTCCACGTCGGCGCTGACCATCGTCGCGGTAGGCATCATCCCCGTGATCCTCCTGAGTCTGGCCATGAGCCGGTCACGGCCGGGGAGCCACTGACTGTCAGGGGATGGGGAAGAGGAAGACCTGGCTGGGGTCGAGTTCCATGGCCACCGGCTGGTCCGGTGCCGGCAGGAACACGCCCGGCATGCGCGAGTGACCGTGAAATTCGCCGCCGTCCTCCGTATGCACGCACAGGTGCAGCAGGCTGGTCCGGCCAAGCAGCCGCGAGACCACCACGTGGGAGCGATAGTGATTGCGGGTTTCGCTGACCAGCCGCACGCTCACCGCTTCCGGCCGGATCAGCATGCGGACGCGGGTGCCCTCGCAGAACTGCGGTGCGGGGACCGTGCCGAAGGCGCAGTGCACCTCGCCATTCTCCACCACCGCCTGGACCTCGTTCACCTCGCCGAAGAAGCGCACCACGAAAGGCTCGGCCGGATGGCAGTAGAGGTCGTAGGGCGTCCCGAGCTGAATGATGCGACCGTCGCGCATGAGGGCGATGCGGTCGGCCATGAACATGGCTTCTTCCGGATCATGGGTCACCATCAGCGTGCCGGCGCCGCTGTTCTTCAGCACGTGCAGGGTGTCGTCCCGGGTCAGTTCGCGCAGGCGCGCATCGAGGGCGGAGAAGGGTTCGTCGAGCAGCATCAGGGCAGGCTTGGGCGCCAGCGCCCGGGCCAAGGCGACGCGCTGTTGCTGACCGCCTGAAATCAGGTGCGGATAGCTGTCCGCGTAGCTCTCGAGCCCGAGTTTCTCGAGGATCTCCAGTCCCCGCTGACGGCGGACCGATGGCGGAACGCCGTCGAGCCCGAAGGTGACGTTGTCGATGACCTTGAGATGCGGAAACAGGGCAGAGTCCTGGAACATCAGCCCGAGATTGCGCTGCTCCGGTGGCAATTGGCGACTCTTTGGCAGGGCCACCGTGCGGCCCTGCAGCCGGATCGCGCCGGCCTGCAGGGTTTCGAGTCCCGCAGCCAGTCGCAGCAGGGTGCTCTTGCCGCAGCCCGAAGGTCCCAGCAGACAGACCACTTCGCCGGGCATGACGTCGAGGCTGACGTCGTCCACGGCGCGCACGTCCCCGAAGTCATGGGTGATGTTCGACAGGGAGAGGACGGGCCCGGTGTCGGTGTGCGCCGCCGGGGTCAGCAGGGTCTGGGAGATCGTGGCCATGGCTGTCAGCAATCCTGGAATCCGTGCTGCACGGTATGCAAACGAGAATCATTTGTAAACTGGGCGCGCCGCGAGTCGCGTCGCCCTGCCGTGGGAGTGCGCTCGGCGGCGCGGCTGCCTGAGGGCGTGACGTCCGGTCCTGAGCCCGAGCAGGACCGGCTGACGGCGGTATCGTCGTCTGGGCCTCACAGGCTGCGCTGCGCTGCGTCAACTCCCACAGGAACTCGTCGCCTGATTTTCGACACGCAGCGACTGAGAGAGCCTGTATTCCTTGAATTCCGGCGCTTCGTCAAAGATAATAATGATTCGTATTTTCATTTACGGATGGCTGTGTACCTCATGCGACCTTTGATTCCGCTCCTGGCTCTGCTGTGGCTCGTGGGCTGCAGCCAACCGGCCAGCGACCAGCTCTTCATCTATTCGGCGCGGCACTACGATTCCGACGATCAGCTCTTTGATGCCTTCACCGCCCGCACCGGCATCGAGGTGCGCGTCCTCCAGGGTGGATCCGACGAGCTGATCGAGCGCATGTCCCGGGAAGGCATCGCCAGTCCGGCAGACATCCTGATCACCGTGGATGCGGGCCGGCTCTGGCGGGCGGAGCAGGCCAACGTCCTGCAGCCGGCGATCAGCGAGGTGCTCGAGGCCCGCATTCCCGCCCATCTGCGCCATCCCGAGGGGCTCTGGTACGGCTTCAGCCAGCGGCTGCGGGTGATTTTCTATGATCCCGCCCAGGTGGATCCCGCGCAGGTCTCGCGCTACGAGGATCTGGCCAGCGCCGATCTCCAAGGCAGCGTCTGCGTGCGCTCCTCCAACAACATCTACAACCAGTCCCTGCTGGCATCCTTCGTCAGCAGGGACGGAGCCGATGCCGCCACGGCCTGGGCCACCGGTCTGGTGGCGAATCTGGCACGTACGCCCCAGGGCGGTGACACGGATCAGATCCTCGGCGTCGCCAGCGGTGAATGCGAGCTGGCCGTGGCCAACCACTATTACTACGTTCGCCTCGCCCTGTCCGAGGAGCCGGAGCGGCGGGCGGCGGCGGAGCGGGTGGGCATCATATTCCCCAACCAGGACGACCGGGGCGTGCACGTGAATGTGGGTGGGGCGGGCATGGCGCGCCATGCTCCGAATCGTGACAACGCGCTGCGCTTTCTGGAGTTCCTGGCCTCGGACGAGGCCCAGACCCTGTTCGCACGGGGCAGCCACGAGTATCCGGTGGTGGCGGGAATCGAACTCGATCCCATGCTGGTGGCCTGGGGCGAGCTGGTCCTCGACGACCTCAACGTGGCGGAGCTCGGTGTTCACAACCCCGAGGCGGTACGCATCGCGGACCGGGTGGGCTGGCGCTGACGCGAACAGCCATGAAAAGGTGCGTCTGATGCCTAGCCCGCATATCTCACCGATGCGCGAAGCGAGGGCGTGGAGATGCCGGGAAAGACAAGGCGCGCGACAGGCCGGGCGCGCAGGCGTACTCGACAGTACGTCGACCGATTCGCCGGGAGCGAATCGGGTCGCGCGCCAGGGATGGCGCGCAACAGCACCCGGGCCGAGCGCAACCGCACCGGCGGACCGGATGGATTTACCGGTAGATCCGCGTCCGCAGCCG
>JAFIFJ010000172.1 GCA_020832085.1 Gammaproteobacteria bacterium | reverse complement strand
CACCCTGGAAGTGAAGGAAAGCGGACAGACCGTCTGGTGGACGTTTGCTGGTGCAGCCTTCAACGCAGCCATGGCTGCCAGAGTGGCCGATCAGGCGCCCAAGGTGGCCTGGGACAACTTCGCGGTGACTTTCAGCAGCTCTGCGAATGCGGAGGAGCTTCGAGAGCGGATAGCTGCTGTCCTGAAGGCGTCGCACGATGAGCCACCGCTATTGCCGCTGGACACGGATTTCGTGGCTGAGTTGAAGTTTGGTGTTTGCCTGCCGACGGATGTTGCGAACGCAGTGCTAAGGTATCGATATTCGGTGGCTCGGGAGTGGGGTGCGATCCGAGTTTGGGAGATCGGCGTTTCGCGAGCCGCGACCAGATGCGACTGAAAGTTACATTCTCGACCTCTGCACGCAGTGTGCCCGTGGCGTACTTCCCAAGTAGCGACTGAATCCGCGGAGATCGATGTGGGTTTTTTCGGCACTTGCTGTTGGTCGATTGAAACCATCATCACCCGCCTTGCATCAAATACAGAAAATCTGGTGCGGACATCCTTGCTTCGTTTGCCAGGTTTACATACAAAAGAC
Organism: Gammaproteobacteria bacterium; assembly: GCA_020832085.1. Classification (GTDB taxonomy): domain Bacteria; phylum Pseudomonadota; class Gammaproteobacteria; order Pseudomonadales; family Azotimanducaceae; genus SLTB01. The sequence continues at coordinate 9,465 of JAFIFJ010000172.1, read as the reverse complement.
GTACAATCATTCGGCCATCATCCATCTGACGATCAATTAAGTACGTGAATTCAAATTCTATTTCTTCACTTCCCGATCGAAAGGCAGCCTTAATGTACTCCTGACCCTCCGGAGGCTCGCTTCGAGTTATAGGCCGCCACTCAATAAATTTCGGAAAGGACCCATCCGTCAGTTTCATGGATTCAAATTCGTCAATGAAATTTTTGACAGGCTTTCTCTGAATGACTCTACCGCGATTCACAACAAACATTTCGCCATCCAAGAAGCCCTCTGGTGGTCCGAAGGTGTCGGCTGAAGATTGCGTAGCCACCACCATAAGTGCAGCACATGCAGTGATTATCTTTAGAAATTCTTGCATCCGGGTTCCCCTCTAGAGTGTTACAGTGTCCTGTATAGCCTAAAATCGAGCGTTTTAGACTTGCCTTCAGGCCGCGCATGGCTTGGGGCGACGCGTGGTTCTGCGCCCCTTGCTTCGAAGTAGTGGCGTCCTATGCGATACAGAAACGTTGCCGAAAAAAATCGAAAACATGGCTCGCACACGACGACGTTTTCATGTTCTCTTTTGTCTACATTGCCCTGATCCGTTCAATCCGATGTCTTGTTTATATCCCTAGCCCAATCGATACTCGATAAATTTGCACCCAAAGCTGCCACAAAAATCAACCCTCCAACGACGTACCCCGCTTCAACGCTCCATAGGGCGCCCAGCCAATAGCCCCCGAATCCAGCGCCTGATGCCAGTGCGATGGCTGCCAGATGGCCCAGGATAGGAACATGAGGAAGCAGCGCCAGTACGAACAAAGTCGCACCGAAGGCGTACCACGAATTGCTGTAGAAGCCCACGCCGGAAGCTGCAACAAAGACCTGAAATATCCATAATCCAGACATTTCGTTATTGAAGTTAGCTTGGGTTACTTTTCTTCTAACGTCTTCGTTCTTGAGCGCACCTGACTCTGTAGGCTGAGACGCTCCTTCTAAGGGTGCGCCGCACTGGGGACAGAATGAGGCCTTGTCGCTTATCTCTCGGCTACACTCTGAGCAGTTAATTAGAGCCATATCTGTCTCGTCTGTCAGTTGCTTGAAGTTCAGTAAGACGCTCTGAGATTAGCAATAGCTGGATGAATCCTTCGGGATGGTTCGACTGATATCTGAGCGCGTCACAACAACAGTTTTTGATGACTCCATAAACTGAAGCATCGCGCTAAAATCAGTATTCGTCCTCTTCTTTGATAAGATATTCCATCCTGTCAGCTTCCACCGCAAGCACAAAGGCCGTGAAGATGAGTTCCTCCCACGTCAAGCTATAGGCGGGGTGCATGGCCCGCGCAATCAGGCATCCATCCGGTCGCACCAGAAAGCCAACGAGATCGATGTTCCGGTTCCTCAGCCAGGTGCACCGCAGCAACTTCCCTGCTGAGAAGGAATCAACCACGCTCCAGTCGGCCACCGTGGCCTCGAAGTAGCAGCAACCTCGTCGGTAACTTACTCGAATAAGATGCTTGCGCCGACGATCTTCGTCGAACTTGAAAACCATACTCAAGGAAGCAGGGCGCCTTTTGACATTGAACGTCCCGTTCCAATGAAACCGATCAGTGAGATAGGTGTTCACGTCCGTTTCATCGATGCGCGGAAGAAAGTCGTCCAGCGGCAAGAGCTTCTCATCGATCCCCGCCGGCAGCACGAAGCGACCGAAGAGGCCCACGATATCGGCCTCGTAGGTCAGATCGGAGTCGCCAACCAGCATTTCCGCATCCCGGCACAGCTTGAGGCCATCCTTAACCCGAATGGCATAGGTTCGATACAGCGTGTTCTGGTAGAGCGTGGCCTGGCGTTCCAGGAGGAATGGTTTGGTCAATTCGGCGGGGGTGATCACCTCGACGGCGTCAACGGCAGTCACGCGCAACAGCATCTCTCCACTGGAGCGAGCTGAATCCAGGCGGACGTTGAAGTGCTGTTTTGAAGCTCCGGAACGTTTACCGAGACCGGGCCAGCACTGTCCAGCCGGGCGCCCACGGCCGATTCGACCATGGCATTGACGTGTCGAACCGCCTCGGTGCGAGTTTGGGAGTCGCGGTCGATGCGGTCTGCAAGTTTACGGTTTAAGCGGCGTGGCGCTGGCGGTGCATAAGGTGACACCAGAAGATCTAGCAATTGATCCGGGATCTCTTTGCGATTGGAAAGCTCCCGCGAGGCATCCACGAATTCGTCCATCGACTTACCGGCTACGCCGATCTCATGCAAAGAGGCCAGGAAGGTGTTCAGGTTGTTGCAGAGCGCCCGCACCTGAACGGCCTCGATGCTCTGGCGCACGAAGGGGAAGCTCACCTGGATGAAGTCATCATCGGCGGCACTGCGTCCTGCCTCGAGCCCCAGTAGCTGGCGATGGGCCAGAGCCCCCACTCGATCCACGCGCCCGGTTTTCTGCTCGATGCTGACCGGCGACGACGACAGCCCGTAGTGGATGACGCTGTCGCAGAACGTATGCAGGTCCTCGCCTTCCTGAAAGACGTCGGTGGAGACCAGCATCAGGGGATAGCCCGGCATACGGAATTTGCGCGCTTGGACGGAGCGGTTGGCGCTAGTTTCGCCGTTCGCACCGATGATCGGGGCACTGGAAGGGAGCTGATGGTTCAGCCACAGTCGAAGCTCATCCTGGGTTCTGCCGAAAGCGCCGGGCAGGTTGTTTTTGATCACCAGGTCGAGATTTTCATTGAGCAAGACCAGCTCTTTGGCAGAGCTGAAGCCAACCTGTAGGCGCTGATCGTCCAGCATTCGGCAGAGCACCTGTAGCCACTCCTGGCGTCGACCCTCATTCAGATCGCCTGCGCCTAGGTGCAGGCGGGCAAGATACAGATCGATGAAAGGGTGCCCGCTGCGGAAGGATTGGGCCACGAGCTGGCGGTGAATCTCGACACGCTGGATGTGCTCGTAGAGGTTTCGATACCCGCTCCTAATGGCTTCTGCCAGCTTCCCGGAGCTTGCGAATAGGAAATGCGCCAGGCCGGTCTGCTGCAGATGGGTGAAAAAGGTCCGCGAGAACAACGTCTGCCGCAGGTCCCTTTTGTCGCCGGAACGCGCATCGCCTTCGCGAACCAGGCGTTGCAGGTAGGTTGGTAGTTCAGCTAGCCCAGGCATCTCTGGATGTTGTCTAGCGACTTCTTGAAGAAAGGCCTGCTGGATGGCGAGGAACTGCGAGAGGCCATCGTCGTTCGGCACTGCAGTGCTTGAGGCCAAGGCCTCATCCACTCGGTGTTCACCCAGTTGCGCCACCAGCTGCGTCAGGCTCATGCCGAACAGGGTCTCGGCTACCCAGGAGGCCCAATTGAACTCGAAGAGCAGGATGTTGGCTTGGTTCCTGGAGATCAGTGATTTCTTCACGGCCTCCGGGGTGGGCCAGCGAACTGGCTCATCGACAAGGGCGTCCTGCAGCTCCTTGGCCATCTCGCCGCGGAAGAACCAATTGAAGATGGTGTCGTTCTTGGGCGGTAGTCGTTCTTCCTCCTCGCCATCGCTGGCCGTGACCTCGCCACCTGAGATGTCATCGTCTCTGGCCTTGCGCGCATCGTAGTAGACACTCCAGACCCGGCGGATGAAGCGCAACTGATCGGTCAACCCCGCCAGGGCGTTGTCGATATGGCTGCGCATCCAGGCGTCGTACTCATCGTCGAGCTTCTGCTTGAGTTCCGTCACGCTCTTGACTCTGCGCACGAAGATCAACTGCTTGCGGCCTTGCGGTAGCGCCAGCTCGGCTGCCTGCCTGGAGACTTGGTCCAGCTTTGGATGTGGAAGGGACTGGCCGAAGCGCTCGTTGGTCACGTAGCTGTCGCGGATGGCGGCAATCACGTGGCGATCCTTGGCATCGCTGCGGCTGTCCGGCAGCTTCTCCCCATCGAATTCGACGGGCCCTGACTGGGTCGTCTGCGCGTAGCTTTCGAAGGAGGCCAGGAGACCCATCTGGAAGGAAGGGTTGCCCCCCTCCTTGTTCAGCAGATCGCCGATGTGCTTCTGGACAAGGGCAGTGATCAGTTTGTGTTCGTCGGACTCGAAATTGATCTCGGCGCGTTCACCTTTGCGCCACTCTCGCCGATACATGTTCCTCGTGTGTCGTTGCCCATGGATCAGCAGCTCGTTCAGGCGCCTGACCATGAAACGGGCCATGGCATCTTTCAGTCGACCTTGATTTTGCCAGTGCTCCTCGTCGGGCAGCAGGTGAGGCTTGCCGACCAGATTGAGCTGGTTGTACAGGTGCATCGGGTTCAAGTCGAATGGTGTGGCCGAGAGCAGCAGAGCTGACCTCACCCGTTTGCGATACCTCTCTCCCTCTTCCTGGTTGAAGCCCAGAATACGAGACAACGCAAGGTTGCGAGCGCTGCTTTCGAAGGGGTGTTTCAGGTTGTGCGCCTCGTCGATGACTACCAAGTCGAAGGTGGGTAGGAGGTAGTTGAGTGCCCTGGCATAGGCTTTCTTGATCTCCTCCTTGTGACGAGGGACTGTTCCAAGAACTGAGGTCGGCACGTGCTCCTTCAGCTCGCGCAGATGCCGCTCCAGACCTTGTTCGTCTTCACCCATGGCCATGCTGAAGCTGGACATGCGCACGAAGATGTCACCGTAGTATCCCGTGGTTGCAGCGTGGATCAGTTCATCGACGTTGGAACAGGAAATGGACGGCGTGCCGGATTCGCCTTGGGGTGTGCGAATCCTGAAGTTGCGTGTCCGTACGTTGGTTTTGATGAAGTTGGGTAGCTCGCGGTCGTACCACTTTTCCTGCACGTTTCGGCTTGGGCAAATGTAGAGCACCCGGTAGCCAGGATTGAAGTAGCGCATCATGGCGACCACGCCGAGCGTGATATAGGTCTTGCCCATACCGACCTCATCAGCTAGGAAGCCCATGCCTACCTCTGGATTGGTGAGCATGTTCTGCAAGGCCACTGCACCTTCGAGCTGCAGTGTGCCAAGCGCTTCGAGCTGCGAGTCGCCTCCGCTGAAATCAAGCAGCTTACCGGCGGTGGTCAGATCAATCGGCTGCATGCTCTTCCTCGTCTGATCTCGTCCGGTACTCGCGAAGAAAGTGGGCGCGATACCAATCGAAGAAACGGCGCGTGCGCTCGGTATCGTTGCCGATCAAACGAATCTCTTTTGAGGTTTCTATGGACGCAACCTTGCTCCGGCATTCCTGGAGGTAGTGGTCGACCTGAGGTCGCTTTTGGTACTCCGGGTGCTGATAGATCTGTATCAGGCAGAGGAGGGCGAGGTAGATGGTCACCTCATCCAAACCCTGGCTTTCCTCGTAAAGACTTTCGAGCAGCGTGGGCAGGCTATCCATGCCTCGACCGCTGAGGTAGTAGTCGACCAGCCCCAAGCGTTCCTCGGAGAAGGCCTCGTCCATGCGACGGCGCAGATTGCGGAAGGCATGGAACAGCTCGGCGTATTCAGCGAAGAACTGGCGCTCGGTGGCCTCGTTCGGCTCACTTCCAGCGTTTTCTGTCATTAAGCCCATCTCGCGCAGCTGACGCTGCTTGAGGAACTCAATGACCTGATTGCGGCGCATCTGACTCAGCCCGGCATAGATCTGCATGATCTCCTGTGGCGTCAGATGCGGTAGATCCAGCGGCTTGTGGGTCCAGTTCAGCTGTTGGACCATTGCGTCGGAGGGGGGAATGGCTACCCGGCCTGGTACCCAGTGGCCTTCGACTCTCAGGAAACCGCTGTTCTTGAGTAACGCTTCGACTTTTTCCACATCGCAGTCAATCGGCTGATGGTCATGGTCCAGCTCGATGCTCGCCACTCGGACCGCGCCCTCCGGTGAAAGGATGTCGAGGATCAGCTTTTTCTTTGTATGGCGTTCGCCGAGTGATCCGGAGAGCTGGCGTTGCTTCCAGTCGTAGCTAAGAAGCAGATCAGGCAACTCGGCAGCGTTTTCATGCGCTTCGTCGCCCCCTGGCAGCTTGTCCTCCGGGCACCACTTTTCCGGTGCTGACTTGATCGGTTCAAGGAACCTGGTCTGGGATGGCAGCTGCGTGAAGAAACCGGCCTCCTGGTTATCGCTGGTGGCGCGGTGAGTGAAGTTCACTGATCCCACGAATACCCAGGATTGCATGCCGTTGTAGAGGTGGTAGATCTTTGCATGGGTGGTGCGATTCACCGGTGTCTTGAGCCCCAGGTTCTTGGATATCTCTGGTGCCCAGCGTGCCCAACTGACGCCGTCAGCCTTCTCGAGGCGCTCGTAGTACTCCCTATTGCACAGTGCTTCGCTCTGGTCGTTTTCAGGCAGGAAGATGTGGATCTCCTGAATGGGCAGGTCGTTGAGAAAGTGGTCGTGACCGTCGAAGCTGGGGCTTTCCGCAAAATAGGGCGAAATGATCTCCATGGTCCAATTTTGGTAATGAGGTGACTGCGCCGTCAGTGCATCGCGCAGAAAGCGCCTGAAAGGCGATCGGTTTTGTTGGGCCAGTGCGAGGCTGGACAACCCGTAATAGGAGACTGGGGGGGCACTCTTGGAGCTCCTGCAGTTCTCGAGATAGGCTTGGATACGAGGCAGCGCATTGCCTGAGTCACCCGGAACGGCTTTGCGCCGCGCCGCCATCCAGGCAACATCCGCCCGTAACTGGTTCAGGAAGCGGAGGCTTGGCTGCCCGCTGTACACCCGCTCCCAGTGCTGGCACTCGATGTTCTCCCACCAGCCTGCAATGGTCAGGTTGGCGGAGCCCGCCCCAACGCACAGGCTTTGCTCGCCGCTGTCCACGTCTTCGATCAGCACCAAGACCAGCTTGGCGTGAAAAGCACTGCGTTCGCCGCGAATGCCGTGGTGCAGGTACTCCATCGACGGCGACACCGTTCCCTGCTGGCGAAAGAGGTCAATGTCGTAGAACACTTCCAGCGGAAGGCCGGCGTTCGACAAGGCCTCGCGGACCTGGATGGACTTGATCCGCTGGTCCGAGGAATAGGCCAGCCCCTGGTCGAGCATCAGGGGAATGATTTCCTGCTCGAAGAATTCAGGCTCGAAGCGGTAGGTGGTGAATACGGCCGCGACTACCCGCTCGTACTCACCGATCTGCGCTCGAAAGCTGTCCGAGATGGTGCTCAGTTCCATCCTCAGCGCTCCTCCATGGCGGCAATGCGAGCATAGGAGCGCAGGAAGTAGTCGTAGTCCCAGCGAGACCGCAGTTCTTTGATCGGTGGCAGGTGGGCTGTTTCGGCCTTTACTCGCACTCTCAATCTGCCATCAGCGCTTTCCTCTACCCACGCAGCCCCACCGCGCCCGGTCATGACCTTCTTGTTCATGTCCAGTAGGCAGCGTAGGGCCGCTAGCGTGTCACCTCTGCGCAGATGGGCGCGAAGTGTATCCAAGTCGGTACCGTAGGGGACGTTGGAAAGCTCCGGCCCGTCAGGCAGGTAGTCGAACCTATAGGTCTGATCAATTGCGCTGGCCATGGCCGCCAATGGCTCGCGGTCTTGGCGTCGCAAGTAGCTGAACAGGACGTTGGCCGTCACCAGCAGGCGTTCAATCTGGCTAATGTCGCCGAGGGCCTGGCTCAGCTCTATGGATTTCGTACGTTGCCCGATGGTGGCCACCAAGGGGCCCAACTCAGCCTGCTCCAATTTCGGCCTCGGCAGAGAGTGGCAAGTTTCATACAGGGCAAGCTGGCAGGAGTGGTTGCCCGAGCCTCGAAGTAGGGCTCGGATGAGTTCATCTTTGACCTTCGGTGCGGTGATGGCCCTGACGAAGCGACGCTTTTCTCGTTCTAGATCGGCGACGGGTACCGCCTTTCGATCGCCACGCAGATAAGCCCAGTACCAATTGACTCCCAGCCCGTCATTGCCACGCTTCAAACTTTCCTCGATTTGAAGTGCGATCTCGAGGCCGGTATCAGTCAGTTCACGTAAATCGCCGCGCACTAAGCCGGTCTCGCGCAGGGCCGTGGAATAGAGGCCCCAGATGCCGTAGCTCACCTGGTCACTGAGGATGAGACTTTGTTGGTCGGTACCGATGCTGATCGTTTTTCCTGCTTCACCCAGACGTTTGCGCACCCGGGTAATGCCCATGATTTCATTGTCGTCGGCGCTGCTTCGAAGATAGGCAGCCAGCTGCTCGTAGCGCAGAAAGTGCTGCTGCAAAATCAGCTGCTTATCCACAGGGTGGGCATCACGGCACAGCTGGTTGCACCAATGAAAGCCCAGCAAGCCAACGGAGAAGATTCGCCACGAGGACGTGATGGTGGTCAGGTTGCCGACCACCTTTCGGCCGAAATGGGTCCACACCATCTCGAAGCCGAGAGGGTCGCGAGATCCCTTGGGGCGGGCGCGGTCATCCAGCAGAGATAGAACAGCCATGCGCTGGCCTCCGGGTCGCTGAATTCAGGCAGTGAGCGATCAGCTCGACTTCGTGCATTGTTGGTTCTCCCCCTATTGTCAGGAGCAGCGGCCAGCCTGACTGACCGCACCCCAGATCAGCTCCCCCACTTCAGGGATCCAAAGAACGCCGCGTCAGTCCAAGCGTCAAGGACTGCCCGGGATCCATCCCGATCATGAGAATCGTTTCATCGTCTACGTGATAGTAGCGACTCTGGTCAGAAACCCCAGGCAAGGAGGCCGTGCCGCGGCCATCTGCCCGGGTCGCGTAGGTCCCTGAGATGGACAGGGAAGGGAGGCTGAAGCCGATCCCCTCGCGGAAGCGGGAACTGGATGCTGTGCCATTGAAGACCCCAGCACCATCGCCCGTCAGGTCGCCAACGCCCAAGGTGAGGGTGTCGCCAGTGAATTGGTCGAAGCCGAAAGCGTAGTCGCCGGTGAAGTTGGCGTTACTGTAGTCTTGTTGGACCTGTCGCACGCCGGATCCAGATGTCAGCTGACCCTGAGCAAGGGAAAGTAGTGCCCAACTGTCTGCGCTCGCTACACGCAATCGCAAATCTTCTGTGATTCCGTCGTAGCTGATGGTTGCCTGGCCCACGCCGAGAGCATTGACCGTGGCTGTCCCAGTCAGCGGGGCATCATCGAGCAATTCGCCTCCACCGTTGATCGTGATTCGACCGTCGCTGAACGTGCCGTCCTCGGTCAGCACGACCCGCGCCAGGGTGGTGACATTGCCACCGAGGTTGGCGCCAGAAGAGAAGACAACATGGGCGCCAGCCATCATGCTGGTGGAGATGGCCGCATCGGTTTGGCGCCGCAACGTGCCAGCGGCGATGAAGTCCGGATCAGTCGACATGAGAATAGCGTCGTCGTTGCCGATCGGATAGACGATGAAATCGCTGGTCCCCAGCTCACTGGTGACCCGGAATGGCGTACGTCCGGTCTGGGGGTCCACCTGGTAGTTGCCGCCGAGCAGGGCGATGTCGGTGCGGACGAAACCTGCCTCGTTCACGTCCTGATCGCCACCGATGACTGCGCCGTCGCCGTCGAGTTCTATGCGACCGATGGCCCGCTCGTTGCCACCGGTTATTGAGTAGACGTGGGTGCCCGAAAAGC
>JAFIFJ010000157.1 GCA_020832085.1 Gammaproteobacteria bacterium | reverse complement strand
CCAGTATCTGGGGCGGCGGAAGTGTCGGGTTTGGGAGGGGCCGGGTGACGTGGCACGTCAGCTTTAGCCGGGGCCCGGCAGTTGACCTGCCGTTCACAGAAGCCGCTTCAGACCGCTTCATGGCCAGAGCGGCTCTTGCTGGTCGATTTATTTTTCCTTTCATAACAGATGCTTAAGGGGTTCTCGTCCAGAATCCCCCCATCCCCCTCCTTTGTAAACCCCATGTTGGCACGGCCCTTGGAACCTCTAGGGCAACCCCCGCGGAAGGGGCCGACGGCAAACACCGACGCCACCGCGGATCAGATTGACCATACACCCTTGGAGATAGACATCATGGCCTTCGCAATCAACAAGCTCGGCAAAGGTATCGCCCTCGCCTCTCTGATGGTGGCCGCCGGTACCGCTTACAGCGCCAACGACGGCTCGCTCGGTGCCACGTCCACGGGTGACCTCACCGTCAGCGTCGACATCGCCAACCGCGTGCAGATCAGCGGCCTCAACGACATCGACTTCGGCACCTACGCCGGCTCCGGTGACCTCGAGCGCAGCGATGACTTCTGCGTCTACCGCAACGGCACCGGCAGCTACAACGTCACCATCAGCTCCTCGCAGGCCGAGGGTGGCAGCTTCCGGCTCGTCAATGGCCCGAACGCCATTCCCTACAGCGTGAGGTTCAACGACGCCGCCGACATCACCGGGGGCAGCGACGTCAGCTCCGGCGACACCCTGGCCGGCACCGGCAGCGCCACCTCGCTGACCTGCGGCGGCAGCAGCAACGCCTCCCTCGGCGTCAGCATCGCCGCCAGCGCCCTGCAGGCCGCACCGTCCGGCTTCTACACCGACGTCATCACCCTGCTGGTGGAGCCCAACTGAGGCCAGCCCGCTGCGGCGCAGGGACGCGCCGGCAACACCCAAAGGGCGGCCATGAGCCGCCCTTTGCTTAGGAACCTGAAGCTCCTGAACCCCAGCTTTCGCAGCACCGACCATTCGAGGACCATCTCATGACCACCGCCAGCCACCCATTCATGCCACCCATTCATGCCACCGGTACGCGGTCTCGCCCGCGCGCTGCTGGGCGTGGGTCTGCTGCTGGCTGGTCTGCTGCCCCTGCTGGCCCAGGGCGCGGTGGCCGTGACGCCGCTGTCCAACTTCGACTTCGGCCACTGGTCGCCGGGAACCGGGCAGCTGACGGCGAGCCGGGACTTCTGTGCCGTCTCCGTGGTGGGCAATCGGCTGACCGCGAACAACGACAATCAGCTGCGCGAGTTCGGGGCCAAAGTCGAGTCCCTCGATGGCAGCGCCAGCGGCAGCAGCTTTCGCCTTGCCCATGTGGATGGCGGTCACTTCCTGAACCTCGAACTGCGTCTGCGCGACCTGCGCAGTGGCGTCGAGGAGGTCCTGTCGCCGAACGTGGGCACCGCCACGGACAAGACCGGAGACGAACTCGGCTGCCCCCGGGGCGGCCCCAATGGTCGCCTCATCGTCCGCCTGCTCGGCAGTGAACTGGCCGGGGCCCGGGCCGGAGTCTACACGGGTCAGTTCAGTCTCGAGATCAACGGTGGCTCCAATGGCCGGGACACCGACTCCACCACCTTCGTGATCCGGGTGGAGATTCCCGACCTGGTGCGGATCTCCAGCCTCAACGACATCGCGCTGGGGTTCTTCCCCGGCAGCGGTGACCTCAGCGGCAGTGATGCGCTCTGTGTCTACCGCAACGATCCGGCAGGAGCTTATCTGGTAGAGGCCAGCGGCCAGGGGGCGGGCCAGGCCTTCGTGGTGGCCAAGGACGGCGTGGAACTGCCGTTTGCGGTGGACTACAGCGATGGCAGCGGCTGGCGCAGCCTCACCGCAGGCGGGGCGCCGGTGGCGGCGGGCAATGCCCACGCTGCAGCCACGGATTGCGGCGGAGCCACCAATGCCAGCGTCCGGGTCCGCATCGACGAGACCGTACTCGCCACCGCCCAGCCCGGCAGCTATGCAGGCCGGCTGACCCTCACCGTGGCACCCATCTGAAATCTGCGGGCCTCAGTTCGGCAGCTCCCTCGGTACCATCACCGGGCGCTCCAGCCAGCGTTCGAAGCGCCCGGTGAGCCGGTCCAGATTGGCAGCCCACCATTCCGCATCACCCTCGATTGCCGTGGCCGTGTTTTCCGCCGCTGTGGGCAGTTGCCGGCGAATCTCCGGGTCGATTCGCTCCAGCGCCGACCGGCGCACGGGTCCGTAGGGAATATGACGCATCTGTCTGGCCAGGCTTTCCGTATTGGTGGCGAAGCGAATGAAGTCGGCGGCCTGCTCGGTGCGTCGCCCGTTGCGGGGGATGACCCAGACGTCCATGAACCAGACCTGATGGTCCCAAAGGATTGCGAAGTTCTCGCCGCGCTGCACCGCATCGAACACGCGTCCGTTGAATACCGATGTCATGCTCACGCGGCCAGTCTCCAGGAGCCGGATTGCCTCCTCTCCGCTGCGCCACCAGTCGACCCAGGGCTTGATCCGACTGAGCACACGAAACGCACGCTCCACGCCCTCGTCAGTGTTCAGCACTCGGTAGACCTCCTCTCGAGGCACCCCATCTGCGATCAGCGCCCACTCCAGGTTCACTTTCGGCGAGCGTCGCAGGCCGCGCCGCCCCGGAAAACGCTGGACGTCGAAGAAGTCCTCGATGCTCTGCGGCGGTTGCTCGATACGATCCTGGTCGTAGGCGACCACGGTGGCGGCGACGACGTTGCCGATACCACAGCGCAGCAGGCTGCCTTCGATAAAGTCCTCTCGTGCCGGCGTGCCGTCCGGGGCCGGCGGCAGGGTATCGTGGTCGAATGGCATCAGCAGATTCTCGCGGCAAGCCCGCTGCGCATCGAACAGTTCCATGTCCACCACGTCCCAGCGCACGTTCCAGGAGCGCACCTGGGAGCGCACCTCGTCAATGCCGCCGGTGTACTCGAGGACGTCCACCGTCGTGCCGCTGACCTCCTCGTAAGGCAGGATGAATCCGAGCATCTGGCTCTTAACGTATGCGCCGCCCCAGGATACGACTGTCAGGCGATCAGCTGCTGCGGCAGGCAGCAGCACCATGACGGTCACAAACAGCAGCGTCGATCGTCGCAAAACACTCACCAGTAGTATCCCAGATTGATGTTGAGGCGGCCCCGCCAGCGATCATCATCGCTGTCCGCCATGCTGCCGTCACCGAAGAACAGCATGTTGCGCGCGAAGATGAGGTCCACGTACGCGAACAGCGGCCCAGCGCCGATGCCGCAGCCAACCGTGTTGAGCTCTGAATCGCGGCCAGCGCCAACGTCTTTGAAGAGGCGCGAGTAGTTGTTGTAGCAGATCACCTGATCGAGCCAGGAATCCCGCAGCGCGAAGTTGTAGGCAAGGTTGGCAACTGCAAGCTTGCCACGGGCTGCGAGATCAAAGCTGGTGCCGAAAGCGCCCAGCCGGACGCTGTCATTGCTTACGCCTGCGGGGTTGTCCGGGTCGTAGACGTAGCGGATGCCCTGAATCTGCAGGTTCCAGCGGCCACAGCGGCTGTCGAGATGCCCGGCCAGGGCCCAGTGATTGCCCCGGCTGTCGGTGGTGGCATTGACGAGATCCGCCCGCTGACCGGAGACCCCGAGTTCGTGCTCGCAGCCGGTGTCCCGGCCGAGCGTGTAGGCTGCGCGGGCGTTGAAGCGGTTGATTTCCTCGTTCTGCTGCTCGCCCTGGCGGACCACGTCCGGTGCATAACGCGCGAGGGTGCCGGCGCTGCCGAGTTCCTCGTTCTTGTAGAATGCGAGGTGGAAGTCCCAAGGGCCGTCACTGCGTTGGTACGCGACTCCGAGGTCGTGATTGTCCGAAAAGCCGGCGTAGAACGGGACGCCGTCCCAGAAGTTGTGGGACGCGAAGGGCAGGAGCCCGAAGGGCACCCTGTGAATGCCGAGCTTGACCATACTGTCGTCGGCAAACCGGTAGCCGATCCAGCCGTGGCGGATCACATCCATGCTGGGCGAGTAGCGGTATTCCGCCGACAGGATGATCTCACGGATCTCACCGTCCACATTGAGCCGGAACAGGTCGAAGCCGCTGTCGCCGCGGCGAGTGCGGGAATCGCTCACGTCTTCACGCAAGAAGTGGTTGAAGCGCAGGGCGCCACCGAAGCGGATCGGCGCAGGTTCATCAATCGCGGCGACCTGTGCTTCCTCGACCCGCTCGGCCCCGGTCACGGCCTGATCGAGCAGTTCGGTCTCGAATCGGGACTCCGGAGTACGCATGCTCTGAGCCGGCGTTCGACCACTGCCATCCAGACGGCGCTCGAGGTCCTCCAGTCGCTGCTGCAACGCCTCCAGTTGCTCCTTGAGCAGCGCAACCTCATCCACTTCTGCCTGCGCCTGCAGCGCTACCAACAAAGTCATGAGCAGGCCTGCGCCAAATCCGTGTCGGAGCCCGGGAACCCTCTCCACCTCACCACCCTCCACCTCGAGTCAACGCTGGCAACAGCGTAACAGTGCACCCAGGACAGAGGGCAAGCAGGTGATGTCAGCCGAACAGGGACGGCTGCCCTTCAGGGATCGCCACGCCCTCGTGACGCAGCAGCCAGCGCTTGGCAGCGAGCCCGCCGGCATAGCCCGTGAGTGATCCGTCGCTGCCGATGACCCGATGGCAGGGCAGCACAATCGCCAGCGGGTTGCGGCCATTTGCCGCCCCGACCGCACGACTGGCGGTCGGTTGACCAAGGCGGCGGGCGATCTCGCCGTAGGTCCGGGTCACGCCGAAGGGAATCTCCGCCAGGGCGTTCAGCACCGCCAGCTGGAACGGCGTGCCCCGCGGCGCCAAGGGCAGGTCGAAGCGCTGCCGTGCACCCGCAAAATACTCCTCGAGTTGCCCACGCGCTGCTGCCAGTTGCTCATCGTCTCGATGCCAACAGGCCTCAGGTCCGACGGGACCGCCCGGGTCCGGCAGCAGGATCCGCCGCAGGCCGTCACTGCCGGCCACCAGCAGCAGACGTCCCAGCGGACTCGACATCTCGGACCACAGCAGGGAATCAACCGTCCGTTCAGCCATCATCGTCAGGTCCTCATTGATGGGATGCGTTGGCTCAGTTGCGAGTTACGGCTGAGCTTGCCTGCGCCGCCCACAACTGCAGCACCGCGTAGGCGCGCCAAGGGCGCCAAGCTTGCGCTCGCTCGCGCACCGCCCGCTCCGAGGCCAGACGCCCCCCACAACCAAGCCGGGTGCGCAGCACCAAGTCTCCGGCGGGAAAGGCATCCGGATCCCGGCCTGCACGCATGCACAGATACTCCACGGTCCAGGGCCCGACCCCCGGCAGACCGAGCAGCATGTCGCGCCAGTGCTCCACGGGCGCGTCGAAGTTGACCTCGCCGGCAGCGCACGACGCGGCAAGATGCTGCAGCGCCCGGCGGCGTGCGGCAGGAATGCCGAGGTTGGTGAGATCGGCGGCCGCCACGACATCAGGCTCGGGAAAGGTTCGAAGTTCAGCGTTGCGGGTGGAATTGGGATCAACCCGGGCCTTCGAGGTGTCGCTGCTCGTGGATCCAGCGCTGGCATCCGGCACATTGCCATCGACGCAGGAGCTTGGATGCTTCGGTGCCGTCACTTCACACAGCCGCAGCAACCGGGCCGTGAGCGTGCGCGCTGCCGCAACGCTGACCTGCTGGCCCAGGATCGCCCGTACGGCGCCTTCGAAGGGATCCCACATGCCCGGGACGCGGCGGCCCGGAAGTGCGACCACCCCGGGTTGCAGCAGCGGGTCCCTTGCCAGGGCCGAATCGATCGTACGGCTGTCCGCGCTGATGTCGGTCAGCACCCGTACACGCCGCAGCAGGTCCGTCAGCGGCAGCGTTCCCTGTCCTGACAGTTCGAGATCGACGCCGCCGGCCTCGAACCCAATGGACACCTGCCCGGAACCAGCAGCTGTCTGCCAGCGCCGGTGAAGCCTGCCATCGGCGACCTGCTCCAGGCCTGGAACCGCCCGCCTGGCGAAAAAGTCAGCCAGGGCGATGTGTGCGAAAGGCCCGTCAGTATTGAGGCGCAGCCTTACCGCCGGCGCCTGCTCCCAGCGCCGATGCCGGGCGAGGTGGCGCAGATCCGTGGGATTGCGCTGCCAGCAACGGGCCACGGCTGCGTTGAACGTGCGCACGCTGGCAAAGCCGGCAGCCAACGCCACCGCGGTCATCGACGCATCGGTATCGTCGAGCAGACGCTTCGCCACCCTGAGCCTGTGGTTGGCGATGAGCGCCTGTGGCCCGACTCCGAAGCGTGCCTCGAGGACGCGCCGCAAGTGGCGGCTCGATACCCCGAGGTCCGCCGCCAGCTGCTCGACGCCACCCCCATCCGTTGCCGTCTGCTCGATTCGGGCCAGGGCGCGCCCCGCCAGATCCGTTTCCGAGGCGGGCACAGGCGCCCGTTCCGGGCGACAGCGCAGACAGGGCCGGTAACCTGCTGCCTCGGCGCTTGCAGCCGTTGCATGGAAGCGCTGATTCGCCGGGTCGGCCAGCGGTGCCGGACACACCGGGCGGCAGTAGATGCCGGTGCTGAGGACGGCCACGAAAAAGCGCCCGTCGAAGCGCGGATCACGGGAGCGTCGCGCCTGTTCGCACTGTTCGGGCGACAGTTGAAGGCGATGGTGCGCTGAGAATTCCACTGGATCCGCCCTTGGGGCCCCTCCGTCCACGCCTGGGCAGGGCCGGGCGCGGTATGGCAGAAGTCTGGTCTCCACTCGTGGCCTGTACTATAGAGCCCGGCCGGTGTTCGCGTCCGGCCGAAATCGGACACACACTCGATACTCGTTCCGCCTGGAGAGCCCGTACCGCCCATGATCCTGCCGCGAACGCTCCACTTTCAGTGCAGCGCGACTCCGTCTTCACCCGCCGCGCCCAGCGCCGGGCAAGGGCTCGGGGCGGGGCCATGAGCGGGGCCCGCAGCCCCTCCCGGCGTCGACGTCGAGGCCTGCGGCGTCTGTTTCTGCCGGCGCTGATCCTCGTCGCGATCTACTTCTGCTTCCTCGTCTACCCGCCCATGCGGGTGGCCTGGCTGATCTGGCCGGCCTGGGAGCCGGGCACGCCTATCCTGCTGGTCCTGATCGTGGTGCCGATCATGGGGCGGCTGGCCTACGAATGGTGGCCCGGCGCCTGGGCGAGGCGGGTCGCCGCCCTGTCCATGACCTGGCTCGGCATGGCATTCATCCTGTTCTGTGTCGTCCTGCCGTGGGAGTTGCTCAATCTGCTGCTGCCGCTGCCGGGACAGACTTCAGGGCTGGCCCTCGCGGCAATCGCCGGCACTCTCTGTCTGGGTGCGGCGGTGAACGCCCAACTGCTGACCGTTCGTGAACTGAAGCTCCCTGCCCCCGGCCTCGACCGGCCCTGGCGTCTGGTCCAGATCAGTGATGTTCACATTGGCTCCCGGGAGCCCGCGCTGCTGCGCCGGATCGTGGCGAAAGTGCGTACGCTCGAAGCAGACGCGGTGCTGATCACCGGTGATCTGATCGATTTTCGCGACATCCAGCGGGAGGACATCGGCAGTCTGGCCGAACTGTCGGTGCCCGTGTGGTACTGCATCGGCAACCACGAGCGCTACGTCGATCTCGAAGCCATTTGTGAGCGCCTGCGCAGCCTCGGCGTCCGGGTCCTCCGTGACGAGGTCGACTTAAGCGTGCCGCCTTTCGTCGTCGCCGGCATCGACGACGCCGATTCCCGCCGTCGCGTTGCAGACGGGCTCGCCGCCATCGGTCCGCTGCCGGAAGGGTTCAGGGTGTTGCTCTATCATCGGCCCGACGGCCTCGAGGAGGCGGCCGAAGCCGGCGTCGATCTGATGCTGTGCGGGCATACCCACAACGGCCAGATCGTGCCGTTCAATTTCCTGGTGCGCAGGGTCTTTCCGAGGATCAAGGGTCTTTACGAGATGGCCCGGGGCGATGGTGGTCGGACCCGGCTGTACGTGTCCACTGGAACCGGAACCTGGGGTCCGCTGCTGCGGCTCGGGTCCCGCAACGAGATCACCCTGATCTGTCTCCAGCCGCCTGAACACTGACTCTGGCAAGTGCTGCGTTCACCCGCTCGGCCAGTTCGAACTGGCGAAACGGCTTGTCCAGATAACTGACCAGGCTGCGGGATTCGAGCTCGTCCACCATGCGGCGCCGGCCTCCGAACCCGGAGGTGAGGATGGCCGGCAGCTGCGGCGCGAGAGCATGGGCGTACTCGATCAGTTCCTCCCCCGAGCAACCGGGCATGGTCAGATCGGTAATCAGCAGATCGAAGCCGTTGGGTTCGAGGGACAGCATGTCGCGGGCCTGATCGCCGTCGGCGGCTGTCACCACCTCATGGCCTGCCCGGGTCAGGAATCTCGCGGTCATTGAGAGGATGGTGGGCTCGTCGTCCACCAGGAGGATGCGGCCGGTGTGCGGCGAGCCGTCCCCTGACCCTGACGGCGTTTCATCGGTGCTCGCAGGGTCCGGCGCGGGCTCCGGGAGCTCGGCAGATTCGGCCACTTCGGGCAGGTAGATCCGAAACGTCGTGCCCTGGCCCAACTCGGAGTAGACGCTCATGTCACCGCCCAGAGACGTGACGATGCCGTGGACGCTGGGCAAACCGAGGCCCGTGCCTTCTCCGAGTGGTTTGGTGGTGAAGAACGGATCGAAAATCCGCTGCCGATGCTCCAGCGGAATGCCGCATCCACTGTCGCTGACGCCCAGGCACTGATATCCGCGGGAGCTGTCCAGGCGCGGATGGACATCAAGTACATCGGACCCGGGGTCCACCCGATTCAGGGTAATCCTGAACAGACCGTGCTGCTGGCCGCCCATGGCGTGCGCAGCGTTGCTGGCCAGGTTCAGCAGGATCTGATTGAGGTCGGCGGGGTGAATGCGCACCGGCTGCTCAGGACCGAGCTTAAGGTCGATCTCGATGGGCGCGGGCAGGATGGCGCGCAGCAGCGGCAGCGCCTCGCGGACCTGGGCGCCAAGCCGCTCGGGCCGGCGCTCGACCGCATCGAGGCCGCGGCCGATCAGCAGCATCTGCCGGACGATCTCCCGGGCCCGATTGCAGGCGGTCTCGATCCGCTCGATACCTTCGTGAAGGGCGGGCTCGGTGCTTGCTGAGCGAGTTTCCTCGGCCAGGGCGAGGATGGCGCCGATGATGTTGTTGAAGTCATGGGCGATGCCCCCGGCGAAGGTCCCGGTCGCCTCCAGCCGCTGGGACTGCCGCAACCGATCTTCGAGCACCTTTTCCGTCGTGACGTCCCGCAGTACGGCTACGAAGATCACGCTGTCCGTGTCGGTCTCCCGCAGCGGGGACAGGCTCAATTGCAGTACCCGGGCCTCACCGGAAGTTCCCGTCCAGCGGATCTCGCCTTCGAAGTTATGCTGCTTCCGCAAGGCGTCATCGAGGAGGGCCCTGGTCTCGCTGTCGCAGCCGAGATCGACGAAGTTCTGCACGGGCGAATGCGGGGCTGCTTCGAACACCATCTCGCTGGCCCGGTTGCGGTAGATGATCTCACCCTTCTCGGAACCGATGAGGACCATGGCCTGGGATTGCTCCACAACCTGGGCCAGACGCGTGTTCTCGGCCTCGACCTGCCGGCGCCGGGCCATCTCATGTTCGAGATCTCGATGACTCTGTTGCAGCCCATCGCGGCTTTGCTGCAGGGAGCGCAGGGCCTGCTGCTGATGATGCAGGGCGGCTTCGAGGCGGCTCAGCAGCACCGAAGCGCCCAGGGCGAGCATGGCGCTGACGAGGGTGAAGTTCAGGGTGATGACGGCCCAGGCCTGGAACGGCAGATGGGCCATATCGAGGAAGGGGCGGTCAGCAACGGCCAGATAACCGAACACCAGCATGACCAGCGCCTGCAGGATGAGCAACGCCATGGCCGGACGCAGACCGAGCAGCAGGGCAGCGAGTACCGGCAGGGACAGCAGGTAGCCGAGCCCGACGACCAGTACCTCGCCCAGCATCCAGACGCCGAGCAGGAAAACGATCGCCAGGAAGCAGGATGTCCGGGCCCGGAAGGTCAACTTGCTGGAGAAGGTGACTGCAAACAGTGCCAGAAGGGCTGCGGCGTCGAAGACGGCGATCGAGTACTGCCCCGTGTACGCGGCGTAGCCGGCGCTGGGCAGTGCGACCACGACGGCCAGCACGCAGACAATGCGCAGAATCAGCGCCAGCAGTTCCTCGCGCCAGCTGTCGAGATCGCCGTTCACATCCGGCCCTGTCCCGCCCACGAGCGACGATGCGTCCGCGCCTCCGTACCTGGAGTCCACCCTATCCGGATCCGGCCCAAGGGGATCAGCGGCTCCAGAGTACGCCCGGGCCACACCTTGCCGATATGTCGTCGGCAATCGACGATCTTCGTGCAGCGCCCCGAGAAGCCACTGGGGCATCACAGGCGGCCGCTGCTCGGATCGTTCACTTCGCATTGGCCACTTTGGCCTTCTTGGTCTTGGGCGCTTTGGCTTTCTTGAGCTTCGCTGCCTTCACTTTGGGGGCCTTGGTTTTCTTGACCTTGGCCGCCTTGATTTTGGGTGCTTTGGTCTTCTTGGCCTTGGGGGCCTTCCCGTTCGCGGCGATCGTGGAGTTGATCTGGGAGCCCTGGGGCGGGGCATGCAGTGAAGTCTTGGCAGCAGTTGTCAGCAGAGCGGAGTGCAAGGTCGCCGGTTGGGTGAGGGTGTTCGGTGCCAGAGCATGGGGAGCGGTCATCCCCTGGGACGCCTGCTGCTTGACCGCGCCGGGCTGGCTGGGTGGGACGATGGCGGGTTTCGCCGCCTGGGTTGCTGCTGCGGGCGACAGGATCGGGGCCGATTTTGCAGCCGGGGCCGACGCCGTGACGGCCTGTCGCGGGGGGCTCCGGTAACCGGCCATCTGAGCACCAGTGATGTTGAGAATGGCCACCGCATCGGCGCCGGCCACAGGATCGGAGGCTTCGCGTCCACAGGGCTGGCCCATGCAGGCGTGCAGCCGCGGCGAGGAAAAGTAGGGCAGTCGCGGAGCCCCGTAGCGGTTCGGATCCGCCATGATCGTCACGAAGGATCGGGCGACACCGTGACCAACCGCGTGGGGCAGGGTCCCGCCCTGCGGAACTTCGTCCCGACTGTGGGCCAGACCCAGCATGTGACCGATTTCATGGGCCAGGGTGTAGGTGGAGCAATCGATGGCGACGAACGCAAAGGCGTGGGCAGCATCGACCCCGTCGAGACGACCGGGGGCGCCCCGTCCACCCTGCCAGGCCAGCCCGCAATGCCCGTCGTTGGCGTAGCGGCCGAACAGCACCACCATGTCCGCGCCCAGGCTTTCCCGGCGCTCATGGACGGAGGCGTAGAGGTCGTTCTGCCCCCGCGTCAGCGCTGCCAGGGTCGTCACCGCATCCACGACGGGTTGCTGATCGAGGTGCTCGACGGCGACCAGACGGATGCGCAGGGCCACGCCGCTGCGCGAAAAAGAGTCGTTGGCCACCTGCAGCAGATGGCGGATACGGGTGGCGGCATCGCCCTGATAGCGCTCAGAGGCATCCGGCGTGTAGTAGGCCAGCAGATCCACTTCAGCGATGCTGGCCTGCACCCGGGGTGCGGCCCCGAGCCAGGCAACGCAAAGCAGCAGGGTCATCGTCGCGGCGCGCATGGCTTTACTCCGAACAGGATGGACGGGCATCACAGGTGCATCGGCGGGACGGCCGGCGGCCGTTCCGGCAGCATCCAGTCACTCAGGTGAGGTCGAGCGCGGACCTGGAAGTCTGCGCTGGCCACGATCCAGGCGACGGCGCCGAAGGCCTCGACTTCAATGGCCCCTTCCGGCGTGTGCAGCGTTGCCAGCACCGAGGACGCACCGAGGGTGAACACGACCGGCCAGACCTGCTGCTGATGGAGCAGCTGGCCGCGCAGGGTGCGGACGCCATCGGAGTCCACGATGGCCTCTTCCACCAGCCAGTCGTAGCGACCCGCCAGGTGGGGCATAGCCAGGGGCAGCACCGAGCCGGGCTCTGCAGCATCGAGTCCCTGGCGATCGAAGACCACCGCCTCCATGGAGGCGAGATCGGCCACCGGTCCCTGCCCTGCGGCCACCGCCCGCTCGCCGAAGATCGACCCGTGGCCCCATTCCTGACTGTCCAGAATGGGGCCCTCCGCCAAGGATAGGGGCGGCTGGGTGTCCAGACCTCGCAGACCTCGATCCAGGGCTCCGGGGCCGGGCGTCCACGATTCGTGGGTGTCCAGAACTGATGTTTGGGTGTCCAGAACTGGATTGGGCGTAGCGTCGTTCGCCGCTAGTGAGTGGTCACTCTCGATTCTTTGGCCGGGAGGCGCGGACAGGAAGTGGGCCGTCAGAACCAGTGCGAAGGTCAACGCGCCGGCAAGCCAGAAGTTCCTCTCCATCCCCGATGTCCCCACGGTGCGCGACGCTGATGGGGGAAGGTTAGGGAGTGGCGGTCGTCGGCGCCGTCGAGAGAAACCCTGATCGCGGGCAGGGGTAGGACCTGAGTGATGGGGACAGCCGGATGCCCTGAGGCCTTCCGGGGTCCGGCCTTCCGGGGTCCGGCCTTCCGGGTTGGGCTCGGTCGTGGCTTACTTGGCGGCGGTTTCATTTTGGGAGGATGCACGCATGGCCATGACCATCGAAGAGAGGTTGCAGCGGCTCGAGGACATCGAGGAGATCCGCCAGCTCAAGGCCCGCTACTGTGCGGGCTGCGACGATGACCACAACGCCGATACCCTCACCGCCCTGTTCGTGGAAGATGGGATCTGGGACACGCCCGGGCTGGCCTACTGTGAAGGCCGCGACGAGATCCGCAACTTCATGAGCAACCTGGCCGCCAGCGGCCGCATCCGCAACTCGGCGCACATGGTCATGAACCCCCAGATCGAGGTCAACGGGGACACTGCCACCGGCCACTGGCGTTTCGTGATGGCCTACACGGGCAACGCTCCCGACGGCAGCGTGCAGTTCCACCGCATCATCGGCTACTACCAGGACGACTTCGTCCGCCGGGACGGCAAGTGGTACTTCCAGTGCCTGCGGCCCCGGGTCGAGGAGAGCGACGCCTACAGCGTGGAAAAGAGCAAGTTCGATTGAGGGCCTCAAGGCGTGATCCCGACCGCAGGGGTGTCCAGCGGTTCAGCCATGGAAGTGGCGCTGTCTGACAAGGAACTGTCGAGCTCCGCACAGCCAAACCCATCGCCCCCACGGCGGGCTCCCGCGGGCTCGGCGCCGCCGGCGAGCAAGCGAAGTCTGGTGGCATTCCGCCGGGCGCGGATCGATTGCAAGCCCGCGAAGCCCAGCGCCGGGGTCTAAAGCGCACCACTGGCCAGCAGCAGTTCCCGCACCGCTTCGGCCAGGAGGCGGTATCCCCGTGCGTTGAAGTGGACCTGATCGGATTTGTATTCGCTGCTGCGCATCAGGCGCCGGAGGGTGCCGTCGTCCATGGGTACCGCCTCGGCGTCGGCCACCTCGGCATAGTAGGCCGGCGGAGCCAGCGTCAGGGAAGCTCCCGGCACCGCCAGCATCACCACCTGGGCGCCGGAGGCGCGAATGGTCCCGATCATGGCGGCGAGATTGTCGCGTGTGGTCTCAGGGGGCTGGCGCCGCAGGGTGTCATTGCCACCGTGAATGAGGATCACCAGTGCCGGGCTGTGCTCTGCGAGGACGCCGGGCAGACGTTGCCGGCCCGCGGTGGTGGTTTCACCGGGAACGCCTGCGTTGATCACCGTCAGTCCGGTGAGTTCCGCCAGCACCTCGGGGTAGCCCTGCCTGGCCGGGGCGCCGGTACCGAAGGTCAGACTGTCCCCGAAGGCCACGACCCGGGCGTCGGCGCCCAGGGGTGTCAGTTCGGGTCCACTGCTGCAGCCCGCCAGGGCGAAGGCGAGCAGCAGTGCCGCGGCGGCCATCCATCGGCTGCTCCGGCTGGCCTTCAATGAGGATCACCGTCGGCGGAAAAGGCGAAAGCCACGGCTTCGGCCTGAGCCAGCAGCTGATCGAGGCGGAGGCGGGCCAGGGCGCTGAACTGGGCCGCATCGGCCATGGGGCCAGTCGGTCCGAGCTGCTCGAGGAAGATCAGCAGCAGATCCTCTTCCTCCCGTGCCGCTTCCAGGGCTGCCGCCACGTGCCGGAACCAGGCCGCCGAGCCGGGATCCCGGTCGGTCTCCAGTTGCAGGACCAGGGCATCCACCAGCGGCAAAAGCTGACTGCGGACGTTGCTGATGGCGTTCATGGTGACTCTCCCGCACGTCGCCCGTGACAGGATGTACGCTGCCGAAGTTCAAAATTCAGCAACCGGCCGCGCCCGTGACCTCAGATGCCCATGCGGCCCAGGGCATCGACGATCTCGTTCATCACCCGCGCCAGGCGTGGATGACTGGCCTCGAAGTCCACGGCCGCCTTTTCCATGCGGCCGCGGACGGTATCGGGCGTGGTCTCGTCGTCTTCGTCGAGCACACGCTCGATATCGGCAGCGACCTGCTCGAGCAAGGCACGATCGGCATCGTCCATGGTGCCGGCATCGTCGAGTTCCCGACGGATGGATTCCAGAGACTCTTGGAGTCTTGATGATGGCATCGCAGTCCTCGCTCGTGAGCAGCCCGGAAGGGGGTCAGTCCTTCAGCAGGTGGGCGACGGCGCCCTTTTCTTCCGCCAGTTCCGTTTCGGTGGCCTTCATCTTCTCACGGGAGAAGTCGTTGACCTCGATGCCCTCGACGATGGCCCAGTCGCCGCCTGCACAACGTACCGGGAAGGAGTAGATCAGCCCCTTCTCGATGCCGTAGCTGCCGTCGCTGTACACACCCATGCTGACGATCCCGTCGCAGCCCAGCGCCCAGTCGCGCATGTGATCGATGGCGGCATTGGCGGCCGACGCGGCACTGGACGCCCCGCGGGCCTCGATGATGGCGGCGCCGCGCTGCTGCACCACCGGAATCATTTCCTTGGCGTACCAGTCTCGATCCACCAGCTCGAGCGCTGGCGTGCCCTTGACGGTGGCCCGATGGATGTCGGGATACTGGGTCGCGGAGTGGTTGCCCCAGATGCACAGACCTTCCACCTCGGTGACGTGGGCACCGGCTTTCTGGGCCAGCTGGGCCATGGCGCGATTGTGGTCCAGCCGCGTCATGGCGGTGAACTGCCGCGGATCCAGGTCAGGCGCGTTGCGCTGCGCGATCAGCGAGTTGGTATTGGCCGGATTGCCCACCACGAGAATCTTCACGGCACGGTTGGCGTGGTCATTGAGTGCCTTGCCCTGAACCGAGAAGATCGCAGCATTGGCCTCGATGAGGTCCTTGCGCTCCATGCCCTTGCTGCGCGGGCGCGAGCCCACCAGCAGCGCGTAGTCCGCATCCTTGAAGGCAATGTTGGGGTCGTCAGAGGGAACGATGCCGGCCACCAGCGGGAAGGCACAGTCCTCGAGTTCCATGACCACGCCGCGCAGCGCGTCCATTGCCGGGGTGATCTCCAGCAGCTGCAGGATCACGGGCTGGTCCTTGCCGAGCATGTCGCCCGAGGCAATCCGGAACAGCAGGGAGTAGCCGATCTGACCTGCAGCGCCGGTCACCGCAACGCGGACGGGTTGTTTCATGTGTCTATCCTCTTGATTCGCGATTCGTTTTGGTCCCGGGCGGGACTCAGGGCACGAGCGGCGCGCATTGTACCAGAGCGCCTCCGTCATGGGCCCTCGACGTACCAGCGGGGCGGCGCGCCCTGCGCTGCCGCTTGCTCCAGGGCGCCCCGGTCACAGCGCGCCACAGCCGCGTCCAACCAGCGCACCCGCGCCTCGGGCAGCGCTTGCCGCGGCCACCACTGGGCGGCGTCGGCAATGTTGCGGTCGAACTGCGGGGAACGCTGCTGCTCGAGGCGGGCGGCGAACAGCAGGTTGAAGCCGCCCCCGCCGCCGGCGTAGTGCATGAGCCCCACCGCCTGCAGCTGCTCGCAGTCCAGCGCGAACCCCAGTTCCTCCCGGGTTTCCCGCAGGGCCGCCTCCCGTGGCGTTTCTCCTGCCTCCATGTGGCCACCCGGCGGCGCCCAGAAGCCGTCGTAGAGCCCGGTGCCGGCCCGACGCAGCAGCAGCAGCTGATCAGCACTGAAGATCAGGGTATGGACGAGGACAGGAAAGCGGTGGCGCTCACTCATGGGTCGATCATCGAGCCCCGGGGGCTGCGATGACAAGCGCTGTTCACCGGGTCCGGCTGGTTGACTTATCCGTCGCGGGTGCTAAATTCCCCTGCCGGCCGCGCCGCGGCCACGGTATTTACCGTCTCTTCGGGGGAATCGGCTGCCGGCCTGGACACTGGGGCGGGTGCTGATTGTGCCCGCGACAGCAATCTGAAGGCGCAGCAAAGTAGCCATGTCCGGGTGCGGACCAGGACGACTCACGGCGGACGAAAGTCGGCGATGGGGCCGTCACCGGCTACGACGTCCTAAGCGGTCAAGTAGCACAGCAGCCCCACGGCTCACGGGCGGGTGACCAACGAATACGAGCGGGTTAGAGATGGAGAAGCGCATGCAAAGTCTCGCAGACCAGTTGAAGCTCGGCCTACCCGAGAAACACGGCCTCTATCATCCGGATTCGGAAAAAGACGGCTGCGGGGTTGGCTTCATCTGCGACATCAAGGGACGCGCAAGCCACCAGATCATTCTCGAAGCCCAGCAGATGAACTGCTGCATGGTGCACCGCGGCGGTCAGGGCTACGAGAAGAACACCGGCGACGGCGCCGGCATTCTCACCGGCCTGCCCCATCGCTTTCTCACCGAGATCGCCGCCAGCGATCTCGGCGCCGAACTGCCCAAGCAGGGTCGCTATGGCGTCGGCAATGTGTTCCTGCCTCGGGATCCTGCTGCGCGTGAGCATTGCAAGGCCGTGCTGGCCGAACAGATTGCCGCATCCGGCCAGACGCTCATTGGCTGGCGCGACGTGCCGGTGCAGCCCGATATTGCCGACATCGGCAAGGCCGCCCGGGCCGCCATGCCCCATGTGGCGCAGCTGTTTATTGCCGCTGCCGACGGCGTCGTCGGCGACGACTTCGAGCGCAAGCTCTACACCATCCGCAAGCACGCCACCCACCTGCTGCGGGGCGATGCATCGCTGACCGAACGCAAGCTGTTCTACGTCTGCTCCCTGTCATCCAAGGTCATCATCTACAAGGGCATGCTGACACCGGAGCAGGTGTTCCCGTTCTATCCGGATCTCACCGACGATCGCTATGAGTCGCATCTGGCCATGGTGCACTCGCGCTTCTCCACCAACACCTTCCCGAGCTGGGACCGGGCGCAACCGAACCGCTTCATGAGCCACAACGGCGAGATCAACACCCGCCGCGGCAACATCAACTGGATGAACGCGCGCGAAGGCATGGCCCAGAGCCCGCTTTTCGGTGAAGACATCCATAAGCTGTTCCCCATCGTCGAACCCGATTGCTCCGATTCCGGCACCTTCGATAACGTGCTGGAATTCCTGCTGATGACCGGCCGGACGCTGCAGGAAGCCATCATCATGATGATTCCCGAAGCCTGGCAGTCGCATCCGAACATGCCGGCGGAGAAGCGTGCGTTCTACGAGTACTACTCGTGTCTGATGGAGCCCTGGGACGGTCCGGCTTCCATCGCCTTCACCGACGGCCGCTACATCGGTGCCGTGCTCGACCGCAATGGCCTGCGGCCGTCGCGCTACTACATCACCGATGACGACAAGTGCATCATGGCCTCGGAAGTGGGCGTGGTGGACGTGGATCCGGCGCGGGTGGTGGAAAAGGGCCGGCTGCAGCCCGGGCGCCTGTTCCTGATCGACTTCGAAGAGGGGCGCATGATCCCCGATGCGGAGATCAAGGCCGACTTCGCCCGTGAGCACCCCTTCGGCGAGTGGCTCGAGCGCCAGCGCATCGACATCCGGGATCTGTCGCCCGAGAAGGAGCCGCGCGGCTTCGATCCCGCCACGCTACTGTCCCGCATGCAGGCCTTCGGCTACACGGTCGAAACCATGCATTTCATGCTCATGCCCATGGTGCGTGAGCTGCGGGATCCGCTGGGTTCCATGGGCAACGACAGCGCGCTGGCCGTCCTTTCGGACAAGCCGCGCATGCTCTACGACTACTTCAAGCAGCTCTTCGCCCAGGTCACCAACCCCGCCATCGATTCCATCCGGGAAGAAGTGATCATGGGGCTCGAGTGCTACATCGGGCCCGAGGGCAACCTGCTCGAAACCACCGAGGCCCACGCCCATCGGCTGTGGATACCGCACCCGGTGCTCAACAATGATGAGCTCGCCAGCCTCAAGCACATCAACCATCGCGGCTGGACCTCGCAGACCATCGACATCACCTTCCCGAAGGGATCCGGCCGCGACGGCCTGATGGCCGCCCTCGACCGCATCTGCGCTGAGGCCACTGCAGCCATCAAGTCCGGGCACAGCCTGATCGTGCTCACCGACCGCGGCATCGGCCCGGATCGGGTGGCCATCAGCAGCCTGCTGGCCACCGGTGCCGTGCATCACCATCTGGTGAACAGCCACGACCGCACCCGCATCGGCATCGTGGTGGAAACCGGCGAGGCCCGGGAGGTGCATCATCTCTGCCTGCTGATCGGCTACGGCGCCGACGCGGTGAACCCCTATCTGGCCTTCGAGGCCCTCTGGCAGTCCCGGGCGGACGGTCTCCTAGACGACGCCGAGCACATCACCTGCGATGACGACGTGGTGTATGCCTACCGCAAGGGCACCGCAAAAGGGATCTTCAAGGTCATGGCCAAGATGGGCATCTCCACCCTGCAGTCCTATAAGGGTGCGCAGATCTTCGAAGCCGTCGGCCTCGCCGACGAGGTCATCGACCGCTGCTTTGCCGGCACCACCAGCCGGGTGCAGGGCGCCGACTTCGAAATCCTCGCCGAGGAGATGGAGCGTCGTCACGAGCTCGGCTATCCGGCCCGGGAACAGGTCCGCCTGCCGGTGCTGCCGAATCCGGGTGAGTTCCACTGGCGCCGCAACGGTGACCGCCACATGTGGGACCCCATCGCGGTGGCGGACCTGCAGGTGGCCGCACGCAGCAACAGCGAGGACGCCTATTGGCGCTTCGCCCGCTACACCAATGAGGTGGCCACCCGGGAAGCGACGCTGCGCGGTCTGCTGGAATTCAAGGCCGGGGCCAACGGCGGTCCGATCCCCATCGAGGAAGTGGAACCCGAAGCCGAGCTGGTGAAGCGCTTCGCCACCGGGGCCATGAGTTTCGGTTCCATTTCCGCCGAGGCCCACGAGGGCCTCGCCATCGCCATGAACCGGCTGGGCGGCAAGTCCAACACCGGTGAAGGCGGTGAGGATCCGGAGCGCTTCACGCCCCTGGCCAATGGCGACTCTAAGCGCTCAGCCATCAAGCAGGTGGCCTCTGGCCGTTTCGGCGTCACCATCAATTACCTGACCAACGCCGACGAGCTGCAGATCAAGATCATCCAGGGCGCGAAGCCGGGTGAGGGCGGTGAGCTGCCGGGCGGCAAGGTGGACGAGTACATCGCCAAGATCCGTCACTCCACGCCCGGGGTGGGTCTGATCAGTCCCCCGCCGCACCACGACATCTATTCCATCGAGGACATGGCGCAGCTCATCCATGACCTGAAGAACTCCAATCCGTCGGCCCGGGTCAGCGTCAAGCTCGGCGCCGAGATTGGCTGCGGGACCGTCGCTGCAGGCGTCACCAAGGCCAAGGCGGACCACATCGTCATCGCCGGCCACGACGGCGGCACCGGTGCCTCCCCGCTGACCTCCATCAAGCATGCAGGGCTGCCCTGGGAACTCGGCCTCGCCGAGACCCATCAAACCCTGGTGAGCAACAATCTGCGCTCGAGGGTGGTGCTGCAGACCGATGGCCAGCTCAAGACCGGCCGCGATGTCGCCATCGCCGCGCTGCTCGGGGCGGAGGAATTCGGCTTCGCCACGGCGCCGCTGGTGGTGCTCGGCTGCATCATGATGCGCAAGTGCCACCTCAACACCTGCCCGGTGGGCGTCGCCACCCAGGATCCTGAGCTGCGTGCCAAGTTCCGCGGCCAGCCCGAACACGTGGTGAACTACTTCTTCATGCTGGCCAAGGAGCTGCGCCAGATCATGGCGGAGCTCGGCTTCCGGACGCTCAACGAGATGGTCGGGCGCACCGACTGCCTGGAAGCAAACATGGCGGTGGCGCACTGGAAGGCCAAAGGCCTCGATCTGACTCCGCTGCTGACCCCGGCGCGGGAACCCGAGGATTTCCTCGGCCGCTACGCCCAGCACCCCCAGGACCACGAGCTTGGTCTGGCCCTGGACAACAAGCTGATCGAGCTGGCCGAACCGGCCCTTGCCCGAGGGGAGAAGGTCAGGATCGAGCTGCCGGTGGTCAATACCAACCGCGTGGTGGGGGGCACCCTGTCCCACACCATCATCAAGCGCGTGGGCCCGGACATGCTGCCCGACGACACCATCCACCTTCGCCTGACCGGCTCAGCGGGCCAGAGTCTCGGTGCCTGGCTGGCGAAGGGCGTGACCATCGAAGTGGAGGGTGATGCGAACGATTTCGTTGGCAAAGGCCTCTCCGGTGGTCGCGTGGTGATCTACCCGCCCAAGGTGAGCCGCTTCAAGGCCGAAGAGAACATTCTGATCGGCAACGTCTGTCTCTACGGCGCCACCAGTGGCGAGGCCTATTTCCGGGGCGTGGCCGCCGAACGGTTCTGTGTCCGCAATTCCGGCGCCCGGGCCGTCGTCGAAGGGGTCGGTGATCACGGTTGCGAGTACATGACCGGTGGCCGAGCAGTGATCCTCGGCGGCACCGGTCGCAACTTCGCTGCCGGCATGTCCGGCGGCATTGCCTACATCTGGGATCCCAGGGGCGAGTTCCCCGCCAACTGCAACATGGAGATGGTGGATCTCGATCCGGTGGAGAACGATGCCGACGTCGCGGAGCTCGAGGCCATGATCCGCCGCCATGCCGAGTACACCGGCTCCACGGTGGCCAAGCAGATCCTCGAACGCTGGCCAGCGGCCCTTGGTGAGTTCGTCAAGGTGATGCCCCAGGACTTCAAGCGTGTCCTGGCGCAGCAGGCCAGCGATGCCCAGAAGGCCCCCATCCCCGCCGGAGCGCAGGCGGGCTGAAAGGCGGACCGGCCGTATTGACCAACAGATCCGCATTCGCAGCCGGGACTCGGTGAGTGATGTGGGCTCAAGCAAGCAGGAGCAGTGCCACCGATGGGTAAGCCTACCGGTTTCAAGGAGTTTCCACGCCAGGCCGCACCCTACCGGGACGCAGCCGCGCGGCTGGTGGACTACAAGGAAATCTTCACGCCACCGGACGAAGCGCGGCTGCGCACCCAGGGTGCCCGCTGCATGGACTGCGGCGTGCCCTTCTGCCAGTCCGCCCCTCACGGCTGTCCGATCTACAACCTCATTCCCGAGTGGAATGATCTGGTGTACCAGGGCCGCTGGCGCGACGCCCTCGACCGCCTGCATGCGACACACAATTTCCCCGAGTTCACCGGGCGGGTGTGCCCGGCTCCCTGTGAGGGCGCCTGTGTACTCGGCATCACCGACCCGGCCGTGACCATCAAGAACATCGAGCAGGCCATCGTCGATCGGGGCTATGCCGAAGGCTGGATTGTCCCCACACCGCCCTCCCACCGCACCGGACGTCATGTGGCAGTGGTCGGTTCGGGGCCGGCCGGGCTCGCCGCCGCGGACCAGCTCAACAAGGCCGGACACACGGTCACTGTCTTCGAGCGTGCCGACCGCATCGGTGGCCTGCTGATGTACGGCATTCCCAACATGAAGCTCGGCAAGGACGTGGTCCAGCGACGGGTGGATCTGCTGGCGGCCGAAGGCGTGGAGTTCGTCACCGGAACCACCGTGGCCGATGGCAGTGACGGCAGTCTCGACGTCCGGGCACTGCGGGACGACTATGACGTCGTGCTGCTCACCACGGGTGCGACCCGCCCGCGGGATCTCCCCATTCCGGGTCGCGAACTCGCGGGTGTCCACTTCGCCATGGAGTTCCTGCATGCCAACACCCGCAGTCTGCTGGACTCGGAACACGCCGACGGCGCCTACATCTCGGCCAAAGACAAGAACGTGATCGTCATCGGTGGCGGTGACACCGGCACCGACTGCATCGGCACCTCGCTGCGCCACGGCTGCAAGTCGCTGGTGAACTTCGAGATCATGCCGCAGCCGCCCAAGGGGCGCGCGCCCAACAACCCCTGGCCGGAGTGGCCGCGGATCTTTCGCGTCGACTATGGCCACGAGGAGGCCGCCCATAAATTCGGCGATGACCCCAGGGTCTACTGCATTTCCGGCAAGAACTTCATCGACAACGGCAATGGCCACGTCAAGGGCATCCGCACGGTGGAGGTGGAGTGGTCGGAAGGGGGGCCCAAGGAGATCCCGGGCACCGAGAAGGACTGGGAAGCCGACCTCATCCTGCTGTCCATGGGCTTCCTCGGCCCTGAGCACGCGGTCAGCGACGCCATCGGTCTCGAATACGACCAGCGCTCCAACTATCAGGCGGAGCACGGCCGCTTCACCACCAGCATCGACGGCGTCTTTGCGGCCGGCGACTGCCGCCGCGGTCAGTCCCTGGTGGTCTGGGCCATCAACGAAGGCCGGGAGGCCGCCCGGGAAATCGATCGCCACCTGATGGGGTCCAGCGACCTGCCCTGACGCCTGCTGTCGTCAATCCTCCAGTTCGCGCTGCACCGATGCCATGTCGCGCAGGAAGGGTGTCTGCCCGGTAGCGCGGGCCACGCCGGCTGCGGCCGCGCTGGCGGCACTGCGATCGGGGTAGTCGCCATGGAGGACGACGTACTGGGTCGCTCCGTTCCGGGTCCGGCTGTAGATCTCGTAAGCTTCGGGGTTCTGCTGCTGTTCGACCCAGGCGTCGGCCCGGTCCCGGGCCGACAGCACCAGCACCTGCAGCACGAACCTCGACGCGTCCCGGCCGAGCAGAGCATGCCCTTCAGTGGCCGGCGCGGCGGCGGCTGGCGCAGCCGCGACGGGCGGGCTGGCCGGAGCCGCTGCCGCTTCCTCTGTCACCGGCTCGGCTTCCATTCTCGCGGCCACCCCGGATGCATCCTCCCAGGCTTCGCTATCGGTAGCGCTATCGGTGTCGCTATCGAAAGCGCTCCCCAGCGGTACCCAACCCCCGTCACGAAGCCCTGACGGCGACGGTGACGACTCCCGGGTGCCGGAAGGTGCTGCCGCCTGGGCCGGCAGGGTCAGATCAACGGTGGGGGCGACCGGGACGGGCAGCTCGCGGACGGCTTGCGGCGCCGGCTCGGACGGACTCGGGCTGAGCAGGACAATGAGCAGGCCGATGACGACAAAGGCGGCGACGCCGGCGCCGATGACCCGGATCTGCGCCGGTGACAGACGGCCGCTGCGGGAGAGCAGGATGCGTCGCGCCTCCTTGTTGGCATCCCGCGGCAGGCCGCGCGAGGCCACGTAGATATCCTGGTAGTCCTGCTCGGTGAACGGCGATGCTCCGGACAGGCCGGCGCGGGCGAGTCGGAACTGCAGGTAGCCCCGCAGCTCATTGAGCGTATAGGGCTCGAGGCTTACTTCGTGGGCCAGCGGATCGACCCGGTCTGCGCCCACGGCGTCGGCGAGAACCCTTCGCAGCCCCTCACCCCCAAACAGCAGGACCCGGACGTTGGGAGTCTCTGCCGAGAGCTCGGCGAGGCTGATCAGCTCCTCGAGGGCATCGGCTTCGAGTTCGTCGGCATCGTCCACCAGCACCGCACACAGGGTTCGGGTCGAGCTGAGCTCCGTGATCTGCTGATAGACCCGTTCCCTGATCTCGTCACGATCCTCCTCGGCATCCACGGCCAGTCCCATGGCGCGCGCCACGGCCTGCAGCAGATTGCGGGCCGACAGGAATACGCCGGCCGTCACCCGCGCCGAACGCACGTCGTCGGGCAGGCGCCGCATGAGGGCGTGGAAACAGGTGGATCGGCCCACTCCGGCGGGGCCGGTGACCAGGACCAGCGGACGCCCAAGCCCCCAGAGATCGGCCAGCGCATCGAGGTGACGTTCGCGGCCACCGCGGCTGAAGAAGTCGACGTGGAGGTCGGATTCAGGAAACGGATCCCGATCCAGCCCCAGCGCGGCAAACCGCTCCGCCGTCCGGTCGCGTCCGGGGTCCCCCGAAGCGCCTGATTCACTCATGAGGTGCTCCGGCGGCCAGCAGCGTGGCGACGATCACGCCCTGCTCGATGTCGCCCCGAACCACCGCGGAGCCGAGTCCGTCGAGAACGATCAAGCGCAGGCGCCCATCCACGACCTTCTTGTCAACGGCCATGTGATCGAGAAACGCCGCTGCGCCGAGATCGGAAGGCGGAGCGGTGGGCAGGCCGGCGGCCCGGACCAGAGCCTCGATCCGGTCTGCGTCGGCCGCCGACAGCATGCCCAGCGCGGCCGAAAGCCGGGCGGCGATGACCATGCCCACCGCCACGGCTTCGCCATGGAGCCAGCTCTGGTAGCCGGTGTGGGTCTCGATGGCATGGCCGAAGGTGTGCCCGAAGTTGAGGATGGCGCGCAGGCCGGACTCGCGCTCATCGAGGGCCACCACTTCCGCCTTGGTCTCACAGGAGCGCAGGATTGCCTGGGCAAGTGCGTCCGGATCCCGGGCCAGCAGGGCCGGCATGTTGGATTCCAGCCAGGCGAAGAACTGCAGGTCACGAATGCAGCCGTACTTGATGACCTCGGCCAGTCCGGCCGCAAGTTCCCGCTGGGGCAGGGTTGCGAGCACGTCGGTATCGATGAGCACGCCGCGAGGCTGATGGAAGGCCCCGATCATGTTCTTGCCCAGGGCGTGATTCACGGCCGTCTTGCCGCCAATGGACGAATCCACCTGGGCGAGCAGGGTGGTGGGCACCTGAATGAAATCCACCCCGCGCTGATAGCAGGCCGCAGCGAAGCCCGTCATGTCCCCGATCACGCCGCCGCCAAGGGCCAGCAGGGTCGTCGACCGGGAGTGGCGCTGTTCGAGCAGGGCGCCAATGATGCGGTCCAGGGTGCCCAGATGCTTGTGGCTTTCGCCGTCCGGAAGCACCAGGGTGCCCAGCCGGCAGTCTGAGAAGGCAGCTTCGACGCGCGCCAGATAGAGGGGGGCAACCGTGGCATTGGTGAGGATGAATACTTCGCGGCCGCTGACCCAGTTGCGCAGGGTGGCGCCGTCGTCGAGCAGGCCGGGCCCGATCAGGATGGGGTAGCTGCGGTCACGCACTTCGCCAGGCAGCTGCACCGAGAGTCGGCGCACCGACGTCCTGCCACCGGCTTCGCGAAGTTGCGCTTTCAGTCCTGGCCCTCCCGCAGTACCCGCGCGATCTCTCCCGCCAGCACTTTGGCCGAACGGCGGTCTGCAGTAAAGACGAAATCCGCCACCTCGCGATAGAGCGGATCCCGCTCATCCCTCAGTCTTTCGAGGACGTCCCGGGGCTCTCCGTCCTGCAGCAGGGGGCGATTGCGATCGTGGCTGGTCCGCTCCACCTGCTGGTCGAGGGGGGCATCGAGATAGATCACCGTGCCGCGACTCACCAGACGCTTGCGGTTCTCTTCGCTGATCACCGCCCCGCCCCCGGTGGCCACCAGGACGCCCTGACGTGCCGTCAGTTCATCGAGCATGGATTCCTCCCGACGGCGGAATCCCTCCTCGCCTTCGACATCGAAGATCCAGGCGATATCGGCGCCGGTGCGCTGCTCGATCTCGCGGTCGGTATCGAGGAACTCCAGGCCAAGCGCATCAGCGAGCAGTTTGCCCACTGTGGTCTTGCCCGCTCCCATAGGACCGATCAGGAATACGTTGCGAGGTTTCTCCATGCCCTCTCAGAACCGAAGCATGCCCAAAGTGACCGCGCGGGCCACCCACTCGAGACTCCATACTGGAGTGCGACCGGGGGCCCGACGGGGCTTATCTGCTGCTGCCGGCAGTGCCGGCTACCAGTGCTCGAGGGGCGAAGCGGCGTTGGCCTGCCCCCGTAAACCTTGCCGCTCAGCTCAGCGCTGGGTCAAGGTATCCTGAATGATACGCGGCGTGATGAAGATCAGCAGTTCCTGTTTGTCCTCGCTCTGCAGATTGCGGCGGAACAGGCCACCGACGAAGGGCAGATCGCCGAGGAAGGGAGTCTTGTCCGTCTGCCGGTTGGAACTGGTCTGAAAGATGCCGCCAAGCACCAGAGTCTGGCCATTATCCACCAGGACCTGGGTGGTGATCGAGTTGGTGTTGATGCTCGGGATACCGCCGAAAATCGCCCCCACCGAATCCTGGTTCACCGCCAGATCCATGATGATGCGATCATCAGGCGTGATCTGCGGCGTGACTTCGAGCGAGAGCACGGCTTCCTTGAACTGGGTTGCCGTCGCACCGCTGGCCGCGGCCTCCTGGAAGGGAATCTCCACCCCCGAAGCCACGGTCGCCGTCTGCTTGTCCGCGGTGATGACCTTGGGCCGGGCCACCACCTCAGCCTGGCCATCCGAGGCCAGGGCGGAAATCTCCAGGTCAAGCAGGTAGTCCTGGCCGGTGATGCCGATGGCGAAGGAGGAGGTTGCCGCTGCCACGGGAAGATCGACGGCGAAGGCGTCCGGGAAGGTGACCGCCCCGGTCCCGGCCTCGGCAAGGGTCGGCTGGCTGCCGCCAATGGTCAGGAAGTTGTCTCCGGAGCCGACGTTGTTGCGGTATCCACCGCCCCAGCGAATGCCCAGGGACTCGGTGAAGTTGGTGTTGGCGGTCACGATCCGCGCCTCGATCTGCACCTGCCGGACCGGGATGTCGAGTTGCTGCATGACCCGGCGGATATCGGCCAGACGCTCGGAAGTGTCGGTGATGATGATGGCGTTGGTGCGATCGTCGACGATGACGCTGCCGCGCTCGGACAGCAGACGGCCCTCGCCCTCGCCGGCCCGGAACAGCTGGACGATCTGGGCGGCATTGGCGTAGCGAACCTGGATGAATTCCGAACGCAGCGGTGCGAGTTCCTGGATCTGCCGCTGGTTGTCCAATTCCTGGCGTTCGCGGGCGGCAATCTCCGCGGCCGGCCCGACCATCAGGACATTGCCCACCTCCCGCTTGTCCAGTCCCTTGGTGCGCAGGACGATTTCCAGGGCCTGATCCCAGGGCACGTTCTGCAGCCGCAGCGTGATGCGTCCGCTGACTGTGTCGCTGGCCACCAGGTTCATGTCGGTGAAGTCCGCGATCAGCTGCAGTACCGCCCGGACCTCGATGTCCTGGAAGTTCAGGGACAGTTTGTCACCGCGGAAGCGGAAGGGATCGTCCAGGCGGGCAGCCTCGTCAGGCCGAAGGCGGCGCACGTTCACGGTCAGCGTGTCATCGGCCTGGAAGGCCAGGTAGTCGTACTCGCCCCGGGGCCGGATGGTGATCACTGCCCGTCCGGCCTGCTCCACCGCATCCACGGTAGACACAGGGGTGGCGAAATCGGTGACGTCGAGGCGACGGCGCAGGGCCTGGGGCAGATTGGTGGAGCCGACCTCGATGCGAATCGTGCCCGCTTCGCTGAGGACGTCCACCGGCGCCCGCGGGTTCGAAAGTCTCACGATCACCTGACCCTCGCCTTCGGGACCACGGCGGAAGTCGATATCGCGGATTTCCGATGGTCCCGCCTCGGCTGGCCGGGTGCGTACCGTAGCTGTGGGTTCGGCCACCGGGCCGCTGGATTCGCCGATGGAACCCACGTCGAGAAACAGAGAATTGCCCCGCACCCGGGTCTCGTAGGGCACCAGGCGGGTGAGGTTGACGATGACCCGAAGGCGTTGGTCGGCTTCCACAACGGTCACGCTGCGCGCGTTGCCGGTCCCGAGGCTGTGATAGCGGGAGGCGAGCGCGCTCGTCACGCCGTCCAGGTCAATGGCGATCCGCGCCGGCTGGTCGATGGTGTAGCCGGATGGATCTGGAGGTGCCGAGTCGAACCGCAATTCGATCTGGGTCACGTCATTGGGCAGACTCGAAAACCGAATGTCTTCCAGCGTTCCCGCCCGGGTCTGGGCCGACACCGCCAGCGCCACGATGCCCAGCAGCGTTAGAAGTCGGCGCGCGCGGCCGCCCTCCGCCCACTCCCTGTTGCTTCGCATCAGTGCTCGCATGATGAAATCCCCGATTGATCTGCTGGATCATCCAGCACTGCGCCACACTTGCGTGCGCGCCCCATGTTCAACTTCGCTGGCCATGAACCCGGTCGTCAGCCTGTCGACGGCGGCTTCGTGGCCTTCGGGTTGTCCTCTGTCAGCCGTCCTGCTGCAGCCGAATGGTCCGCGATCGCAGCAGCCAGCCTCCGATACCGTCCGGAACGATTTCCTCGATTTCGATGCCGCCCTCGGCGATGGCCTGAATTTCGCCGTGGTTGGGCCCGAGGAAGTCACCGGCCGTGACCCGGTGCACGCCACCCCGTGCATCCCGGATCAGGGCGTAGGTCTCTGCCTCCCGCTCCAGCGTGCCCACCATTCTCAGGTCGTTGAGCGTGAACTGTTCGAGAAACTGCTTGACCCGATTGGGGTCGGGCTGGACTTCAGGCATGCCCTCGGGGCGCCGCCGCTGTTCCACCGGTGGTTCGAAGGGGCTGCGCTGACCGGCGGCGCCGTAGGCGAAGGGTTCGTAGGGCTTGAACTCCGGCAGCGGATCCGGCGGCCGCTGAGGCCGCGCCTGGACATCGCGCATGAATTCCTCGAGATCCGTAAAGCGCTGCTGTCCTGAGGAACAGCCCGCCAGGATCGTTGCCAGCAGCAGCAGGGTGAGAGATCGCAGCATCACGAACCTCCGTCCTGGTAGCGGTAGGTGCGGGCCTCAATCTGCATGTTCAGCTCGCCTTCACCCTCGCCGCTACGACGCGCCCTCGCGCCGCCCACCGGCGCGATGCTGAAGTCGTGCAGGGTGACGATGCGGGACAGATTGGCGACGCCGCTGACGAAGGCGCCCATGGCGTGGTAGGTCCCCGACACCGTGATCTGAATGGGCAGTTCGCGGTAGAACTCGGCGGTGCGCTCAGGCTGCAGATCGATGGCGCTGAACTTCAGGCCGGCGTCGAGTCCGGTCATGGTGATGTCTTCGAGCAGGCCGGGCACTTCGGTATCGGTGGGCAGTTGCCGCAGCAGGGCGCCGAAGGACTCTTCCATTTCCTCCTGCTGCCGGCGCAGCAGGGCGAGGTTGGCAGCGTCACGGGCCTTGCGCTCGAACTCACTGCGCAGGGTGGTTTCCTGACGCGCGATGCGGTCGAGCTGCTCGAGCTTGCCGGTGAGGTAGCCGAAATAACCCCCAGCGATGGCCAGCGCGAAGATCAGCACCAGGGCGATGGCCTTGACGGGCATGGGCCAGTCGCCTGGATTGTTCATGTCCAGGCTGTTGATGTCGAAATTCTGAATCTGCTGCAGCGTGTCCTGGAGGGCCATGGGTCACTCCTCCTGCTCGTTGCGCGGCAGGGTCTGCGTCACGGTGAGCGTGAAGCGCGACGCCTGGGAGCCGAATTCGGGCGCTTCGCGAAGGCCCCTTAAGTTCGGGTTCACGAACCATTCCGAACCGTCCAGGTTGCGCATCAGTGCCGACACCCTGGCGTTGGATTCCGCCACGCCTTCCAGCGAGACGTTGGTGCCGGCCACCCGCAGCGAAGTGTAGAACACGCCATCGGCGAGGGTTTGCACCAGTTCATCGAAGATGCGCACGATCACGGGACGATTGCCCTGCAGGTTCTGGATCACCTGCATTCTCGCCAGCAGATCCCGCCGCTGCTGCTCCAGGGTGCGGATCTCGCGGATGCGGCCGTCGAGGACGCGGATCTCTTCCTGTAGGCGCGCATTGCGGGCGTTCTGGGTATCGATATTGCCGTCGATGAGGGTGCCAGCAACGAACACCAGCCCCCCGGCAACGAGCAGCACGAAGACCAGGGCCTGGAGGAAGGACTTCTTGCGTTCCTCGCGCCGTTCCTCGCGCCAAGGCAGCAGATTGATGCGTGTCATGAGTCGAAGCTCCGCAGCGCCAGACCGCAGGCAATCATCATTGCCGGCGCGTCATTGGAGAGCGCGTCCACCTGAACCTTGGAGGCCACAGACATGTTCACGAAGGGATTGGCAATCACGGTGCGGGTCCCGAGTTTCGCTTCGACCATCTCAGCAAGCCCCTCGATGGAGGAAGTTCCGCCGGCGAGGACGATGGCATCGACATCGTCATACTGACTCGAAGAGAAGAAGAACTGCAGGGACCGTGTCACCTGCTGCAGCACCGCCTCCTTGAATGGCTTCAGTACCTCACGCTCATAGTCATCGGGCAGGCCACCCTGCTTCTTGGCCCTGCCGGCATCCTCCAGGGAGAGACTGTAGCGCCGCTGAATCTCCTCGGTGAGCTGCTTGCCCCCGAAGAGCTGTTCCCGGGTATAGACGCTGCGATCCTTGCTCAACACCGACAGCGTGGTCATGGTGGCGCCGATGTCGAGAATCGCCACCACGCGGTCGTCGGCATCCTCACCGAGCTGGGGTCCGACCAGCGTGGAGAATGCCCGCTTCATGCAGTAGGCCTCGATGTCCACGACCTTGGCTTTGAGGCCACCGAGCTCCAGGGCCGCCTGGCGCATCTCCACGTTCTCGCGCCGGCAGGCGGCGAGCAGGACTTCGACCTGATCCTCGTTGCGCGGCGAGGGCCCGAGCACTTCGAAATCGATGGCCACCTCGTCGAGGGGATAGGGGATGTACTGATCCGCCTCCACCTCGATCTGGTTTTCCATCTCCTGGTCGGAGAGCCCCTGCTGCATCTCGATGACCTTGGTGATCACCGCAGAACCCGCAACCGCGACTGCGGCGTGCTTGGCGCCAGCTTTGGACCGTGCCACGAGTGCCTTGATCGCGGCGCCCACGCCCTCCGGATCACTGATATTCTTCTCTACCACGGCATTGGGTGGCAGCGGCTCGACACCATAGGCCTCGACCCGATAGCGGTCACCGGATTTACTGAGCTCGAGCAGCTTCACGGACGTGGAACTGATGTCGAGTCCGAGGAGTGCATTGGTCTTCGATCCGAAGAGTCCGAACACGTTAAATTTCCATCGACACCGGGCACTTACGCCGAAATTATACTAAGTCACCTTAAATTACATTCTTAATGTCGCTGTGACCAGCCCTTTGAGCAACTTAATCCTGGGCCGCGAAACGTAACATAAGGCAATGATTTTAATGAGTTTTCCTAAAATATCAGGAATTCTGACCTGGATCGCCATCGCGCTTGGAAGCAGCGCGGCAGGCGCGGTGATGGTCATTGCGGGGGTTTTTCTCTACCTCGATCCGCAAATTCCAAGTGCCGCCACCTATCGCGATCTGCGCCTGCAGACTCCCCTGCGCATTTATGCCGAGGACGGCAGCTTCATTGCCGAGTACGGCGAGCGGCGCCGCATCCCCCTGCCGATCAATCAGGTTCCCCCCCTGTTCATCCGCGCCGTTCTCGATACGGAAGACAAGCGATTCTACGGCCACGGCGGGATCGATTTCGTGACGCTCGTCAAGTCAACCGTGCAACTGCTCGCCAATCCTGACGAAATTCCCCCTGGGGCGAGCACCATCACCATGCAGCTTGCCCGCAACATTTCCTTCACCCTGGAGCAGACCTTCCTGCGCAAGTTCAAGGAGATGCTGCTGGCGGTCAAGATCGAGCGTGAGCTCGACAAGGACGAGATCCTGGAGCTTTATCTCAATGTGATCCCCTTCGGACACCGCGCCTACGGGGCCGAGGCCGCCGCCCTGACCTACTATGGCCGCCCCCTGGCTGAACTCGACGTCGCCGAGTTCGCCATGCTCGCCGGCATTCCCCAGGCGCCCTCCATCGGCAATCCCGTGAGCGGCCCGGAGCGCGCCGTGCGCCGCCGCAACCTGGTGCTGTTCAACATGCTGGAGCAGGGCAGCATCGACACCGAGACCTATCAGCGCGCCATTGCCGCACCGAACAACGCCCGCCTGCACCAACGCAGCCGGGATCTCGAAGCACCCTGGGTCGCGGAGTGGGCGCGCCGGCAGGTGCTGGAACGCTATGGCCGCGGTGCCTACGACGACAGTTTCGAGGTCTTCACCAGTGTCGACCCGGCGCTGCAGGAAGCGGCCAACCGGGCCCTGCGCAACGGCCTGGTGGCCTATGACCGCCGCCACGGCTATCGCGGTCCGGAGCGCACCCTGACGCCGCCGCCGGCAGACGAGGGCTACGACGAGGCGACCCTCGATCGCTGGGCGCGCACGCTGCAGCAGACACCGGTCATGGGCGATGAAGTGCCCGCCCTGGTGCTCGACTTCGATGACGAAGGTTTCGATGCCCTGCTGGCGGATCGCAGCCGGATCCGGGTGGAACTGGCGGACATGCGCTGGGCGCGCCCGTATCTGACCGTCAACAGCCGCGGGGCGCGTCCGGATCATCCCGGGCGCGTGGTGGATCGCGGTCATCTGGTGCGGGTCAATGCCAAAGCGGAAGGCGGTTGGCGGCTGGGTCAGGTTCCGGAGGTGCAGGGCGCCCTGGTGGCGATCCGGCCCCAGGATGGCGCCATCCGCGCCATGGTCGGCGGCTTCGACTTCCGCCAGTCTCAGTTCAACAACGCCATTCAGGCCGCTCGCCAGCCCGGGTCCGCCTTCAAGCCCTTCATCTATTCCGCTGCGCTCGAAGCCGGCGAGACCGCTGCCAGCATCTTTAATGACGCCCCGCTGGTGTTCGAGGATGCCAACCTGGAGGCCATGTACCGGCCCCGCAACGACAGCGGTCAGTTCGGCGGCCCGACCCGGCTGCGTCCGGCGCTGTACCGGTCGGTGAACCTGATCTCCATGCGCGTGCTGCTGAAGATCGGCGCCAGCGAGATCATCGATCACATCACCCGCTTCGGCTTCGATGCGGCGAGCTTTCCCCGTAACCTCCAGCTCGCCATCGGCGGCGGCACCATGGCCCTGACCCCCTTGGACATGGCCCGAGGTTATGCCGTGTTCGCCAATGGCGGCTTCCTGGTGGAGCCCTGGCTGGTGGATCACATCGATCAGGCCCAGGAGACCCTGTTCCGGACCCAGCCGCTCATCGCCTGCCAGCGCGACTGCCAGGCCGACCGCCGCAATGACCGCAGCAGCAACGGCAGCGTTGCCGCCATCCTCCCGGACGAGCTGACCCAGGCGCCACGGGTCCTCGACGAGCGCATCGCCTACATCATGCACTCCCTGCTCGGCGACGTGATCCAGTACGGCACCGGCCGCCGGGCGCGATCACTGGAGCGCAGCGACCTCGGCGGCAAGACCGGCACCACCAACGAGGCGGACACCTGGTTTGCCGGCTACCAGCCGGAACTGGCTGCGGTGGCCTGGATCGGCTTTGCGGACAACCGCCCCCTGGGCAACAACGAGTTCGGCTCCAATACGGCCCTGCCGGTGTGGATCGAGTTCATGGAAACGGCCTTGCGCGGGGTGGACGAGTTCACCTGGGATCAGCCCCCCGGCGTCGTTCGCCTGCGCATCGACCCAGCCACCGGGGCAGCGGCCGGCCTCGATCAGACTAACGCCATCTTCGAGCTCTTCACCGTCGAGACGGCACCCACCGCCAGCCGCCAGGGGACACCTTCAGAACCCGGGGCGACGCCGGAGTCGATCTTCTGACCCCTGCCCGGGTTGCAGAACGAGCAGGCGTTGCCGCTGGGCACGCATCGCGGGCTGCGCTGCGCTCCCACCACAAGGTCTCCGATCCAAGGCGATAGCTGTGGGCGGCTTTATAACGGGGGCCAAAGAGCCCGGAGCACGACACGG
>JAFIFJ010000156.1 GCA_020832085.1 Gammaproteobacteria bacterium | reverse complement strand
CCAGGAACAGGCCGCGCTGACCCTGGCCATCAACTCGGAGGATCCCCTCGTACTGGGGACGGATCCCATCGCGGCCGGCGAAGCGGCCCTTCTGGAAGCCTTCGCCCCGCGCCTGCGGCGCCGCGAGCGCTGGCTTGCCATGAGCGTGGGCGAACGGGCGCTGTGCCTGTTCCTGGTGATCGACCGTCTCGGCGAACCCGGTCCCCTGCCCATGGCAGCGGGCGACCTGCTGGAGCAAGGGAGCGCCAGCTTCGAGACTGCCCCGGCAGCCGCCACCAGGGGTGCCGTGCTGCTGCGTCTGGTGAGCCGGCTGGCTGCCTGGGAGCAGCTTCCCTTGGCCGGCCTGCTGGAGGCGCGGCGCCTGCACGCAACGGCCGATCCTGCACTGAGCCTGTTGCTGCTGCCCCACCGCGACAGCCGCTCCATCGACACCGAACTGGCCGACGGCCTGGCGGATCTGCTGGAACAGCAACTGCGCACCGCCCTCGCCACCGACCCCAACTTCGACGTCCACCGCTATCTCGGCCTGGCCCTGGTGCGCCACCCGCCGCCGGCTTTCGCCGCCGCCCTGCTGCGCCTGCTCGCCCAGCGCAGCTACCAGGACGCTGCCGGCCGCAGCGTGGATCTGCAGCAGCAGGTGGCAAGCTGGGCCGAATCGGTAACGCGCCCCGACGAGGCCGCGGCTCCCTGGCGGCAGCTGCCGGTCTTCTCGTCGCCAGGCCGCGCCATGAGTGCGGAACTGGAACGCCTGGCCGCCTGGCTCGGCGTCGATCCCGGCAATCGACCGCGGCCGGATTCCGCCGCGGCCATTCTGCAGCGCCTCCACGGCGACAGTCGGCCCCTGCTCTGCGGCGACGGATCCGGCAATCTCGACATCGACGTGGACGACGTCATCGGCGGGGCAACCCGGGCGATGCGCCAGGGACTCGAACAGGGCCAGCAACTGGAGGCCTTGGCACTTGCGGACCCGGACGATGCCCAGGCTCTGCTGCAGGACCTCGGCTCGACGCTGGAGACGATCCGCCGCGATCTCGAACGCCATCTCCCGGAGCCGGACGGCCGCGCCCTCGATGCAGCCGTCGCGTCGCTCCAGGCCCACCTCGAGCAGTGGCGAGCAGGTCTGGCACTGTGCCGAACCTGGGCGCGCAAGGGACCTTCCGTACCGATTCCGGAACTCCCTGCGGCACTGCTGCCGGCGCTGTTTGCGGCGCTGGAGCGCCATCGCGCCGGCACCGTCGAGCATCGCCAGGCGGCATTGCAGGAGGGGCTCGAACTGCTCTCGGTCCTGCCCTCAGGGCTCGAGGATGCCTGGCTCGCTCTGCTGGCCCAGCGCTGGTGCGAAGCCCTGGAGCTGGCCATGGAAACCTCCGCAAGCAGCACCGTGCGCCGCATGCTGCACGACCCCCGCCAGGCCGTGCTCGCACAGCGCCCGGAAGCAGCCGCCACGCTGACCACGGCGAAGCGGTTCTGTTTCGACCGCCTGCATCTGGGCAGCGCCCGCCACGTGGCCCTGCTGCAAGGCCGCGGCGGCTTCGGGCGCTGCAGCGGCGGCTTTCTCCTGCACTACTCCGCGGTCTGGGTGGGCCTGCTGGTCGGGACCATTCTGATGCTGGACTTCGGCGACGCCTGGAAG
The DNA here is from genome assembly GCA_020832085.1 of Gammaproteobacteria bacterium. Classification (GTDB taxonomy): domain Bacteria; phylum Pseudomonadota; class Gammaproteobacteria; order Pseudomonadales; family Azotimanducaceae; genus SLTB01. The sequence goes on along the minus strand of JAFIFJ010000156.1, from coordinate 18,124 downwards.
GCCATGGCGGAGGCGGGAGACATGACGGGGATCACCTTGACCGGCCTGCTCGGTCTGGGTGGCACCTGGGCATGGCTGCTGGTGTCCCAGCGCCGGCGACTGGAACCGGCACCGGGGGATTCGATCCTGATCCTGTGGTCAGGTCTGATCGGCCGCACCCTCGGTTTCCTGCTGCTCTGCGCCAGCTACACCCTGGCGGCCACCGGGGGCATGTGGCTGCTGCTGTCCGGCACGGACGAGGTGGTGCAGGGCCCCATGGCCATCGGTCACATCGTGGTCTGGGCCGGGTTCGCCCTGTTTGCAGGGACCTTCTTCGGCCTGGTGGCGAAGGACGTCTGAGCGATCGCATCATTGCCCGGCAATCGCAGGCTGCCCGCCGTACGCCTGTGCAGGACCGCTTCCTCGCGACTCCGGATCCAGAGCCGCTCAACCCTTGCCGGTGAAGTCCGCAATCATCTGCGCCACGCAGGCCGTCAGCCGCCGCGCCGTAGGCAGGTCGAGGAACTCGTTGGGCCCGTGGGCATTGGAGTGGGGTCCGAGCACGCCGGTAATGAAGAACTGGGCGTCCGGAAAACGCTCGCCGAGCATGCCCATGAAGGGAATGGAGCCACCCTCGCCCAGGTACAGCGCCGGGCGCCCGAAGTAGGCCTGCGAGGCGCGATTCGCCGCCGCTTCCAGCCAGGGCGCCAGCGGCGGCGCGTTCCAGCCGCTGGCACCTTCGAGATGATCCAGAACAACGCGGGCGCCATAGGGCGGTTCGGCTTCGAGCAGCGGGCGCAGCACGGCCATGGCCGTGTCGGCATCCAGGGTCGGCGGCAGCCGCAGGCTCAGCTTCACCGCCGTGTGCGGCCGCAGCACATTGCCGGCATTGCCCAGCGGCGGCAGACCATCCGCGCCGGTGATGGAAAGGGCCGGCCGCCAGGTACGATTGAGGGCCAGCTCGGTGAGGTCCTCGCCCACTGGCGACACCCCGGGCAGCAGGGGGTACTTGGTGTAGATCTCCGCGCCGAGTACCTGCGCCGCCTTGCGAGCCTGCTCGATCCGCTGCGCCGGGATGTCCACGTGCAGGGCGTCCGGCCTGATCCGCCCGCTGTTCTCGTCCTCCAGGCGGCTGAGCAGCTGCCGCAGTACGCGGAAACTCGACGCCACCACCCCGGAGGCGTCTCCCGAATGGACACCTTCGCTGATCAGCTCGACCTTCAGATTGCCGGTGACGACACCCCGCAGGGACGTGGTGCACCAGAGCTGATCGTAGTTGCCGCAACCCGAGTCGAGGCAGATCACCAGATCGGGCGAAGCGATGCGATCGGCCAGGGCGCTGATGTAATGGGGCAGGTCGAAGCTGCCACTCTCCTCGCAGGCCTCGATGAGGATCACGCAGCGCGGCAGCGCCACGCCCTGATCGAGCAGGGCGTTGAGTGCCGTCAGCGAGGCGAAGGTGGCATAGCCATCGTCGGCACCGCCACGGCCGAACAGGCGCTCGCCGCGCAGCACCGGCTTCCAGGGCCCGAGGCCCGGATCCCAGCCGGTCATCTCCGGCTGTTTGTCCAGATGCCCGTAGAGCAGGATGTTGCCGGCTGCGTTGCCCTCCATCTCCATGTAGAGCACCGGCGTGCGGCCTTCCAGCCGCACCACCTCGATGTGCATGCCGGCAGGGGCGTGCCGCCGGCACCAGCCTTCCAGCAGCGCCACCGCATCGTCCATGTAGCCATGGGCCGCCCAGTCCGGATCGAAGGCCGGCGACTTGTTGGGGATGCGGATGTACTCCGTCAGGGTGGCGACGATGGAATCGCCCCAGACCTCATCCACGTAACCCTGAGCGGCCCTGGCATCGATCTGTCCTGCACCCATGACTCACATCTCCTGCTGCGTTTCCGGATTCCTCCGCCAGAGGTGAACTATGGGCTCTGGTCAGAGGGAGCGACAAGCCGCCACCAGCATCCCGTATGCCCCACCAAAGCGCCCTTGCCACGTGGGATTCCACGGCCGTTCGTGGCATCATCGCCGCCCCGCAGATTGGCGACCCAAGCGGCTATGGACACGCTCCAGTACGTCAAGTGGCTCCGCGGCTCATCGCCGTACATCAACGCTCACCGCGATCGCACCTTCGTGTTGATGTTGGGCGGCGAGGCCATTGCCGATCCGAACTTCGAGAACATCGTTCACGACATTGCGCTGCTGGCCAGCCTCGACGTGCGTCTGGTCATCGTTTTCGGCGCCCGGCCCCAGATCGACGCCGCCTATCAGCAGGCGGGTATCACGTCTCAATACCAGGCCCTGGGGCGCCACCTGCTGCGGATCACCGATGACGACGGCATCCGGCTGGTGCGTCAGGTGGTGGGCGATCTGCGCATCCAGATCGAGGCGCTGCTCTCCACCGGGCTGCCCGGATCGCCCATGCACGCCAGCCGCATCACCGCCACCGGCGGCAACTGGGTCACAGCCAAGCCCCTTGGCGTGGTCAACGGCGTCGACTTCTGCCACACCGGCGAGATTCGTCGGGTGGATGCCGTGGCCCTGCGCCGGCAGCTTGATTGCGGTGTGATCCCGCTGCTCGGGCCCATGGGCTACTCGCCGTCCGGCGAAGTCTTCAACCTCGCCTACGAGGAAGTGGCTGCCGCCGTCGCCGGCGCCCTGCGGGCGGACAAGCTCATCGCCCTGGACGAGGAGCCCGGCGTACTCGATGCCGACGGCCGGGTGATTTCGGAGATGACCCCGCGGGAACTCGAAGCCCTGATCACGGCGCGCCGGGAGGAAGAGCGCGAAGGCGATGAACTGCTGCGGCAGCTCACGGCGATGTTCGAGGCCAGCCGGGCCGGCGTTCGCCGCTGCCATCTGGTGAGCCACGCCACCGACGGCGCCCTGCTGCAGGAGCTGTTCACGCGTCAGGGATCCGGTACCCAGATCACCGAGCAGTCCTACGAACAGCTGCGCCCGGCCCATCGCGACGACGTCTCCGGCATCGTCGAGCTGACCCGGCCACTGGCGGAAGCCGGCGTCCTGGTGGAACGCTCCCGGGAGCTCATCGAGCGGGAAATCGAGCGTTTTACCGTGCTCGAACTCGACGGTCTGGTGATCGGCTGCGCCGCCCTCTACCCCTACCCGGAAGAGCAGGCGGCGGAAATCGCCTGCGTGGTGACCCATCCCGAATTCCAGGGTGCCGATCGTGCCGAGAGACTGGTCCGGCATCTGGAAATCCAGGCCCAACGGGGCGGTTTCGCCCGCACCTTCGTGCTCACCACCCGGACCTCACACTGGTTCGTGGAGCAGGGCTATCGGCCGACCACGGTAGAATCACTGCCCGCAGCCCGCCGCAGCCTGTGGACGCCGACCCGCAATTCGAAGGTCCTGAGCAAGACGCTCTGAACGAGGGGCATGCCCCGCCCGCAATCTGACACGCACGACAAGCAGGAACCGAGATGACCGACAAAGACGCACGCCGCCGCTATTCCTCCCAGGTGGTCGACGGCCTCGAAAAGGCCGCCGCCCGGGCCATGCTCCACGCCGTGGGCTTCAGCGACGAGGACTTCACCAAGCCCCAGGTCGGCATCGCCTCCACCTGGAGCAATCTGACGCCCTGCAACATGCACATCGACACGCTGGCTGATGCTGCAGCCATGGGTGCGGCGGAGGCCGGCGGCAAACCGGTGACGTTCAACACCATCACCGTTTCCGACGGCATTTCCATGGGCTCGCCGGGCATGCGCTACTCGCTGGTGTCACGGGAAGTGATCGCGGACTCCATCGAGACCGTGGTCGGTGCTCAGGGCTTCGACGGCTTCGTGGCCATCGGCGGCTGCGACAAGAACATGCCCGGTTGCGCCATGGCCATCGCCCGCCTCGACCGGCCGGCCGTGTTCGTTTACGGCGGCACCATCCAGCCCGGCAAGGATCGCCGCGACGTCATCTCGGTATTCGAGGCGGTGGGCAAGCGTGCCGCCGGCAAACTCTCCGACATCGAACTCAAGGAAATCGAGGCCACGGCCATTCCGGGCCCCGGCTCCTGCGGCGGCATGTACACGGCCAATACCATGGCCTCAGCCATCGAAGCCCTGGGGCTGTCGCTGCCCAACTCGTCAGCCCAGGACGCCATCTCGGAGCACAAGCGTCAGGACAGCTATGCCGCCGGTGCAGCCGTGCTCAAACTGCTGGACCTCGGCATCCGGCCCTCGGACATCCTCTGCCGGGAGGCCTTCGAGAACGCCATCACCGTGACCATCGCCCTGGAAGGTTCCACCAATGCGGTGCTGCATCTGCTGGCCATTGCTCACGCCGCCGGCATCCCCCTGGAACTCGACGACTTCGCCCGCATCGGCAAGCGCGTCCCGGTGCTGGCCGACATGCGCCCTGCCGGGCAGTACGCCATGAGCGAACTGATCGCCATCGGCGGCATTCAGCCGCTGATGAAGACGCTGCTGGACGAGGGTCTGCTGCACGGGGATTGCCTGACGGTCACCGGCCGCACCCTGGCAGAGAACCTGGCCGATGTGGCGCCCTATCCACCGGAGCAGAAGATCATCCGGCCGCTGTCGGACCCCATCAAGAAGGACAGCCATCTGGTCATCCTGCGCGGCAATCTGGCGCCTGAGGGTGCGGTGGCCAAGATCACCGGCCACGAGGGCCTGACCTTCACCGGCACTGCAAAGTGCTTCCACGGCGAGGAAGCCGCCCTGGCGGCCATTCTCGACGGCAGCGTCGGCAAGGGTGACGTGGTGGTGGTGCGCTATGAAGGGCCTCGGGGCGGACCGGGCATGCGGGAGATGCTGTCGCCCACCAGCGCCATCAACGGCCGCGGCCTGTCCTCGGACGTGGCGCTGATCACCGATGGCCGCTTCTCGGGTGGTTCCCACGGTTTCGTCATCGGTCATGTGACGCCCGAGGCCTTCGATGGCGGCCCCATCGCCCTGCTCGAGGACGGCGACCGCATCACCGTGGACGCCGAGGCCTGCACCATCTCCGTGGACGTGGACGACGCCGAACTGGCGCGGCGCCGCGGCGCGTGGCAGCGGCCGAAGCCCTACACCGAGCGCGGCATTCTCGCGAAGTACGCCAAACTGGTGAGTTCCGCCTCCCAGGGCGCGGTGACGGATCTGGATCTCTGAGTCAGGCGCCACGTCCAGGCCTGACGCAGCCCATTGCCCGCTGTGGGAAGTTTCCCGGCCTGTTTCGCCGGGAGCGAAACAGGTCGCGCAGCGCCCGGAGGGTGAGCGCCAGGGATGGCGCTCAACAGCGCAGCGAAGGGGAGCGATCTCGTGCTATGCCCCGGGCTCGCGGACGGTCAGCTCGCCAGCAGGATGGACTCAGCCGGGCTGACTGCCGCTTCGACCGCTTCGACGCGGGAACCTTCAACCGCGGCAAAACCGAGTGCCTGCAGATAGCGCTCACGCAGCTCATCCGCAGCCGCCTGCAGCTGCCGCGGCTGCCACAGCGCGGGATCGATGGGCGGCAGGATCTCCACTTCGATGGTCGTGCCGGCGCGCAGCATGAAGCTGCCCCGGGGCAGGGCGTCCACCGCATTGTGAATCACCACCGGGACCAGCGGCACGCGGGCCCGTTGGGCCAGATAGAACGCCCCGCGCTTGAAGGGTCCCGGCAGCGTGGCCCGACTGCGAGTGCCTTCCGGCGCAATGGCCAGCGTCTGCCCGGCGCGCAGGGCATCCAGGGCCGGGCGCAACTGGCCGAAACCACCGCCTTCGCGATCGACGAAGATGGCGCCCGCCGCCCGGAATGCCGCTCCGAAGAGGGGATCCCGTTCCAGTTCCCGCTTGCACAGGCCGGTGAAATCCCGGCGCAGCAGACGGGCAATGATCAGTGCATCCAAGGCGCTCTGATGGTTGAACACCACCACCGCCGGCCGCGCGGCTTCCAGATACTGCTGGCCGGTCACCCGCAGGCTGACGCCGGCCAGGGGCAGGCCGATGCGACCCCAGGTGGACACGGCTTCGCCAAGAGCTTCCTTGACGCTGCCGCCTCGCAGCAGGCGCCCGGCGCCGGCCAGGGCCGACCCATAGAAACCGGTGAGACTCAGTCCGGTACGCACCAGCGACTCGGCGTTCGGACGCAGGCCGCGGAATCGCAGCACGGGCCAGTTTTCCATTCCGGCACGAGCCAGCAGGCGACCGTCCGGATCCACCACCCGCGGCCGTCCGACCCGTTCGAGCAGCGGTTCATCTTCGTGGCTGTCGGTATAGAACCAGCAGTTGGCCAGGGAGCCGCCGTTGCGGCGCAACCAGGCCCGGGCCAGGATGCGCTTGCCCTGGTTCCAGCAGCCCGGCAGGTACCAGCGGCCCGTGAAGCGTCCTTGCTCATCCACCACCAGACGGGTGCAGAGCACGTCTTCGGCGGCAATGCCGAGGGCGCGCGCCACCGGCTCTGCCTGATAACGGGTGGCCGAGGTGACGATCACCACCCGGTGGCCGCGCCGCCGATGCGCCCGCACCAGCGCCCGGGCTTCCGGATGAATACGCGCTGAGAGATGGCGATCGAAGACCCGCTCACCCAGTGCCACGAGATCCGCTTCGCGCTCACCCCGCAGACTCTGAATCAGCTGTTCCAGCAATGGACCGAGACCGCCGCGGCGGGACTCCAGCACCGCCTGCGCCTGGCTGAGCATCCGGCCGGGCCGCAGCACCTTGGTGGCCACGCCCTCCACCAGGAAGGGCAGCACCGAATAGCCCTGAACCAGGGTGCGGTCGAGATCGAAGAACGCGACCTGCTCCGGGCCCTTGGGTCCCACTTCCACTTCATGTGTCAGTGCTGGAAAGAGCGACATCTCATCCTGCCTCATCGAGTCCAAAGCGAAGGCCCCCGCCTTCGCCGCCTTGCCCCTTCCCAGACCGTATTCCCTGCGGTCTGTTCCGTCGTCACCGCTGAAAGAGCAAGAAGCGGACCAGCCCCAGAGCGGGCCCCTGAGCCCGCCAAGCAGCCCCTGCGGGCCTCATGGGGCACCAGATCGGTGCGGGCGCAGACCTCAGGCTTTCGTCAGCGCCCCACCGCAGCGCATGGAGGCATGACGCCGGGACACTGCCCAGGCTCCGCCTGGCACGCTCCCGTCACGGGGTGTAATCACCCGCCCGTTCCGGTTGGTGCATCACCTCCTCGATCCGCACCGCCAGGGAACCACCGCCGGGCTTGGGCCAGCTGATCTGGTCACCCTCGGCCAACCCGAGTAGCGCACTGCCCACCGGCGCCAGGATCGACACGGTTTTCGTCGTATCGCCGGCGTCTTTCGGGTAGACCAGCTTGAGGGTGAACGACTCCGCGGAGGACTCGACGCGAAAACGTACCGTCGAGTTCATGGTTACGCGATTCGCCGGCATGGCCTCAGGAGCCACCCACTGGGCCCGTGCCAGTTCCTGCTCCAGGTCGGCCTTGCCCGGGAAGGCCTGGGTCGAGAGTTTCTCCAGCATGCTCTCGAGGCGGGCGGCGTCCTCGGTCGAGACCATCACTTGCGGCTCATTGTTCATCATGTTCGTTACTCCGGAATGAATGCCCAAAGCACACGGACCCCGGCTGCAGGGCAACCGGGGTCCGTGTGCTTCAGAGCAGATGGATCTTCGCTATACGAGCTACTTTGGGCCTCGAGGCGGGAAAGTCAAGGTCCCGCCAGAAGAGGCATCAGGCCTTCATCGCGCCGAGGCCTCATGGACGAGTTCCACCAGCCGCTTGACGTTGTCGACCGGGGTCTCGGGAACGATGCCGTGACCGAGATTGAAGATGTGACCCGGCCGGCCGTTCACCTGCTGCAGAATGGCGCGGGTCTGCGTCTCCACCGCCGACCAGTCCGCGCAGAGCACGATGGGATCCATGTTGCCCTGCACCGCCTTGGCCCCCACCGCATCCCAGGTTTCCACCAGCGGGCTGCGCCAGTCCAAAGCCAGGACGTCACCACCGGCCCCATGCATGAGGCCGTTCAGTGCCGGATTGCCGGTGCCGAAGTGGATGACCGGAATACTGCCCTCGCCCATGGCCTGCAAGCGGGCAATCAGTTCCCGGGTATGGGGCTGCACATAGCGGATGTAGTCGGCAGGCGACAGACAGCCCACCCAGGAGTCGAACAGCTGCACGGCCTGCACGCCGGCGCGGATCTGCAGGCCCAGGTAGTCGGCCACCGCATCCACCAGCTTGCCCATCAGACGCTCCCAGGAGCGCTGATCGCTGTACATGAGCTTCTTCACTTCGATGTAGTTGCGCGAGCCGCGCCCTTCCACCGCATAGGAGGCCAGGGTGAACGGCGCGCCGGCGAATCCGATCAGGGGGATGTCGGCGGGCAGACCGGAGCGACAGTTGCGTACGGTGTCGGCGATGTAGCCGGTGCCCTCCTCCGCCACCAGCGGCCGCAGCCCATCGATGGCCGCAGGGGAGCGCAAGGGATTCGCAAACACCGGACCCACGCCTTCGACGTAATCCAGTTCCAGCCCCATGGGCTCGAGAATCGGCAGCAGGTCGGCAAACAGAATCGCCGCGTCCACACCGAGGATGCGCTGGGCGTCCAGGGTCGCCTGAGCAGCCAGCTCCGGATTCTTGAAGAACGCCAGGCTCGGCGTCTTGCCCTTCACCTGATGATACTCGGGCATGTATCGGCCCGCTTGGCGGTTGAGCCAGATCGGGGTGTAGGGAGTCGGTTCCCCGCGACAGGCGCGGAGAAAGGCAGAGTCGTGCAAAGACTGATCCATTCAGGTCATCCAGGAACCAGGGAAGAGCGAGCGTGGCACCAGGGGCAACGACTCCCGGCGACCTCGGGCACATTAGCCGCGGCTGCCGTGAACGGTCAACTCAGCCGGCGCGTCATCCCTGACACATGACCTGTCCGGTCCCGGACAGCGCGCAGCGTCCTCCCCGTCTGCCGTGGCTGCGTTGCCACAGCCCGCGTCCGCAACCCCACTGTCCAGGACCCGCTGCGCCTCGGCCAGCACGCGTCGGATCTGCACCGGATCGGCCGCCTCCGGATCCATCTGCACCGCGAACCCGTCACCCTGCCAGCGCAGCGGTTCACGAGGTTCGGTGGCACTGACGTACTCGAACACCTCGATGGGTTGAGCAAAGCCCTTGGCCATGATGGGACCGAGCCGGCGGCATTGCCGGACCTCACGCCCAAGCAGCAGCCAGGTGTTGCGGGAGAGCAGGACCTGCCCTGGGACCGCGGCACTTTCGAGGCGGCTGGCAGCGTTCACGGTGGCCCCGATCACCGTGTACTCCATCCGCGCCGCTTTGCCGAAACTGCCCACCGTGCACCAGCCCGAGTGGACACCGATGCGCAGTCCGAGGTCACGGCTGATGCCGCCCCCGAGCCAGCGCTGGCGCAGCCGGGTGAAACGCTGCTGCATATCCGCAGCCATGGCAAGGCAGGCCTGGGCGTCCTGCTCCCGACCCTGACTGGACGGTTCGCCGAAGAAGACCATGACCGCGTCGCCGATGAACTTGTCCAGGGTGCCACCCCGGGCCAGGGCCGCCTCGGCCATGGCCGTGTAGAAGTCGTCGAGCATGGCCACCACCTCTTCACTCTCGGCCACGTCGGTGAGGGCGGTGAACCCTGCGAGATCGGCAAAGCACACCGTCAGCCAACGCCGGTGAGAACCGCTGACGGTGCCGGACTCCTGTTCGAAGGCCACCCGATGCACGGCCGGGGGCAGATAGCGGGCCAGACGCTCGGCCAGAGCAGCATGGTGATCCGCGCGCTCGGCGATCTCTTCCCGGGCCCGTTCCAAAAGCACCTTCTGCCGGTGGGACAGGAGAGCCGCCGCCAGGGCGAACAGCACCACCAGCGCCAAGGCGCCGATTTCGCCGGCCGTACTGCCGCGCCAAGCGGGCCAGGGTACCAGCCACAGGGCAACCGACAGGGCCGCCGCCAGCGTCCCGAAGGCCCGCAGGCCCGCGCGCAGACCGCCCACGTTGCAGTGCCCGAGCAGCAGCGTGAAGCTCACAGCCGCGATCATGATGCCGGGCAGCCCCAGGGACAGCGCGCCCAGGGGCACCAGCACATTTTCGGCGACGGCCAGCATGCGCGCCGCCCGCGGCGACATATCCATCCAGGTCAGCCCCGGCAGCGCCAGCAGCCAGCCCAGGAACAGCCAGACGGCGACAGCGCCCGTTTCGGCTTCCAGCAGCACCAGCAGGCAGCATCCGATGTAGGCTGCGATGCGGGGTAACAGGACAGTCTTGCGGCGTGGATGGACGGACATGGCGGCACCCTCGGGACGACTTCAGAGCATCCCCCGCGGGGCGCGGTCTGAATGTCCGCCAGCGACGTTGGGATCTGTAGGATGCTGCCCTCAGGACCTGTAGGCCTGCACCGGCAGCCGTACAGCTGCAGGCAAGGGGGAATTCAAGGCCGGTTCAGCCGGGAAAAGGCAAAGGTGATGGCTGAAGAACCGGCCGCAAGGGGATTTCCATGATCAGACGCCTGGCCACCGTGGCGTTGTCGCTGGCCGCAGCAGCACTGCTGACCAGTTGCGCCAGCAGTCCACAGGCCGTGCTGGAAGCTGCCCGCAGCGGCGATGCCGAGCGCGTCGCCCGCGTGGTGCTGCGCGACGAACTCTCGCGTCGTGGATTGCCCGGCGAAGTGGCCATGAGGGATATCGAGAACCTGCCGGTCCTGGTCCGGGCAGTGCGTGAGCTGCTCCGTGAACGCTGGGGCGAAGAGGAACCGGAGGTCGCTTCCGAGAAGCGTTACGTCAAGTACACCAACGCCTACGAGGCCCGGGCCATCATCGACTTCGAACAGGGCTGGCTGCGCGTGGAGACCATCGCCACCGAGGCACCGCTGCAAAAGCTCCGGGACGCCATCGTGACCACGCTGCTCACGCCGCGGAACATGTCCATCGAAGACATCTTCACCGATGCCGACCCCACTCCCGGCAGCGAGCCCTTCCTGCTGGGCCAGATTCTCGATCAGGACGATGAGCCCATCCGCTGGCAGTGGCGGGCGGAACGCTTCGCGGATCATCTGATCGCCAACGCGCTGGAACGCAGCCGCCATCAGAACCGCACGCTGCATGCCGTCACCGCCGACCTCATCGATGGCCACCTGCATCTGCGGCAGCTCGAGTACGCCGACTACGTCATCGCCGCCTCACGGCAGTATCGGGTGGCGCCGTCGGTAATCTACGCCGTGATCGAAGTGGAGAGCGCCTTCAATCCCTACGCCGTGAGCGCTGCCAACGCCTATGGCCTGATGCAGGTGGTACCGGCGACGGCAGGCCGGGACGTCTACCAGCGCATCAAGAACCTGCCCGGCGAACCCACCCGTCAGCAGCTCTTTCAGCCGGCCTTCAACATCGACGTGGGCAGCGCCTACCTGCATCTGCTCGACGGCCACTACCTCAATCAGATCCGTCATGCACAGAGCCGGCACTACACCATGATCGCGGCCTACAACGGCGGCCCAGGCAGCGTCTGGCGGGCCTTTCACGACGACCGCAGTCGGGCGCTGGACCGCATCAACGGCATGAGCCCAACCCAGGTCTATCAGCAGATCGTGGCAGCCCACCCTTTCGGCGAGACCCGGCGTTATCTGGAAAAGGTCCGGGCGGCCGAAGTTCGCTACCGATGACATCCTTGCGGCCTGGGCGATCCCGAATGGGGCGCCGCCGAGCCCCCCACCTGCATCCACTTCAGGAGCTGGAAATGCCCATCACTCACGCCCGCACTCGATTTCTCCTGGCCACGCTGATGCTTGCGGCTGCACTGTTCGCCGCGCTGTCGGCAGCGCTGGCGGAGACCCCCAGGGACAAGGGGTGGCTCGCTGACTATCCGGATCTGCTGCGGGCCCGTGAGCGTCAGGCCAGGTTGCTGCGACACCTGCCGCCGGGTCAGATCAGCTTCGAGGACACGGCCACCTACTCCCGGACCACCATCAACGAGCTGCCTCCCGGGTTCCACCATCTGCGCATCGAGCGCGAGGCGGACGTGCTGGATGCTCTGGCAGCGCTCTCTCCCTACCTGGCGCTGACCGAACACGACCGCTTCGACATGGTCGTGCCCGGCCCGGAAGGCCCCATGAGCCAGACCTGGCTGGCCATCTCCACCCCCAACGGCCACCTGATGCTCAACCGGGTTCTGGTGCTGGCGGTGGAACAGGAGACCGGCGAGATCCGGGGGATTCAGGGTGTCATCGAGCATGGCGAGCGCCTGCCCACCGAGCCACCGATGTCGGCGGACGACGCCATCGAGCATGCACTGGCGGCCATGGCAGACCGCTCCGAGTGGGCCGAGGAGGGCCACGGCGCCTACCCGGTCTACGTCAGCGGCAGTCCCACCTGTCTGGCATGGCAGGTGATGCTGGTGGCTGCGGGCGAGCAGGAAGCCGACGACGACGCCATTCCCGTTGAACTCACCGTGTTCGTCCTTGGCGACGGTGCCGTCAATCGGGATCGCGGGGTGCTGGCCTGCCCGGCGGACGGGGGAACATGACCCACGCCGGACTGCCCCCTTTCCGGCGCCCCGGCGCCAGGGCAGCCCGCTCACGCCTCCTTGACCAGACTCTCGATGCGCAGCCCGAAGCTGGCGATGCCGGGAAAGGACAGTTCCTTACTCGCCAGCAGATCAATGCGCCCGACCCCGAGGCTCGACAGCACGGCACTGCCGAGTCCCACCCGGCGCCAGACGCTGCCACCCATCCCGGATGCATCCGCGGCCGGAGGATCCGGGGGCAGATACACCAGCACCCCGGCCGCCGACTCCGTCAGCAGCTCCAGGGTCCGATGCACCGGATTGCCAGGGGTGAGCGCACTGGCCAGCAGGTCTCGATGGGCCAGCCCCTTGATGACCCGGACCAGGGTGGGCGTCTCGGCGCGGATCACGCCCCGCACCAGGGCCAGGATGGGCCGCTGGTCGAAGCGGGCCTGAAAGACATGCACCGTGAAGGACTGCCCGCCAAGTTCCACCGGTTCCCGGGACAGTTCCGTGACCAGCACGTCGTGGCGGGCACGATAGCGGATCAGTGCCTCGATGCTGATCACCGGCAGATTGTGGCGCTCCCCGAACTCCAGCAGTTCGGGCAATCGCTGCATGCGACCATCGTCGTGGACCAGCTCACAGATGGCTCCGGCGGGCTGCAGACCGGCAAGACGGGCGAGATCCACCGCCGCCTCGGTATGGCCCGAGCGGACCAGGACGCCGCCCGGCTCGTAGCGCAGGGGAATGACATGCCCGGGCCGGACGAAGTCCTCCGCCACCGCGTCCGGATCGGCCAGGGCATTGAGGGTGCGCGCCCGCTCCGCCGCGGCAATGCCGGTGGTCATGCCGGCACGGACGTCCACCGAAATGGTGTAGGCACAGCGGTGGGCCTCCTGGTTCGCCGCCACCATCAGCGGCAGCGCCAGCGCATCGAGCCGTTCCGGTTCGCAGGGCGCACAGATCAGGCCACTGGTATGCCGGACCATGAAGGCAATAGCTTCCGGCGTGGCTTTCTCCGCGGCAATGATGAGATCACCCTCGTTCTCCCGGTCCTCATCGTCCACCACGATGACGAAACCACCGCCCGCCACCTGCCGGATCGCCTCCTCGACGCTCGCCAGTCCCATGTCGCACCTCTCACTCGGCTGCCATCCCCACCAGCATAAGCACCACCCTATTGTGCCGATACAGCCAAACAGGCACATTCATTGTTCAAAAACACACAACTCTCCCCGGAAGTATTGGACATCCACAAAACTATTGGACATCCACAAAAAAACTATTGGACATCCACAAAATGATCAGATACCCAAGCGTCGCTCAAGAGTAAGGCCATGTTTCAGTGGGATCAGGTGCGTTACTTCGTTGCGGTCGCGCGCGCCGGTTCGGTCAGTCGTGCCGCAACTCAGCTCGGCGTCAGCCACGCCACCGTGCTGCGTCAGGTCGCCCGCCTTGAGCAGAATCTGGCCACACCCCTGTTCGAGCATCGCCAGACCGGCTATCGCATCACCCAGGAAGGCCAGGAACTGCTCAGGCTAGCTGAGGAGATGGCCGCCAACGCCGACGCCCTCGCCAGGCGGGCGGCCGGCCGGGATGCCGCAGTCAGCGGCGACCTGAGCCTCAGGCTGCCGGAACCCGGCATCTGTGATCTGCTGCCGCTGCTGAAGGGGTTCCAGGACGCCCACCCTGGCATTCGCCTGCTGTTCGCCGATGCGGCCTCAGCGCACGTCGACATCGATCTGCGCATCACTGACGCGCCTCCGGAAGCCCTGGTCGGACGGCAACTCGACAGAGTGCGCTTCGCCTTCCAGGGCACGGCAGGCTCTGTCCAGGCCGATCGGCCCCGCTGGATCCTCTGGCGCGACCCCATCGAACCTGAGGCGACCCTGGACTGGCAGGCGAAGACACTTGCCGCTGTCACCCGTGAACCCGACATTGCCCTGGAGGTCGCCGGCCACGCCGAAGCCGTGGCCGCCGCCCGCGCCGGCTTCGGCCTCGCCCTGCTGGCGGCGCAGCAATGCCCGGACCTGTGCCCGATGCCCGACCCGCCAGCCATCCGGGCACGCAGCCTGTGGCTGCTGACCCACCCGGATCTGCGCCGCTCCGGGCGCGTCCGCGTCTTCATGACTTACGCCACCGCGCACTTCCTTCCGGCGGCGACTGCAGACGCCGAGTAGCCGATCCGCTTGGTATCAGCGGATACCAAGGCGCCGGAACTGCTCTGCAGGCGCCTCGATCTCGGTGAGCGCAACGTGGAGCAACTCCAGCATGGCACGCTCCTCCGCACCACCGAGCCGGTTCTCGGACTCACCGGGATCCACACCGAGGTCGTAGAGACAGTGGGCGTCCGAGGATTGCTGATGACACCAGTACGGCAACCGGTCGCCGGGGGCGAAGGGCTGTCGCAGCACCGGGATGTCGGACCCCGGCATGAAGTCGATCACCGCGCGCCGGTCTGGTTTCGGCAGCTTCAATCGCGGCATGCCGTGCACCGGCATGGTGGACCAGCGGTTCGACCACAGTGACAGCGGCAGATTGTCGGCGCTCACCGGGGCCCGGGCGTACTTGCGCCGGCCGTCGAGGACGTGCACCCAGCGCCCGTAGACCCCCGCCAGGGCCCATTCACGAATCTGCGTCGCGCGACCGTCCAACAGCGGCAGCAGCGAGCGGCCATGAGTCCGGCAGCGGGGTGTCAGTCCGAACAGGTCATAGAGCGTCGCATTCAGATCCACGTTGGTGGTCAGCGCATGGCGGACGCCAGGTTCGATCCCGGGCAGATGCACGAACAGCGGCGTATGCCCCAACGGCTCGTAGAGGGGCACGCCGGGCTTGCCGAAAATGTCCCGCTCGCCAAGGTAATGACCGTGGTCGGTGCACACGATGATGGCCGTGTCCCGCCACAGATCCATGGCGTCCACCGTATCGAGCAGCCGCCCGAACCAGTGGTCAATCATGGACAGCTTGGAACCGTAGTTGGCCCGCACGTGGCGCGCCTCCGCTGCGGTCAGGACGCCGGATGCCACCGTGTCCGTGCTGTAGGGCGGCCAGATCTTCAGCGGCCCCTTCCAGTCCGGGTCGTAGCGGTTGGCCCAGGGGGCGGGCGTGTCGAAGGGCTCATGGGGGTCGAACTCGTCCACGAACAGCAGGAAGGGCTGCTCTCGATTCGCCTCCTGTTCGAGCCAGCGGCGGGCGGCGTTCATGGTCCGCGGGCCAGGAAAGTCCAGCTCCTCCCGAAACCACGTCCTCGAATCGTTTTAGTGCTGACCGGGGCCCGGGTCCGCCGGCAACGCCGGCGTCCCCAGCCAGCTCGGATCCGGGCGCGTGCGCCAGGGATCGTTCTCATGGCCGCGGACGTAGTCCCAGCCGCGGAACTCGGTGTGGTAGTTCTCACCACCGGTCTCGAACAGGTGCGGGTGATCGCTGACCAGCATGGTCGTGATGCCCTGCTCCCGCAGTGGCTGCGTGATGGGCTCCTCCCAGAGCTCGATGGAGCCCCAGGGCTTCCACAGGAAGTCCATCGCGCCAACGAGAATGTCGTGGCGCGCAGGCATGCAGGGCAGCGAACCCGCGTAGTGGTTGTCGAAACGCACCGAGCGCGCGGCGAAGCGGTCCAGGTTGGGGGTGTCGAATTCCTGCCCACCGTAGGCACCGAGCATATGGCGATTGAGGCTGTCGAGCAGGACGACGATGACGTTGCTCACGATGGCTCCCGGTCAATCTGCAACACGCCGAAGCAGCGTACACGATCCCGGCGCGCGGGCCCTTGTGCCCACGTGGACGAAGGCGGCCACCGCACAGATGAGCGGGCCGCCCCGAATCGAGGCCGTCCACCTGCGCCCTGACCGCCACAGAGACTGCGTCGAAGCTCCGGCACCCTGCTACCATCTGCGCACCAACGACCGGGGAGCGGGAACATGCAGCAGATCGACATCGAGACCTCCAAGGGCCGCGTGCAGGGCAAGATCGATCCGGCCTTCGAGGGGGTCCTGGACGCCTTCGTCACCAACTTCGAACAACGCGACGAGCTTGGCGCATCGGTGTCACTGCGCGTGGGCGGCAAGGTGCAGGTGGACCTTTGGGGTGGCCGGGTCAACGAGACCGACGCCACCCCATGGACCGAAGACACAGTGTCGCTGGTGTTCTCCGTCACCAAGGCCGCCACCGCCATCTGCGCGCATCTACTGGCAGAGCGAGGCCAACTCGACATCCACGCCCCCGTCACCGACTACTGGCCCGGGTTCGGCCAAGCCGGCAAGGAAGGCGCCACGGTCGCCATGCTCCTGAACCATTCGGTGGGCCTGCCCGCTTTTCGCGACACCATCAAGCCCGGTGGCTACTACGACTGGGACTACATGATCGGCCGTCTGGAAACGGAACAGCCGTTCTGGGAGCCCGGCACCCGCAACGGCTACCACATGATCAGTTTCGGCTGGACCGTGGGCGAGATCGTCCGGCGCGTGTCGGGCAAATCCCTCGGCACCTTCTTCGCCGAGGAGATCGCCGGCCCCCTGGGCCTCGACTTCTGGATCGGCCTGCCCGAGGCCATCGAACCGAGAGTGTCCCGGCTGATCCCCTGGGTACCCGGTCCCGAGGGTCCGTTCACGGACTTTACGAAGGCCATCATGGCAGACCCACAGTCCATCTCTTCGCTGTCCCTGCTCAATTCCGGCGGCTACTCACCGGATTCCCGCGAGGCCCACGCCGCCGAGATCGGCGGCGGTGGCGGCATCAGCAACGCCCGCTCCCTGGCGGCCATGTTCGAACCCTTCGCCCTTGGCGGCAGTGCCGGCGGCCAGAACCTGTTCAGCCGCGACAGCATCACCCGCATGAGTCAGGTGTCCGTGGCGACCCAGCAGGACGCCACGTTGCTGATTCCGAGCCGCTTCGCCCTCGGCTTCATGAAGTCCATGGACAATCGCCATCGCCCCTACGGCAACATCGAAAGCGTCATCATGGGCGATCGCGCCTTCGGCCACGTCGGCGCCGGTGGCAGCCTCGGATTCGCCGATCCCGACTGCCAGCTGTCCTTCGGCTACAGCATGAATCGCATGGGAGCGGGCCTGCTGCTCAACGAACGCGGCCAGTCGCTGGTGGACGCCGCCTACGGCGCGCTCGGATACCGGAGCAACGCCAGCGGCGTGTGGAGCAACTGACCGGACCCCATCGGTCCGGCGACCTCATCCGGCTGCCGCAAGGGCTTCAGACACCGGCGATCAGCCCTGACAGGAACAACGTCGCCAGTCCAAGGTAGATCGTGACTCCTGTGATATCGGTGATGGTCGTCAACACAGGCCCAGTCATCATTGCCGGGTCACCGCCGAGGCGACGGATGAGGAAGGGCATGGTGCCGCCCACCACACCAGCCAGCAGCACGTTGCAGCCCAGAGCAAAGCCAGCCACCAGCGCCAGGACCATGTTGGCCTCGAACAGGTAGGCCACGACACAGAAGAGGACACCTAAGGCCGCGCCATTGAACAGCCCGATCATCACCTCCTTGTGCACGGCCTTCCACATGTCACCAATGCGGGCTTCGCCGAGCGCCATGCTGCGGATGGCCACCGACAGGGCCTGAATGCCGACGTTGCCTCCCATGTCGGTGATCATCGGCAGGAAGGCCGCAAGGATCGCGACTGCGACGATGGTCTCCTCGAAGCTGGCGATGACCATGACCGCGCCGAGATTGAGAAAAACGTTACCTGCCATCCAGGGCAGACGCTTCTTTACCGCT
>JAFIFJ010000146.1 GCA_020832085.1 Gammaproteobacteria bacterium | reverse complement strand
AAAAGTGACGGCGCAGCTCCGCTGAATGCCATGCCAATCGGCGCATCGCCCTGCGGGCGCTAGCGCTCTGTTGCGCGCCCTCCATGGCGCGCCCCGCTTCGCGGCGCACTGCGTGCGACGCATTTCGCTGTTGAGCGCCGTTCTTGGCGAACTTCCACGGAGATTCCAGACGAACCATTCAGATCCAATCTCAGAAGTCAACAACTTATGGAAGTATTTGTGACTTAGTGCCATTATTGGCAAAAGAAACCATCGGCCCTGGGGAGGTCACGATGGACTTCAACAAAGAACTACAATCAAAAGTCGCGTTCTGCAAAGCTCTAAACCAAACGCATCGGCGCATCCTCCGCGGATTCCTGGCCCTGTTCACGCTGGCGGTAATCACCGCCTGCAGCGGGGGCAGTTCCGACGGCACGGATCCCACCGCCCCGCCTGTCTCCGGCAGTCCGCCCCCAGCGGGTGGCGGTTCAGACAGCCCGCCCCCGGCAGGCGGTGGTTCAGACAGTCCACCGCCCGCAGGCGGCGGTTCGGACAGTCCACCCCCGGCAGGTGGTGGCTCGGACAGTCCGCCACCGACCGGCGGCGGCTCAGGTCCGCCCCCGCCCGACGAGGAGCCGCCGGTCGCCACCATCGCCATCAGCGGTTTCGTCATCGACGGCCCTGTCAGCGGGGCCGATGTCGTCGTGCGCGATGCCAACGGTAAGCAAATCGCCCAGACCACCAGCGATGCCAACGCCAGATTCCAGGTGGACATCCCTGAAGCCGCCCAGTTCCCCATCACGATCACGGCCACGGGCGGAATCAACCTGACCACGGGCGCTGAGCCGGGCTTTCCCATCACCGGCGTCATCACCGACTCCGGCCAGCGCGAGGTGGTCTTGAGTTCCTTAAGCTCCCTGTTTGTCAGCGGCGCCGCCTGCGAAGGGCTCAATCTGCAGGCAGCGTCGTTTGGGAGCCACGAACTGAGTTTGCTGGAACGTCATGGCTTCGGACTCGACGCCGCTGACCGCGAGCGGCTGCTCACGGGTGTGCCCAGCACTCCCGCCGAAGCCGGCAGGCTGCTCCTGGCCGCCGAGGCCCTCGCCGAGAGCCTGCGGCGCGCAGCTGCCGCGCTGCGCGCGACCGATGGCATGACCGAGGCCAGCGACGTGCTCGAGGCCATCGCCACCTGCCCGGATGAAACGGATGCAACGGCGGTTCGGCGCAGAGCTGCGTTTCATGCCGCGGCCACAGCCGTCAAGCTCGAGCTCAGCATTGGCGAACTGAGGGTCCTCGATCGCACCGAGGATGCCGTCCCCCTGCTTCAGGACGCCATCGCCAGTACGTTCGGGGTCAGCGGCGACTTTGTCGTCTCCGACCTGCCGCTCCCAGCCGATGCTTTCGATCAGCTGCTGCGCAGCGTTCACGCTGCCCTGGCCGCCGCGCCATCGGATGAGCTGTTCGAGCTCTACACCACGCTCTTCGGGCTACCGCCGGACATGACGCGGGCCGAGCTCGGGGCCCTGCTGCAGCCCTCCGACAGCCTGTTCGATCAGCTGGCCGCCCTGATCGCCTCCGTCAATAAGAACGATGACCTCGCCCGCGGCCTGCTCGACCGGAACGACATCGTCATGGGCGAGGTGCCGCCCCCGGCCGTCGATCTCACCGCAGAGACTCAAGACTTGGACGCCCGCGGCGCCAGCGCGATGCTCAACTACAGCGCGGAAAACGCCACGCTGTGCCGGCGGAGGGCCAGCAGCGTCGCTGTCTGGTCGGGCTTCAGCGGCCCCGAAGCGGGTGTCAGCGTCGGGCCTGTCAACGGCATCGAAACCTTCAACCTGATCTGCGCCGGACCAGGGGGCCTCACGGCGGCTCAGGTCCAGATCACCGTGCCACCCTTCGTGGAAATCCGCTTCGTCAACCTCTCAGGTGACAACCCGGACGTGATCTTTATCGGTGCAACATTGAGGGTCGAGCTCGACGTCCTTGATGCCAGCATCGAGGACTGCGAGGTGGTCCGGACCGATAATACCGATGATCCCGCCGGGACGATGATCGCCGTGGGTCAGGAACTCACTGCCGACCCCGGGCTCACCATCAGCGCCACCTGTACGGGTATCAACCCTGCATCGTCCATGAACCTGGCAAGCGTACCCCTGCTCAACACCCACATCGTTTGGCTGGCACCCAATCGGCTGGAAAACGGTGAACCGCTCACCGATCTGGCCGGCTACGAAATCCACTACGGACCTTCGCCCAGCAACTACGCTTTCGAGGCAGGCGGTGGTGTCCGCGTGATCGACAACCCCCTCCAGCTAGAGCATACAGAGGCCTTCCCGGCTACAGCTCGCTTCTTCGCCATCAGGGCCGTGACCAGCGATGATCGGAAGAGCGCCTTCTCCAACGAGGCCTTCAAACGGATTCCCTGAGACAACCGATTCGCTCCTGGACCGCCGTCGCAGCGCCGGCCCGCATGACGTAGAATCCGGCGCTTCGCAGCGACTCCACGGACCTCACCGCGCATGTACGAACGGCACTTCGGGCTCACGGACAAGCCCTTCCGGCTCACGCCCGACGCGCGCTTCTTCTATCCGAGCGATCAGCACCGGCGCGCGCTCGCCTTCCTGGAATACGGCCTGCATGAGGGCGAGGGCTTCATTGTCATCACCGGCGAGCCGGGAACCGGCAAGAGCACCCTAGTCAGCAAGCTCATGGCCGAGCACTCCAGGGACCCCCTCAAGGTCGCGGCCATCGAGACCACCCGCCTGACCGATGAGCACCTGC
This sequence comes from Gammaproteobacteria bacterium, assembly GCA_020832085.1. Taxonomy (GTDB): domain Bacteria; phylum Pseudomonadota; class Gammaproteobacteria; order Pseudomonadales; family Azotimanducaceae; genus SLTB01. Next base: position 3,697 of record JAFIFJ010000146.1, on the reverse strand, counting down.
TGGAGCTGCTGGTCTCACGCTTCGAACTCAAGCCTTCACGGCTCGGCGGCAAGGCCAACCTGGTGGAAGTCCTGCGCAAGGCCTTCGTGGCCTGGGACAAGCGCGGCACCCGCGCGCTGGCCATCATCGATGAGGCCCAGAACCTGCCTGCCGACACGGTGGAGGAGCTGCGCATGCTCTCCAACCTCACCAGCGGCCAGCGCCCCCTGCTGCAGACCTTTTTGGTAGGCCAGCCCGCCCTGCGCGACCGCATCGAACAGCCGGAGTTCGAGCAGCTGCGGCAGCGGGTCACCGCCTCCTTTCATCTCGGGCCCTTCAAGGCAGACGAAGTCCAGCCCTACATCGAACACCGCCTGAAACAGGCCGGCTGGAGGAACGATCCGATCTTCACCGACGACGCCTTCGCGTCGATCTTCGAGATCACCGGCGGCGTGCCACGCCTGATCAACATGCTCTGCGACCGCCTGCTGCTGTTCTGCTACCTGGAGAGCGTCAATCGCATCGAGAAGAGCGCCGTGGAGATCGTCGCGGAGGAAACCGGCATCCGCGCCCGCCAGCAGCCTCCCGCCTTCGACGCACAGCACCCCGAGGAAACCGCCGAAAAGCCCTACCCCCCTGCCACCAGCAGCCTCACGGCGAACGACGGCGTCGCCCTGGTCTCCGAACTGATTGACCGCCTGCACAGAATCGAACACCGCATCCAGTACACCGAGCGCCGCCTGCGCCTGGAGTTGATCAGCCTCCGCAAGCTGCTGGTGAAATCGAACAGCATCCAGGACTCCGAACCCGACGCGGAATAACGCCCGCGAGGACTTCACGCTTTGTCACGGCAGGAACATGCGAAGTGATGGACGTGGCACACCCTGTGGGCGCATTCCGCCAGGAGCGGAATGCGTCGCACGGAAGTGCGCCGCGAAGCGGGGCGCGCCAGGGATGGCGCGCAACAGCTCACGAAGCGCAGCGCAGTGAGCGATTCCCTGCCGCGCTGAGAAAGTCTCCTGCAGTCTGACAGACTGCAGGCGGCTGCGTGCTCGCTGCAAACCCCACTCAAAGCAACTGATACGTAATCCCCAGCACCACGCGACGCTCATCATAGTTGCGCCCGCCCGCATCGCTGTCCCGCTCCTCATAGCCCACCCCCAGACTGAGCGCAGTCTTTCTCCCAACAGCCCAGCGCAGGCGCAGATCGGAACTCAGCAGATCATCCTTGCGATTCTCATCACGGAAGTCGCGCCGCGTGCCACGCACGCTGAAGTCCAGATCGAGATCCGGATTGATGCGATACCCCACATTCATCCGCACTCCCAGGCGCCGCGTATCCCGGGCCACGGTATCGTAGTCCTCATCCGCCCAGTTCAGACTGAGCCGGTAGGACCAGCGCTCGCGCTGGAAGCTGTAGCCCAAACCGAACTGGGTTTCCTCGAAGACGTTACCGTCCGCCGCCCCCTGCTCCCGGTCATCACCAAACTCCGGAATGCCCTGCAGCGTGGCCCGGGTTCGATCCGTGAACCGCCGTGATGCCGAAGCCGTGAACCGATGGCCGGCCGCCGGTTCCCAGAACGCGTCCGCCGTCAGCGCCAGACCACCACTGCTCGAAAAACCGGACCGCCGCACCTCGTTGTAGCCGACCCCCAGATCCACCCCCACCGTGCGCAACTGACGATTGAACGTGGCCTGCACGGTCCAGCGGTCGAAGTCGGGTACCAGTTCCTCGTCATAGTCGACCTTCGTGCCCGAGAGGCTCAGACCCACACTCTGCACGGGCGAGGTCAGTCGCCGATAGCTGACCGAGCCGATGTAGCGCAGGCTGTCGTCGAAGCCGCGGTTGCTGTCAAACAGCTCCGCCCGGGCCTGAGCAGTCACCTGATTCGGGCTTCTCCCCCCGAACTGATAGGTGAGCCCGGTGCCCAGCGTATTGCTCTCGCGCCGGTTGTCCGGACGGTCGGCCTGCCGCCGATCAATGAGGTTTTCGGTGCGGACGTGATCCGTCATCCACTGCAGGCTGCCCGGCACCAACGCCACGTTCATGGCGCTGCGCCCGGAAATCACTTCGTCGCTGCTGAAGCTGCTGCGCTGGTAACGCCGTGCCTCCAGCCGATAGGCGGCGCTGAGATCCACCCGATTGAAGCCCTGGGCATAACCTAAGGAGAGTCGGGGCCGGTGGATGATGTCATCGCGGGTACCGGTCTCCTCGCGGCGGACGTTGTCCGTGGCCTCCGCCTCATAACCCACCTCCACGCTGAATCTGTCCTCGTCACCCGTGGCCTGTGCCAGGGCCGTCGGCACCAGCAGCCCCTGCGCAGCCGCCGCGAACAGCAGGGCCTGCAGGCATGGGACACGGCATACCTTCGCTGACATCATGCACCCCCACTGTTTGATGAACTGGGGCGGCAGTCCCGTCGGGCACGAGCCGTTCAGCTGGCTGCAGGCAACCATTCACCCCATGGCTGCCCGCAGTCTCTGGACAATACGCCGCCGGGTCAATGTATGCGACCACACGCCGGCCCGCCAGGAGGGCTTCGCGCCGGCAGACGTTTGCCTCGGACTTAGCTAGGATTCACGCACAAGGAAGGGATTCTGCCGCGAGGCGGATCCGAGTCCCGGACCCGAACACCGACACGGAGCAAAATGATGCAAACGAGCCGCCCCCTACCCCAATCGGCCTGGCAGCCTGCTGCCCTCTGGCTGCTGCCCCTGGCGCTGCTGCTCGTGCTGATCACGGGCTGCACCAGCCCCGCCGGTGCCCCGCCGCCCACTGAGGAGGACCTCGGCCCCCAGTTCACGGAGCGCTACCGCCTCGGGCCAGGGGATACCCTCAATATCAGCGTCTGGCGCAACCCGGAACTGTCGGTATCCGTCCCGGTGCGGCCAGACGGTCACGTATCCGCGCCGCTGATTGGTGATGTGGACGTGGGTGGCAAGACGCCGGAAGCGGTGGCCGAGATCATCAGCCAGCGCCTGACCGAGTACGTGCAGGATCCTCAGGTGAGCGTCATCGTCACGGGCGTCGCGAGTGCGGAGTACCTGACCCGGGTCCGGGTGACGGGCGCAGTACGTCAGCCCCGGTCGGTGCCCCATCGACCCGGCATGACGGTCATGGACCTCATCCTCGAAGCCGGCGGTCCGACCGAGTTCGCCTCACCTTCCCGGACGCGCTTGTTCCGCACCGGCGCGGACGCCCGCGACGTCGATCTCGATGCGATTCTGCGCCGCGGCGACCTGCAGACGAACTTCCAGCTCCGCCCCGGTGATGTGATCACGGTCCCCGAACGCGCCTTCTAACGCGGGGGCTTGCTCTGATGGAGTACATCGCAAGACAGTGACTCAACACAGGCTCTGCTCGACTGCGCAGGCCAACGTCGAGCGGTACCGTACGCACAAGCCATCGTCGAGCGGTACGCCCTTGCGCACAAGCCATCATCGAGCGATGCGCCTTGTGGGCGCATTTCGTCCGGAGCGAAATGCGTCGCACGCAGTGCGCCGCGAAGCGGGGCGCGCCATGGATGGCGCGCAACAGAGCGCTACTTCGCGCAGCGAAGTGCGCCGATCGCGATATCATCCAACGAAGTCAGCGAGATCAGCTTCGGCGTAGCGCCTCGCGATCGGCCCATTTGCCTGCGGCAAATAGGGCTCTCCCACTGGCCCACGCCAGCATCAAGCGGTACGCCCTTGCGCACAAGCCAGCATCGAGCGATGC
>JAFIFJ010000142.1 GCA_020832085.1 Gammaproteobacteria bacterium | reverse complement strand
GCCGCCGTCGCCATTCAGGAAGAGATCGGCCGCGCCGCCTGTCCCACACCGCTCTCCAGCACCCTGCAGGCCACCTTCGTGCTGAAGGAAGCCCAAGCGGATGCTCACCTCGCAAAGATCGCCGAGGGCAGCACCATGGCGCTGGCCCTGTTCGGCGAGGACGGCACCCCCGACGCCGACAGCACCACGGTCACCGCCAAAGGCAACAAGCTCTCAGGCACGAGCTGCTACGTGCAGGACGCCCAGAAGGTGGACGGCTTCATCGTCGCGGCGAAGGCTGCCGAGGGCCTCGGTCTCTACTGGGTGTCCAAGGCATCCGTGTCCATCCATCGCGATCGCATCGTCGACCTGACCCGCGATCAGGCGCGCATCGATCTTAAGGACGTCGAAGCGGAGGTCATCGCTGAACCGGGCAGCGGCGAGCAGGTCATGGCCCGGGCGCTGCCGGCACTGCTCACCCTGCTCGCGGCCGACATGGCTGGCGCGGCCGAATGGCAACTGCAGACCACCGCGGACTACGCCAAGCTGCGGGTGCAGTTCGAACGGCCCATCGGCTTCTTCCAGGCGGTGAAGCACCCCATCGTCAATATGATGATTGCCGCCGACGAAACCCGCTCCCTGGTCTACAACGCCGCCTGCGCCTACGACCACGATCCTGAAGACGCGCTGCGCTGCGCGCGCATGGCCAAGGCCAGCGCATCGGAGACCGCCGCCTTCTGCTCCAACCGCTCCACGCAGCTGCACGGCGGCATCGGCTTCACCTGGGAATCCGACGTCCAGATCTACCACAAGCGGCAGATGCACAGTCAGTTCCTCTTCGGCGATGCCAGCTGGCAACGGCAGAAGCTGGCGGAGTTGCTTTGAGCAAAGACTGAAGGCAGCGACGGGGCGCTGTTCTGTCGCCCGCCCCATAAGGTGCGGGCATCGGTGATACCCAGGAAGCCTTCACCTATGACGCCTTGAACCGGATCACCCAGGCCCTGACCACCCTCGGCGGTGGCGGCACGATCTGCAGCCTCCGCTGTGCCTAGGATTCCCGCGGCAACCTCACCAGCAAGAAAGGCATTGCGGGAGGCATGCTTTCGTTGGTGCTGAATCAACTACCCTGTAATGCTCTCTACACCACCGAACCCGGACATAGAAGGGCGTCCACTACTGGTGGTGAGATGCAAGGATCGTAGGGCGACCCGGACATTCTGGAACCGTGCCCACTTTGACCGAGTAGTCATCGGATTTCCTGGTCAACAGAAGCTGATCCTCGTCCAACAGATGTCGTAGGCTCAATGCCGAGATAAGTCATACAGGGAGTTCACCGAAGGCCAACCGCTCACCTTGGGCGAGATGCAGGCGATGGGTCGTCCTTCTGGCTGTGCTGATTCTTGGCTGTGGAGAGACGTCCCAGACTGTGTACGTCCCCCCCGCTCACCTGGCGCTGACCGGGTCGCTGGTCTGCATGCCTGCATTGACTCATACGTCCACGTAGAAGGTCAGTTCGCATTTGATTCAGAAACGTCTCCTTCGCTGGTGAACATCACAAGGATCTACAGCATGGTAAACAGGGAATGTGATTGGAGGCCGACAAGCGGCTCTACGTGCAGTCCCGAGCCGACTAGCGCACAAGCGGAGCGTGGGCCATTGCCCCCCCTAATCCGGACCATTCCAACGCAGAGAGGGGTTCCCATTGAAGTCGAACACTGATTGCTTCAGGACGGCATCTGAGCGCACGCTCCAAACAACAGTGGACGCATATAGACCCTATTTTCTTCGAATAAAACGTTCTTTAAGAGCGGTTCATTGAGGGCGCGCACTCGGGTAAAGTAACTGTATATTAAACCAGTTCATTCGTCCTGGATGGGAGCCCGCCATGGAACCGGCCACGCCCGAAATCCCCGACTTCGCCGCCATGAACGACAAAGAGCTCAACGCCCAACTCGGACTGCTCTGCACCCACATGTACGCGGCCGAGTATCAGTTCCTGCGTTGCGTGCGGGCCTGGGAAAACGTCGCCTCGCTGCATGTCTATGGCGTGAAGTCCACGGCCCATTGGCTGAATGCCCGCTGCGGCATTGCCATGGGCGCGGCCCGGGAGAAGGTGCGCGTGGCCCGCGCGCTGCCTCATCTACCGAAGATCTCCGAGTACTTCGCCCGCGGCCAGATCAGCTACTCGAAGGTCCGCGCCATCAGCCGGGTGGCCACCCCTGACAACGAGACATTTCTGCTCAGCGTTGCCCTGCGGGGCACCGCTTCCCACCTCGAACGCCTCACTGCCGCCTATCGCAAGCTCGAACGGCTCCACGATCCCGAGCGCCTGCTGAAGCTGCGGCTGGAGTGGCACTGGGACGACGACGGCATGCTCAACATCAGCGGCAAGCTGTCGCCCGAGGACGGCGCGCTGTTCATCAAGTGCATCGAGTCCATGCGTGATTTCATGTATCGGGAAGAAGGGGCTGCGGACAGCGAGGATGTCACCGAAAGCGTTCATGGCGTCATCCAGAAGGACATTCAGACTGCCGCCCCGGCCCGCCGGGCCGACGCCCTGCTGCGCATCGTGGAGTCCGGCTGCAAGGGTGAGCCCCAGGCCCTGAGCGGGCCGGAGCGGGTGCAGGTGGTGCTGCATGTGCCTGTCGCGACCGACGAGTCTGGCGCGGATGCTGATGCGGCCACTGATGTTCCTGAGGGCCTCACCATTCGTCAGCAGTCCCACCTGGAACCTGGGTGTGTGGTGGCGGCGGATACCGCACGCCGGCTCTGCTGTGATGCAGCCCGGGTGCTGATGGTGGAGAACGGCAAGGGTGAGCCGCTGTCTGTAGGACGGTTGCAGCGCAGCGTACCCTGGCATATCCGCAAGGCGCTGATGCACCGGGATGGTGGCTGTACCTTCCCCGGCTGTACCGAACAGCGCTACGTGGACGCCCACCACATCATCCACTGGGCAGATGGGGGTGAGACCTCATTGGA
>JAFIFJ010000133.1 GCA_020832085.1 Gammaproteobacteria bacterium | reverse complement strand
GGAACCGCCACCGGTTTCCTTCATGGCCGCAACGCCATACTTGCAGCCGAGAAAAACGCCGGCCAGCTCCACGTCCATGGTCTTCTGCCAATCGGCCAGGCTCAGCGTTTCGATGCTGCCCATGATCGTGATGCCGGCATTGTTCACGAGCATGTCGAACCCGCCGAGATCGCGGGCCGTCGCGATGACCTTTTGCCAGGCTGCTTCATCAGCAACGTCATGTTCGACGAAGGTGCAAGCCTCACCCAGCTCTCGGGCGATGGCCTCGCCACCGCTGCGATCAATGTCGGTGGCCACCACCTGCGCACCTTCCGCCACGAAGCGCGTCGCCATCGCTGCACCGAGCCCTGACGCAGCGCCGGTGATCACTGCGGTCCTGCCGGCAAGGCTGTTCATGCTGTTGCTCCTTTGAGTGCACTTCACCTGAGTGCAGTTCACCGACGACGCCCAATCCCAAGGCGCCTGCAACGACGACTGATCGCCGCCCCCGCTATGGCCACTCAGCCCACAGCGTCGAAACTGATCTCCAGCCGGGTCGGGCCGTAGGCGAAGAAGTGCGCCATCCACTCCACGCCGTCCTCACCACGGGTGAGCCGGAAGTTCTGCATGCGGTCGAGCAGCCGATTCAGGCTGATGCGCAATTCGCTGCGCGCCAGCTGATTGCCGACGCAATAGTGGGCCCCATAGCCGAAGGTCAGGTTGCGTCGCGCGTTGGTCCGCTTCGGGTCCAGCACATCCGGGTCCGGAAACTGCTCGGGATCGCGATTGCCGGCGCCGAACTTCAGCACCACGATGGCGCCTTCCGGAATCGACACGCCGCCGATCTCCACATCCCGCGTGGCGCGCCGGTAGAGCCCCTGAACCGGGGCGTCCAGCCGCAGCACCTCCTCGATGTAGGAAGGAATCAGCTCGCGGTCGGCCCGCAACCGCGCCTCGAGGCCAGCCGTCGTCACCATCCGGTACATCATGCTGGCCATGGCACTGACCGTGGTGTCGCTGCCGGCAGGCAGGATCTGCGACACGATGGCGACGATCTCCTCCATGCTCAGCCGTCGCCCATCCCCCTCCGCGTGGACGAGGTCGCTCAGAATCTTCGGCTCCGGCGCTTTCTTCAGCTGCTCGCCCTTGTCCACCAGATACTGATGCAGCTCACAGATGATGTGCGTGATTTCGACCTGCCTTTCTTCACCGTTGTCCGGATCACCTTCCTGGACCACCGCATCAGCCCAGCGCTTGAAACGACCGAACTCTTCCCGCGGCAGACCGAGCTGATCGGAGATCACATAGTTCGGCACCATCAGCGCCATGTCACCGTAGAACTCCACCTCTCCGCGCTCGATGAAGGCATCGATCACCTGATCCACCAGGGTCTCGAGATAATCCTCCATCAGCTTGACCCGCGGCAGGGTGAAGGCCTTGTCCACCAGAGACCGGTGCAGCGTGTGCAGCGGCGGATCGGCTACTACCAGTGCATTGACCGGCATGAAGCCATGCTCCCGGTAGATCGCGTTGATGCGCTCCTGATAGGGCGCATCCTTCACCAGCAGCTGTCCGGTGATGCTCGAGAACGTCGCCGGGTCGGAGGCGGCACGCTTGATCTCGTCGTAGTCGACGACGACATAGAAGCCGCTGCGAGGATCGAGATACACCGGTCCCTCGGCGTGCACCTGCCGATACGCGGCAAATGGGCAACGCTGCACCTCAGGGTCGTTGAAGCTGATCTTTTGCACCGTCATTCGCCCTGCTCCCATTGCCTGCCCAACGCCGAAGTGGCGGCTTACATCTCGTACTCGAAGGTCAGGCCAAAGGACCGCGGACGATCGTAGCTGACCCGTGCCGCGTTCGCGGACACCGTCGAAGAACTGATGGATTTGGAGTTCGTCAGATTGCGCCCCCAGGCCACGATCCGGAAGGAACTGCCGTCGGGCACATAGGACACCTCGCCCGCCAGCTTCACATAGGAACTCTGGGTCACCACCCGCAATGGATCATAGGGCAGGTAACTGCTGGAGTAGTAAAGGCTGGGCGCCAGGGTCAGTTCGCCCCCGCGCAGCCGCGTGGCGTAAACCAGCGACGTCGACGCCGTGACCTTGGGCGTGCGCAGCAGCCGGGTACCGCTGGCGTCCAGCGGCGCCACCATGGTCAATTGCCCTGTGGGCGCCTGGGGCGGGCCGAAGGCCGTGGCCGTATCGAAGGTCCGGTACTCGGCCTCGGGAATCCAGGACAGGCCGCCTTTCAGACTCAACTCCGGCGTCAGCCGCACCGAGCCGTCCACCTCGAGCCCGTAGATGCGCGCCGAAGCGGCATTCGTGATCAGCACCCGGGTGCCCGTGAACGACTGCACCTGCAGATTCTTGTAGTCGAGGTAGAACGCCGCGACGTTCAATGCCACGCCGTCACGCTGAGTCTTGTAGCCCACCTCGTAGGCCGTCAGCTTCTCCGGATCCGCCGGCGGCGTGGTGTCCCACAGCGGCAGCACCCCGCTCTTGAACCCGCGGCTGTAGGTGAAATAGACGTTGCTGCGATCATCGAGCGCATACTTCAGCGACAACCTTGGCGTCCATTCACTCCAGCTCGGGCTGGCAAAGGGATCCAGTGGCGCACCGAAGAAGGACACCTTGCCCTTCTTCTTCTCATGGCTGTAGCGCAGACCGGCAATGACCGTCAGCGCATCCGTCAGATCGTAGTTCGCCTCGCCGAAGATCCCATAGGCACGGGTATCGACTTTCGTGTTAGCGACGAACAGCGGCGGATTCACTACTCCAGGCGCCCCCGGCAGGGCCCCGCCGGTGAAGTCATTGATGGCGGCAGGAAGCTCGCCGGTGCTGTCGAACAGGTTGGCGCCCGCGATGAACGACCAGCGGCCCATGGTCTCCGAAGCGAACAGAAACTCCTGGGAGAAGTCATCGTTGGGCTGCGTGTCTTCGAAGGCGATGCAGGAGAAGGCCGCCAGGCAGGCCGGGGAGAACGCCGCATCCACGTCCACCCGTTCTTTGTAGCGACTTTCCGCATAACTCGTCGTCGATGTCAGGGTACCGAGGTCGAATTCGAAGTCCGCCTTCAGGCTGATACCCCGGCGACGCACCGCCGTCACCGGATGCGGCGAATCAAAGGCGTACTGCCAGGGTTCCGTTCCGAACACTGCATCGGGGAAGGCGTTCGCCGACGTCAGTCCGTCCACCGGCAAGCCAATGCTGCCGTGGTCCGTCTCCCGCTTGCTGTAGTACGCCGTCCACATCAGTTGGATGCGGTCAGTGGGCGTCATCAGCAGCTTGCCGCGCAACACGGAGGACTCCAGATAGTCCAGCCGGCTGCCTCCAAACGCCGCATCCACCGCAGGCGACACGGCCCCATGCGCAACGTTCGTCGAGTAGCCATTGATGTCCTGGTGGGAGAACGAAATGCTCGCCGCAACCCGGTCATCCACGATCGGCATACTCAGAAAACCCTTCACCCGCAGGTCCCGCGCCGACCGGCTCGAACCCGCGCCGTCGAACATGCCTGCCGTCGCGCTCAGGTGGACGGCAGGCGTGAAATCCGGCGCCCGCGTAAAAATCTGAATCGCGCCACCCGTAGCATTGCGCCCGAACAGCGTGCCCTGGGGACCTTTCAGAACCTCGATCCGTTCGATGTCGGGCAGGTCGATGCTCGACGCGGACTGGCTGCCTTCATAAACACCGTCGATGTACATCGCGATCGGGTTGTCCACCCCAGGCCCCGTCACCAGCGTGGTGACGCCGCGCAGGGCAGGCTGCACGAAGTTACCCTGGGCCTGAATGGTGAGCCCCGGGGTGACCAGCGCCAGATCGCGAAAACCGTCGACACCTGACCGCGAAAGGTCATCCGGGCTGAGCACCGTCATCGAGATCGGGACATCCTGCACCCGCTCGGCACGCCGCTGGGCGGTGACGATGATTTCTTCCAGAACCTGCTGCCCTGCCGGCGACGGCTGAGCCAGCACGGGGCTGGCGCAGGCCATGGCCAGCAGGGCAAGCGATGCGCGGTAAGCGTACATGGGCATCTCCCCGGTCAGTCAGTCTGTTGGTTCTTGTGTGAACAACGGTCCGCGACACAGCCGCGGACCGACTATGGCGACAGAACCAGACTACTGAGCGCGCGTAGGGCAGGTCTTGATGCGACAGGACAAAAAGCGAACGGAAAGCGACAGTTTCAGAGTGCGTGGGAGCCGCCATCCACGACGAACTCCGCACCCGTGGCATAGCGGCTTTCGTCACTGGCGAGAAACAGCGCCATGCGGGCGATGTCCAGCGGTTCCGCAACGCGACCGAGCGGGACGGAAGCCAGCATACGCTGGCGTCGACCGTCATCACCGAGGGTGACCTGATCGAGCATGTCCGTCTCGATCATGCCGGGGTGAATGGAATTGCAGCGAACACCGTACTTTGCCAGCTCCACGGCCGCCGTCTTGGTCATGCCCCGCACCGCCCACTTGGACGCGCCATAGGCAAAGGCGCCCGGCGCAGCCACGAGCCCGGCCAGCGAGGAGATGTTGATGATGGAGCCGCTGCCCGCCCGCTGCATGACCGGCGCGACGGTTTTCATGCCCAGGAAAACCCCGCGGACATTGATGGCGAACAGCCGCTCGAAATCTTCA
>JAFIFJ010000128.1 GCA_020832085.1 Gammaproteobacteria bacterium | reverse complement strand
AGGAACACCTCGGGAGCAGAGGAGTGTGAATACTCCTCCAGGAAGTGGTGTTCCACCTCCCAGGCGTAGTCGATGCCGAGGCGATCCGCCAGCTCCACCTGATCGAGGGCCTCCTGGTAGAGGCGCTGTTCGTCACCCTCGCTCCAGGGTTTGGGCAGCTGATGTTCGTAGAAGATGCCGAATTTCATATCTCTGCCCTCTCAGGTCGTGTCACGTTCTCCAACGCTTGCTACGGCTCTTGCCAGGAATCAGGCTGCAGCCCGGAAAGCACCTGCTGCAAGGTCGCCAGCCGCTCCGGGTCCGGTTCGCCGAAGGCGTCCAGCAGTTCCGCGCTGCGGGCCTCCACCATGGGTTTCATTTCGGGGTGACTCAGAAGCCAGAAGCGGTTGTCACGCACGCCTTCGAGAACGACCCGGGCCACGTCGTCGGCATCGATGCCGCTGGCCATCATGGCCTGCATGAAGGCGTTGTGCTCCCGGGCGGCCTGCTCGGCTTCGGCGTCGTTCGCCGCCCGCTCCGCCGGGCGGTTGCGCTCACTGTCGAGAATGCCGGTGCGCACCATGCCGGGACAGAGCACGGAGACGCCGATGCCGTGGGGCGCGAGGTCGGCGCGCAGGGCTTCGGACAGCCCCACCACCGCATACTTGCTGGTGTTGTAGACGCCGAGCCCGGCGCCGGCGCTGAGGCCGGCCATGGAGGCGGTGTTGACGATATGTCCGCCTTCCCCCTGGTCGCGCATGCGCGGGAGCAGGGTCTGGATGCCATTGACCACGCCACCCACGTTGACGCCGAGGACCCAGTCCCAGTCCTCGTAGGTGACCCGATCCAGGGTACCACCCCGATAGACGCCGGCATTGTTGCAGAGCACGTGCACGGCACCGAATTCGGCATAGGCCCGATCCGCAGCTGCCGCGAAGGCGGCACGGTCGGTGACGTCGAGTTCAAGGGTGAGGACGGGCACATTGCGGCCGCGGAAGCGCTGCGCGACCGCCGCGAGCGCCTCGGTGTCGACGTCGGCGATCACGAGCTTCATGCCGTGATCGGCAAAGGCAGCGGCCATGGCGAGACCGATGCCGCTGGCGCCACCGGTAATGAAGGCCACTTTGCCAGCCAGATCCTGCATTGCGTGCTCTCCTGAACAAACCTGGATGTCGGACTGCCACGAACCTTCTTTCCCGCCGACGCTAAACGACCATGCGATCCCATGGACGCAGCAAGGACTTGTGGACGATCAGTGCCGTAAGGCAATGCAAAGGTCCATCGCGCGCAATGCGCGCTCCCACGGGGCAGCTGCTACGTTGGCCTTCACGGTGTTGCGGTGGAACCGGGCTCCCATCCCCTCGAGACCGAATGTCGCAGGGTCCGGGGCCGGCGGTCAACGCTCGGCCACGGCTGCGAATTCGGTGTAGAGGGGATCCTCCGGCCACTGGCCGCTGCGCCGGCCGGCTGGGCCCTGCCAGAGGGTACGGTCCGTGGGCGCCGTGAAGGTCTCGAAATCGAGCAGCCCCAGTCGGCGGCTGATGCGCCAGACCCCTTCGCGCCGTTCCAGGCGGTCAAGGTAGCGGCCGCCGGAAAAGTAGTCCTCTTCAATGCCCGACTCACTGTCCCGATGCCGCTGGTAGGCGAGGTAGTGGCACTCGCTGTGGGCAACGTCGCCTGCAAGGGCGATGGTGATGTTGCTGAGCATGTGTTTGCACATGATGAGCGGTCGGACGATGTCCATGGCGAAGCCGATGAAGTCCATGGACCGGCCTTCGAAGCCGCCATGGCGATGGGTGGATTCGGGATGGAAGCAGGACCGCATGGCGGCCTCGTCGGCCCGGTCGCAGCCTCTGCAGTAGCGATGGAGGACATCGCGGATGGCTTCGCGGTCGAGCAGGGCGGCGATGGCGGGGTCGGTCTGAGTCATGGGGACTACCTCCTTTGAGATGAGCGGACGAGTGCCGGGCTCGGCTCGAGGACGCCGGCAACGGCCTCGCTCAGGAGCCTGCGCTGGCGCGAGGCCGGCCAGCTCGGTGGATCGAATACGGTCTGGGTGGCAATGCCCTGGGTCAGGGCGAGCAGCCGGAATGCCTCGGCACTCGGATCCACTCCCGCTGCCAGCCGGCCCTCGGCGCCCAAAAGCTCCAGGGTGGTGCGGATACGCTTGCGGGCCAGCCGGGCCCGGCGCTGCTGTTCGCCGCTGAGCACCTCGTCACCCACGGCAGCGCCCCAGTAGGCGAAGAGCACGCGCCAGTCCCGCAGGCCCGCCGCGTCCTGGGGCAGCATGGCGGCGAGGGAACCTTCGACATCTGCCGGATCACGGGACAGACAGGCTTCGACACGACTGCGAATGCGGTCGTTGACCGCGTCATAGGTGAGGGTGAGCAGCTCCTGCTTGTTGCGGAAGTAATGGCTCACCACCCCGGTACTGGCATCCACCGCCCGCGCCAGCTCCCGAACCGTGCAACCGGCGATGCCCTGACTGGCGATGAGATCGCAGGCACCATCGATGACCTCGGCGCGGCGCAATGCGTGATCGACGATCTTCGGCACGGGCTGATGTCTCCAGCTGTGGGTTTCGAGAGTTGCAGTCGGACGCTATTTTATAAAACATCTGTTGTGCAAACCAGGGTTCGGGAGAGGATCATGACGGCGCAGAAGCAAACACAGCAACAAGTAACGCAGCCCAGCGTACCCACCGGCCACGGCGGGCCCACCTATCAGGACATCATCGCTCGCGACAGTACGCCCGTTGCGGACGTTCTCGCCCTGCGCTCGAACCCGCCTCAGAGCGCCGAGGACATCCCCGTCGAGCATTTCATCTCGAAGTCTTTCTTCGGTCTCGAGATGGAGAAGATGTGGTCGAAGGTCTGGCAGTTCGTCTGCCGGGAGGAGCATCTGGCCGAAGTGGGCGACTACTGGGTCTACGACATCGGTCGCCACTCCATCATCGTGATTCGCGCCAGCGAGACCGAGCTCAAGGCCTATCACAACTCCTGCCTGCACCGGGGCACCAAGCTCAAACCCAGCGGCTCGACGGGCTTCTCACGGGATCTGCAATGTCCCTTCCACGGTTGGACGTGGTCCCTTCACGGCAGCCTGGAACACGTGCCCTGCGACTGGGAGTTCCCTCATCTTGACCGGGAAGCCAACCGCCTCCCCGAGGTCCGCGTGGAGGCCTGGAACAGCTTCGTTTTCATCAACATGGATCCCGGCGCCAGGCCCCTGATCGACTACCTGGAGGTGATGCCCGAGCACTTCGAGAACTGGCGCTTCGAGGGCTGGCACACCTATCAGATCATCGAGAAGGAGCTGGCCTGCAACTGGAAGGTGGCGCTGGAGGGCTTCATGGAGGCCTATCACACCCCGTTGGTGCACCCGGAGATGACCCACGTGGTGGGGGACTGGAACATGCAGCATGACATCTTCGGCGACCACACCAGTCGCGACCTCTGTCCGCTGGGGGTGTCGAGCCCGGCTTCGAAACTGGGCCTGACCGAGCAGGATCTACTGGACCGCTCCGGCCTCGGTGACCCATCCACCCGCAAGCAGGCCCAGGTGACGCCCGGCAAGACCGCACGCATCGCCATGGCCGAGCAGGTGCGCAAGCAGTTCAGCGAGCGCTACGGCATCGACCTTTCGCACCTTTCCGACGCCGAATGCATCGACTCCCTGAAGTACAACATCTTCCCCAACACCATTCTCTACGGCGGGCCGGGACTGCCCCAGATCCAGCAGTTCCTGCCGCTGGGCAGCGATCCGGACCGCTGCCTGTTCGTGTCCTGGGGTTTGCGGCCGGTGCCGCCGGATGCGCCGCGGCCGGAGCCGGTGGAGCCCTACCGCGTGAAGGAGGAAGAATCGTTCACCACCGCACCGGGCATCAACGAATTCTCCGGCCGGGTGCTGGACCAGGACACGTCCATCATGCGCTGGCAGCAGGAAGGCATGCATGCCAGCGCCAAGGGGGCCCAGACCCTGTCGAACTATCAGGAGAGCCGCATCCGCCGCATCCACGAAACGCTGATGAAGTACGTCAACGACGAACTGCCGGGCTGATCCGAAGTCTGGTCACATGCACGGATGCTGGTATTCTTGGCGCTCGGACGCAGTCATGACGGGAGAGACGACGAGATGCTGGTAAAAACGACCCAGGTAGCGGTGGATCACGGCGGCAAGCGATATGCGGGGCTGTACTCGGTCAGCGCCAAAACCTTGATCATCCGGGTACCAGGCATCGGTTCCCGGGCCAAAGAGGTCGCCGAAACCGACGACCCCAAAGCTGTCGCGTCCGCACTCATGACGGACATCCTCCAGGAAGCAGAGCGGGCCGGGACCCTGACCTGATCACAGGCGGACCAACTTACGGAATCCCCTTGCGTAGCGGTCCACCTGGACGGTTCCGCGAAAGAAGCCGGGTGAAGTGATCGCTGCATCGCTGCGCGATAGCAGTCTCCCACACTGGCTCAGCGCTCCAATCGGGCGTTGTCCTGCCTGTGGGAGTTCGCCAAGAACGTTTGTTCACGCTGTCGCGGAAGAAACTTGCGATGCGCTGACTGTGGGCGCATTTCTTCTGGAATGAAATGCGTCGCACACAGTGCGCCGCGAAGCGGGGCGCGCCATGGATGGCGCGCAACAGAGTGCTAGCCCGCCGGGCGAAGCGCCGATTGGCATGACGTTCAGCGCCGACGGTGCCTTCACCTTCGGCACAACGCCTCGCAATCGGCCCATTCGCTGCGCGAATAGGGCTCTGTTGCGGACCATCCATGGTCCGCCCCCCTACGGGGCGCCCTGCGGGCGACGCACGCTGCTCCTGGCAGCATGCGCCCACAAAAGGCGTGTTCCAGTCTGAAAAGTTGATTCAAAATCAAATGGTTGTCGTATGTTCCATAAGAGGATCCCTGCATGCAATTCAACAACCGCATCACCGAACTTCTGGGTATCGAGATTCCCGTGATCCAGGCCCCCATGGGCTGGATCGCCCGTTCGCAGCTGGCCGCTGCGGTGTCCAACGCCGGTGGCATGGGCATCATCGAAACCTCCTCCGGTGAACTCGATGTCATTCGTGAGGAGATCGCGAAGATGCGTGATCTCACCGACAAGCCCTTCGGCGTCAACATTGCCCAGGCCTTCGTCCGCGATCCGGCCATCGTCCGTTTCGTCATCGATCAGGGCGTGAAGTTCGTCACCACCTCGGCGGGCAATCCGGAGCGCTACACCGGCGAACTCAAGGAGGCGGGCCTGACAGTGTTTCATGTGGTGCCGGGGCTCAAGGCCGCGCTGAAGGCTGTGGAAGCCGGCGTCGACGGACTTGTGGTGGAAGGTGCCGAAGGCGGCGGCTTCAAGAATCCCAAGGACGTGTCGACCATGGTGCTGCTGCCGCTGGTGCGCTCCAAGGTGGACGTGCCCATCATCGCCGCCGGCGGCTTCGTCGACGGGGCGAGCATGGCGGCGGCGTTCTGCCTGGGCGCGGAAGGCGTGCAGATGGGCACGCGCATGGTGTCCGCAGCGGAGTCCCCGGTGCATGACAACTGGAAGCAGTCCATCGTCAACGCCGAGGAAACCGATACGGTCTTCCTCAACCGCTTCTTCTCGCCGTCGCTGCGGGCGCTGCGTACGGAACGAACAACGCGCCTCGAGCGCGCCATCGACGAAAACGTCTTCGGTCAGTTCGGTGATGCCAAGGCCTTGTACTTCGGCGGGGACATGGAGGCGGCCATCGCGCTCACCGGTCAGGTGGCCGGCAGGATCGACAGCGTGCGGCCGGTGGCCGAGATCATCGAGGAGGTGCGCCGGGATTTCTTCGGAACCCTGGGCAGGATGGCTGCGCAATACGGCATGGCATCACCTGCCGCGAAGGCCTCGGGTGCTTGAAGGCGCCTGCATTGGGTTCTAAAGCTGAAGGCTGTTAATTCCGTATCGGTCTAGGCGTCAATTTGTCATGGCGCTCTGGCATCCTGATGATAGGAATAGAGGTGGTCGTTGTACGGTTGGGGTTCCGTTTCAGGGTGGATTACGCCGCCCGGACACGAGGCGACGGTCAGCGGTCACGCAGTCACGCAGCTGGGCGGTGAGAGACAGAGAAGCTCTCCCGGTCCAGGCCGGAAGACGATCCGAAGTCCTGCCGCGATCGGGCAGGCGGGGTCGCCGAGGCAGCAGCATCGATCCATGTACATGGCAAGTCGTTGCAGAGGGGAGAGAGTGCTTATGGCATTAAAGCGTTATTTTTTCACCAGTCATGATCTCGATGATCTCGAGCGCTTCGAGGAAGAACTCGAGGAACGCGGGATCACCACGCCACAGATTCACGTCCTGACCCTGGACGATTCGGGTGCGGACAATCACCACCACCTGCATGCCGTCACGTCCCTGATGAAGAAGGACATCATCCATTCCGGCCTCATCGGTGCGGCCATCGGTGCCTGTGCAGCGGCGTTGGTGCTCATCGTGGCCTCTCTGGCCGGTTGGACGGATACGGCAGCAGGCTGGATGCCGTTCATCTTCCTGGCAGTCATTCTGTTCGGGTTCTTCACCTGGGAAGGCGGGCTGTGGGGCATTCAGACCCCCAACGTGCACTTCAAGCAGTTTCAGTCACTGCTCGAGGACGGCAAGCACGTGTTCTTCGTCGACGTGGAGCCCGAGCAGGGGCCCATCGTCAACAAGCTCCTGAAAGATCATCCCACCATGCGCAAGGCCGGCAAGGCCCGGGGTGCGCCGAAGTGGATCGTCATGGGTCAGAATCGCTTCAAGAAGATCGTCGTGGAAAGCCTGCCCTGAGTTTCGAGCAGAAAAAGCAGCAAGCGTAGGATCAGCGGGCGCCCATCGGGGGCCCGCTTCGTTTCAGCCGCCTTCGGTGCGGGAGTAGAAAGCGTTCAGGAAGAAGGTTTCGCGGACGTTCTCGATGTGGAAACCCTCGAACCCGAAGACGAACAGCGCAAACAGCAGCGCACCAGGGGGAACGAGGATCATTGTCACCAGCGACAGCCGCTCCAGCTGCATGTGCATGAACACGGCCATGATCAGGCCAGCCTTCGCGAACATGAAGAACGTGATCAGGATCCACTGCAGCATCTGGGGAATGGGCGAGATGTCCACGACGTAAGAGCAGACGCTGAGAACGAACAGCCAACCCCAGATCCAGAAGTAGGTCTTCAGCGGGGTGGTTTCGTGTACATCATGGTCGGACATGCCTGACCCCTCCCTTACCAGAGATAGAAGAACGCGAAGATGAACACCCAGACGAGGTCCACAAAGTGCCAGTAAAGGCCCAGGATCTCGACCATCTCCCAGCGCCCCTTGCGGCCGGTGACGGCGCCGGGCCGACCGTCGTCGAGATCACCGCGCATGACCTTGCGATACATATAGAGCAGCGCGATGACGCCGATGGTGACGTGGGTGCCGTGGAAGCCGGTGATCAGGAAGAAGGTGGCGCCGAACTGAGCCGCGCCCCAGGGATTGGCCCAGGGCCGGACGCCATCGGCGATCAGGATCGACCACTCGAAGGCCTGCATGCCGACGAAGACCGCGCCGAGTGCAGCCGTGGCGAGGATGAGACGGCCGCAGACCTTGCGGTTGCGCTCGTAGCCGTACTTCACCGCCAGTGCCATGGTGCCGGAGGAACTGATCAGGATGAAGGTCATGATGGCGATGAGCAGCAGCGGGATCTGCATCCCGAACATGTTCAGGGCGAACACCGCGCTCGCGTCCGGCCAGGGGTCTGTCGTCGACATGCGCGCAGCCATGTAGCCGAGCAGGAACATGCCGAAAATGAAGATGTCGCTCAGGATGAAGAGCCACATCATGGGTTTACCCCAGCCGGCACCCTTGAACGTGGTCTGGTCGGACGACCAGTCCGAGACGATGCCGGTAAAGCCCGGCGGCGGTGTGCCGGGGGAGGCGGATTCAGCCACGGTGTCTCTCCTTGTCCTCAGGTAGTCAGCAGCAACGCGAACAGGATGAACCAGATCACCAGCAGGTAGTGCCAGTAGATCGTGCACAGCTCCACGCTTGAACAGAGGGCTTCAGGCGACGCACCAGCGCGTTCCCGTTTGGCCGTTCGCACCCAGGCCACGAGTCCACCGATCAGGTGCAGGACGTGGAGCGCGGTCAGGAAGTAGAAGAAGGCATTGGCTGGGTTCGCGGTCATGTAGTAGCCGCCGGCATTGAGATCCCGCCATACCAGCACCTGCCCGATGATGAAGGCGCTGGTGAGGCCGCCGCCGACATAGAGCCAACGACGCAGGCCGGCTGCGTCGTCGCGGCGGGCTGCGTTCCAGCTCCACTGCAACGCCAGACTGCCGAGCACCAGGATGGCTGAGTTCACCCACAGCAGCGCGGGCGAGGGTACCGCCAGCCAGTCGTCACCGAACGCCATGCGCATGTGGTAGGCGCTGATGGACAGGGCAAACAGCGACGATGCCACGGCCAAAAAGATCAGCAGCGCCACGCGCGGTGTGGTGAGGATCTCCGGCATGCGATCGTTCAGCGTGCCGCCGTCCGCCACCCAGGGCTCGACGTTCACGGTGCGGCTCAAGACCCAGCCTAAGAAGAAGGCCAGCAGTGCCGCCAGAAAAACCAGCGTGACCGTCATGTGCGTCGAACTCCCTCGTCGATCATTTCGACTTCTTCCGGCGGCACGTTCTGCGGGATGAAGTCGTACTTGGCACCGGGAACGCCGTAGTCATAGGGCCAGCGGTAAACCACCGGCAGCTCCTTGCCGAAGTTGCCGTGGGTGGGCGGCGTGTGTTCCGTCTGCCACTCCAGGGTGTTGGCGTTCCAGGGGTTGGGTCCCGCCTCCTTGCCGTGCTTGCGGCTGCGGATCAGGTTGTAGATGAACATCAGCTGGGCGGCGGCGACGAGCACGGCAGCGACGGTGATGAAGGCGTTGAGGGTCACCACCGACTCGCCGATGAAAGGTGAGGATTCACCGTAGGCGTAGTAACGCCGCGGCACGCCGGCCAGCCCCAGGTAGTGCATGGGGAGGAAGATGGCGTAGGCACCGATGAACGTCACCCAGAAGTGGATCTTGCCCATGCCTTCGTGGAGCATCCGGCCGGTGATTTTCGGGTACCAGTGGTAGATGGCCGCGAAGATCGTCATCACCGGGGCGAGGGCCATGACCATGTGGAAATGGCCGACCACGAAGTAGGTATCCGCCAGCGGCACGTCCACGGTGACGTTGCCGAGGAACAGGCCCGTCATGCCGCCGTTGATGAACGTGAAGATGAAGCCGATGGCGAACAGCATGGGAATTTCCAGCCGGATATTGCCGTGCCAGAGGGTCAGCACCCAGTTGTAGACCTTGATGGCCGTGGGCACGGCGATGATCAGCGTGGTGGTGGCGAACAGGAACCCGAAGTAGGGGTTCATGCCGCTGACGTACATGTGGTGGGCCCAGACCACGAAGCTCAGGCCACCAATGGCGATCAGCGCCCACACCATCATGCGGTAGCCGAAGATGTTGCGGCGGGCATGGGTGGCGAGGATGTCGGACACCACGCCGAAAGCGGGCAGCGCGACGATGTACACCTCGGGATGGCCGAAGAACCAGAACAGATGCTGGAACAGCAGCGGGCTGCCGCCTTCGTGGGGCAGTTGCTCGCCCATGCTGAACATGGCCGGCATGAAGAAGCTGGTGCCGGCCAGGTGATCGAGCAGCACCATCAGGGCCGCCACCAGCAGGGCCGGGAAGGCCAGCAGGGCCAGCAGGGTCGCCATGAAGATGCCCCAGATCGTCAGCGGCATCCGCATCAGCGTCATGCCCCGGGTCCGGTACTGCAGGATCGTGACGACGTAGTTCAAACCGCCCATGGTGAAGCCGGCAATGAAGACGCCGAGGGAGACCATCATCAGGATCACGCCGCCATGAATGCCGGGCGTCCCTTCGCTGATGAGTTGTGGCGGATACAGGGTCCAGCCGGCGCCGGTGGGTCCTCCCGGTACGAAGAAGCTGGCGACCAGGATCAGCACCGAGACGAAGTAGAACCAGAAACTGAGCATGTTCAGCCAGGGGAAGGCCATGTCCCGGGCGCCGATCATCAGCGGGATGAAGTAGTTGCCGAAGCCGCCCAAGAACAACGCAGTGAGCAGGTACACCACCATGATCATGCCGTGCATGGTGACGTACTGCAGGTAGGTCGATGGATCGATCAGCGAGAAGGTATTCGGAAAGCCCAGCTGCAGCCGGATCAGGATCGACAGCAGCAGAGCCAGCAGGCCGACCGAGATCGCCGTGACCGAGTACTGGATGGCGATCGTCTTGGCGTCCTGGCTGAAAACATAGGTGGTCCAGAAGGAGTGGCTGTGGGGCAGCTCCATCTCCGGCTGTTCACGGGGTGGCGCATAAGACGTGGCGTCGTGTCCGAGCTCGGCCATCAGTTGTTCCTCCCGGCCAGTTCAGGCCGCGCGCGTGATTGCTCGTGGCCTGACAGGGTGTTGATGTAGGCGAGGACGTCGCGCAATGCAGCGTCGTTCACCAGGATCTTCGACATGTCGCGCATCTGCGGGCCGTAGAGGTCGTCGCTGTGGCTGCCGCGGACTCCGCTCTGGAAGTGCTGCAGCTGCCGCTTCTGGTACCAGTCATCGAGTCCGGCGAGCCGGGGTGCGTTGGTGCCATGGAGACCCTGGCCGTCACGCCCGTGGCAGGCTCCGCAGGTGCGGTAGATGCGCTCACCGCGATGGGGGTCACCCTGCACCGTGCTGGCAACGCTGACCGCTGGCATCTGTTCGATGTAGGCCGCGAGATCCCGTTCCGTGGTGGGGTCCGCCACGATGGTTGCGAAGGGCACCATCTGCCGGCCGTGCTCGTCGTCTGCATGGGCACCTCGGGCGCCATTGCGGAAGTATTCGAGCTGACGCTTGGTGTACCAGGCCTCCATGCCGGCGATGGCCGGCGAATTCAGCATCTGGTTGCCCTGACCGTCGACGCCATGGCAGGCGATGCAGTTGGCGTAGTGGCGTTCACCTGCGACCAGATCCGGCGCCTCCCGGGAGTGCAGTTCGCCAAAGGTGGGCTTGGTGGCAAGCCAGGCTCTGTACTCTTCTTCCTCGACGACGCGAACCGAACCGCGCATGGCGAAGTGGCCGATGCCGCAGAGCTGAGCACAGACTACATCGTATTCACCAATCCGGGTGGGCGTGAGCCAGAACTGTGTCACCTGGCCTGGCACCAGGTCCATCTTGGCGCGGAAGTTGGCGACCATGAAGTTGTGCAGCACGTCGCGCGACCGCAGCAGCAACTTGACCGGCCGATCCACCGGCAGATAGCCGCGCGGCGTGGCGACGATGATGTCGTCCCAGGATGCCGGATCATCGGGATCGATGCCCAGGGGATTGGCGTCACTGATCAGCTTCGGATCGCTGCGTCCGAGGGTGCCGTCCTCGCCCGGGTAGCGGAAGTACCAGTGCCACTGGGACCCGACCACCTCGACCTCGTGGGCGTCCTCGGGGGCATGGACGAAATTGTTCCAGACCACCAGGCCGGGTGCGAGCAGCGCCGCGATACCGATGGTCGACAGCCCGATCAGCCAGGCCTCCAGCTTCTTGTCCTCGGGTTCGTAAAGCGAGCGCCGGTCCTTGCTGTAGCGGTAGCGGACGATGCACCAGGCCATGAAGAGGTTGACGGCGATGAGTACCAGGCCGGTGACCCAGAACGTGAGGTTGATCGTGGCATCGATGGCACCCCAGTTGGACGCCAGCGGCGTCAGTTGCCAGGGACTCAGAATGTGGAACAGGACTGTCGCCACCAGAAGCGCGACGACCGCAATTGCTATAGCCATCTAGTTCTCTCCGCCGGAAATGCTCAGGCGCCAGCCGCAGCTGCCTCGTGGGGCAGCCTGGAATGCACCTTTATCGGATCGCTGGGAAGGGGCTTGCGAGTGGAACCAAAACTCGGCGATGCGGCCGCGTCCGGGCAACGGCTGCTCAGCATCGGTTGGTGGAAACGGGTGGATCAGGGGGCGGGATTCGGGCGTACGGGAGGCAGCACGAAGTGCCCTGATCAGGTCCGGGCGATCACCTTCAGGCGTGCAGGTCGTCGTCAGAGCGGTGCAATCGAGTGCTGTCATACCTCCCCCGTGCGCACCGTGAGTCTCTGCTGGACTGATCGGTACATCGATCCCGGTAGGCAGTGTGACAAAAAACTGCGTCCGGGTGATATAGCGAATATTTCTTAAAAACTGCTGTTTAGTTCGTTGAGTTTTATTGCGCGCCAGGCGGCGCCGCAGCGCGGACGCTGGCCGTCCTGCCGCTTGGCAGCCGGCGCGGGAGGCTGCATGCTGCGAAACCATCACAGCTGCAGGTACAGGAATCGGGAGAACGGGAACATGGCATTCGGGGCAGATACGACCACGGACGAGGTGCTGGCAGGACGGAATCTGGACGGCCTGCGGGTGATCGTCACCGGTGCATCCGGCGGACTCGGAGAGGAAACGGCCCGGGCGCTGGTCGCGCACGGCGCTGCGGTCACGCTGACGGCGCGCGACCTCGACCGTGGCCAGGCCGCGGCGGCTCGCATCAAGGCGTCGACGGGGCGCGATGACATCGAGGTGCGGGAGCTCGAGCTGGCCGAACCGGACAGCATCCGGCGCTTTGCCGAGGGATGGCTGGCCGATCACGACGCCCTCGATGTGCTGATCAACAACGCCGGCATCATGGCCTGCCCGCTCGGACGGACGCCGCAGGGTTACGAGCTGCAGTTCGCCACCAATCACCTCGGTCATTTCCAGCTCACGGGGCACCTGCTGCCGGCCCTGCGCCAGGGTCGCCGGCCGCGCATCGTCAATCTGAGCTCGGCGGCGCACAAGCTTGCCGCCGTGGACTTCGACGATCCCCACTTCGAGCGGCGCGACTACGACAAGTGGGGCGCTTATGGTCAGTCCAAGACGGCCAACATTCTCTTTGCCGTGGGACTCGAGGGCCGCTTTGCCGACGCTGGCATCCACGCCTATGCGCTGCATCCGGGCGGCATCATGACGGACCTCGGCCGCCATCTGGCGGAGAGTGACGTGGTGGAGCTGATGCGGCGGGCCAAGGTGGATCCGGGTGAAGGCCTGAAGATGAAGACCATTCCCGCCGGGGCGGCCACCACGGTGTGGGCCGCAACGGCTCCGGAACTCGAGGGGCGCGGCGGGATCTATCTGGAGGACTGCCAGATCGCTCCCCGCTGTGGAGGTCTGCTCGAGGATCCGGGTTACATGGACTACGCCGTGGATCCGGAAGCCGCCGAAAGGCTGTGGACGCTGTCCGAGGAGCTGATCGGCGGACCCTTCGAAGCCTGAGGTTCAAGTCATGCCGCTGCCCGCCACGTTGCGCCTGTTCTGCTGTCTCCTCCTGATCGCCGCGCTCGGCGGATGCGGTGGGCCGGTGCATCGGAATCTGGACGCCGAGCAGTCGACGCTGCCGGCATCCGAACTCGAGACCGCCATCTTCGCAGCCGGCTGCTTCTGGTGCGTGGAGGAGGCCTTCGATGCGGTGACGGGCGTGGTGGCCACGGAGTCCGGTTTCATTGGTGGTCACGTCTCCGATCCGAGCTACCGGCAGGTGGTCAGCGGCGGCACCGGTCACGCCGAGGCGGTGAAGGTCAGCTACGATCCGAACCGGGTGGATTACGCCACCCTGCTCCATGTGTTCTGGCGCAATGTGGATCCCACCGATGCCGGTGGCCAGTTCTGTGACCGGGGGCCGGCCTACCGGAGTGGGATCTTCTACCTCGACGAAGCACAGGAAGCCTTGGCCCGTGCTTCGAAACAGGCGCTCATCGATGATCCTGACGCGCCGAAGCCCATCGTCACCGAGATCACGGCAGCCACCACGTTCTACCCGGCGGAGGACTATCACCAGGGCTACTACCGGCGTAATCCGCTGCGCTACAACTACTACAAGACCGCCTGCCGACGCGCCGCCCGGCTCGAGGAGCTCTGGGGTCCCGCAGGCTGACGGACCCACTTGCGCCACAGGTCCCGTCGCCCGTTGCCGTGTGACGAAGGCGAAGCCGGCGCTTGATTCTGCCGGTTTGCCCTGACGTCGCCGCGCTTCTGCGCTACTCTCCGATTCGGGAGGTGGTCGCCGGCCAACCCGGGTCGACGCTCCCGATATCTGTTCAGAACGAACCGCGCCCGCGGCGTACGGGCGTGCCGTTCTCAGGGGAGGATTTCATGGCAGAGGCCCAGGCGGCGGGTGTCCGCGCGCATCCCATCAGTCGCAGCAACATCTGGATCTACGGCAGCCTCGGTTTTCCGCTGGCGCTGATCGGCTATCCGCTGGGGGTCTGGCTGCCGCGGGCCTACAGCACCGACGTCGGCGTCGATCTCACCATGATCGGCGTCATCATCGCGGCGGCAGCCCTGTTCGACGCCTTTACGGATCCCCTGATCGGCTATGGCAGCGACCGCTACCGGACCCGCTTCGGTCGCCGCAAGACCTGGCTGGCTGGCGGCGTTCCTCTGCTTGCCCTGGCGTTCTGGATGCTGCTTAACCCGCCCATCACCAGCGGCGTGGCCTATCTGGCCTTCTGGTATCTGTTCCTGCGCGTCGGCAGCACCCTGGTGACCATTCCTTATGCGGCCTGGGGTGCGGAGCTGTCGCCGGACTACCACATCCGCACCCAGGTCAGCTCGGCGCGGGAAAAGTTCGTGCTCCTGGGCCTGATCGGTGCCGCCATGGTGCCTTTCATTCTGGAACAGCTCGCGGGTGGCGGGGTCCCGGCCCTCGATGTGTTGAACGCCTTCGGCATCCTGATCGTGATCATCCTGCCCGTGGTGGCGGTGGTGGTCTTGAACCGGGTGCCCGAACCCAAGCGCTTGCCCGGCGAAGGCCGCGTGAACATCTTCCGCTCCCTGCGGCTGATGTGGAAAAACGGGATGTTTCGCCGCGTGCTGCTGATCGAGGTGCTGGTCACCGGGGGCGAGAGCTTCCGCAACACGCTGTCGCTTTTCTTCATGCAGGACGTGATCGGCATCCGTCTCGCTGGCACCTACTACGCCATCTATTTCGCCATGGGGCTGGCGGCCATCCCGGTCTGGGACTGGATCGCCAAGCGCCTCGGCAAGCACCGCTCGCTGGCGGTGGCCATGGTGGTGGTGAGCATCACCAATGTCGCCATGTTCACCTTGAGCAAAGGTCAGACCACCGAGTTCCTGCTGCTGTTCATGGTCAAGGGTTTCTGCTTCGGTGCCTTCTCCTACCTGCCCCGGGCTATGCTGGCGGACGTGGTGGATCTGGACACCGCCCGCTCCGGCGACAACCGCGCCGGCAGCTACTTCGCCGGCCACGGCTTCATGACCAAGTGCGCCTACTCCTTAGGCGGCGTGTCCCTGCCGCTGCTGGCCCTGGTGGGCTACTCCACGGCCGTCGGCGCGGACCACACGGACCTGCAACTGCTCTGGCTGGGCTTCCTGTATGCCATCGTTCCCACCATCTCCTTCGTGTTCGCCTTCTGGCTCACCTGGACCTGGCCGCTGACCTCTGATCGTCACGCCCGCCTGCGCGGCATGCTCGATCGCAAGGCGCTGCGCATCGCCAGCCGCGTCGACGGCGACTCGGAGGTTCGGTCATGAAGCTCTACGACTCCAAGCCGGCACCGAATCCGCGTCGGGTGCGCATCTTCCTGGCGGAGAAGGGCATCCTGCTCGACGGTGGCGACATCGAGCGCATCGAGGTGGACATCGCCCGGGGCGAGCAGCGCAACGAGGCGGCCCTGGCGCGCAACCCCTTGGGCCAGATTCCGGTGCTCGAACTCGACGACGGCACCTGCATCAGCGAGTCCGTGGCCATCTGCCGCTACTTTGAGGGTGTCCATCCGCAACCCTCCCTGTTCGGCGCTGACCCGGTGGCAGAGGCTCTGGTGGAGATGTGGAACCGGCGGGTGGAGTTTGGTCTGCTCGGGCCGGTGGGGGTGGCCTGGCGCAATGGGCCCATCGTCGCGCGCATGGCGCCGGGACGTTTTCGTCAGAATGAACAGGCCAAGGAGGAAGCGGAAGAGGCGGCAAGACGGTTCTATCGGCGTCTCGACGGCTGGCTGGCCGAGCGTACTTTCCTGGCGGGGGAGGCCTACTCCGTTGCAGACATCACCGCGCTGTGCACGGTGGACTTTGCGACGGCGCTGGTGGCCCTGGCGCCGGATCCGGCGCTGAGCCACCTCGGCCGCTGGCATGCCGATGTGTCAGCCCGTCCGAGCGCGCAGGCTTAATCCTGTTGGAGCCGTTCAGGCTGGACTGGCGCTGCGGCTGCGCTCGCGCAGGCGAACGCTGAACCGCAGCAGCACGGCACCGACCCCCAGCGCCGTCAGCACCACGAAGATCAGCTTCGGCTCCGGTGGTGTCGGGCTCAGCAGACGGCCCACGTAGGACTGCATGAAGATCAGCCAGACATAGGTGAGTCCGCTGAGGTGCAGCGCCCGCCAGCGCTTGGCTCCGAGTTTCCGGACGGCGTAGTCGTTGGAGGTCAGTACCATGAGGCCGATCAGCAGATAGGCAAGGCCGCCGCCCAGCATCGTCACCAGATCCATGCTTGCGCCGAGGTGGCGGAACAGCCACAGCAAGGCGCTGAGATGGCAGAAGTGGGCCAGGGCGAAGGCAAGGCCGAGATAACGACGCTGCCGCCGCAGCCAGCGGGTGAGGGGAGTTGGCCACAGGGTTGCGACTGCGCCCGTTACCAGCACCAGGATGAAGATCAGGAAGGAGAGCCGGGCGCTGTAGCGGGTGATGTGCTGCAGGGCCGCCTCGCCCGGGCCGAAGGCGGCGAGGCAGATTGCGACGATGAGGACGAATGCGCCCAGGGCGGTGAGAACAATGGGCCAGGGCGCCGGCCGCATCACGCTGGCGCCGGCGCCGGCAGATAGTGCCGACATGATCCACCCCTCCCCAGCGGTGGCCCGGAGTCAGGGCTCCGGGTTCATTCAGGTGCCGCCGATGGTGCCCTCGGCAAGCAGTCCTGCGATTTCCGCTTCACTGAAGCCTGAGTCTTCGAGCACGCCGCGGGTGTGCTCACCGAGTCGCGGTGCCGGTCCGCGGGGGCCGACGTCTGCGGTCTTGAAGCGCATGGGAACCGACACCGTACGATAGCGCCCGATCTCGGCGTGTTCCACTTCCGGAAACAGGCCGATGGCCTCGGCCTGGGGGTCGCTGGCCACCTCGTGAAGACCGAGGACCGGGCCCCAGATGATGCGGTGCTCGTCGAAGACGCGACCCCAATCGTCCCGGGACTTCGCTGCCAGCGTAGCGTCGATGAGCGGTACCAGTTCACCCATGTTGCGGAAGCGCTCGCGGGGGGTCGCGAAGCGTTCGTCCTCGATCCAGGCTTCCTGACCGATGGCCTTACAGAACTTCGGCCAGGCGCTGGGTTCGGGCATGTTGAAGACGATCCAGTTGCCGTCGCCGCAGGGATAGCGGTTGGCGGTGGCACTGAGCTGCTGATCCCGGGGCCGCCGGCGCACCGGCGCCCGGTCCACCGCCGTGGTGGCGAAGTCGGTGGCCTGAGTCCACACGGCGGTCTCGAACAGGGAGGTTTCCACCACCTGCCCTTCACCGCTGGTTTCCGCCAGGCGCAGCGCGGCGAGGATGGCGCCCACCAGGGCCAGGCCCGTGGTGTGGTCGCCTTGTGCCGGACGGGCCATGGGCACGATGCCGTCGTCGCCTTCGCGCATGGCGTCGTAGATGCCTGAGCGGCCGAAGAAGGCGGTGACGTCGTAGCCGGGGCGCCAGGCCTCGGGGCCGGTGGTGCCGTAGCCGGTGAGGGTGGCGTGCACCAGGCGCGGATTGACCCCGAGCAGAGTGTCCGGATCGAGACCGAACTTCTGCTGGCGGTTGATCAGCAGGTTGCAGAGGAAGATGTCGGCCTTGGCGACCAGGCGCCGGATCAGTTCCTGGCCGGTGTCACGGGTGAGGTCCACGGCGATGGAGCGCTTGCCGCGATTGTCCACGGCGAAGCCGTAGTCGTAGGCCTTGGCGTGCTCGTCTTCGATCTTCGGTGGCCGGCCCATGCCGCGCATGGGATCGCCGGTGAGCGGCTCCACCTTGATCACGTCGGCACCGAGATCGGCCAGAATGACGGCAGCACTCGGCGCGGCCATCCAGTTGTCGATCTCGATCACGGTGATGCCATCAAGTGGTGCTGCCATGGAACTCCCTCATTCTGCGCCAGTGAACGGAGCGCATGTTGCCGCAAACCTCGCCCCGGCGCGATCCCAACACCCAGAACCCACAACATCCGTTACCCAACAACTTTCCAGTTACCCAGAAACTTTCCTGGGTAACCAATAATTTCCGGAAATGCGTCCAGAGGTGCCGCCTTTGGGCATGGGGTTGGCGCGATCCCCAAGTGCGGACGGTGCCTGGTCCGCGGCCAGGATCTTCCGGGAAGGACGCCCGTGGAGCATTGGCGAGGGAACGCCGCAATGGCTTCCTGAGAGCCACAGGTCCTGCGTTGCTGTTGTACGCTATCGGCAACCGATCCCGATGGAGCATGACCATGGCCGAACCCAGCAGTCCCCTCAACGCGTCCCCTGCAGATGGCTTTCGCCTGCTCGCCGGCGGCGGCAAGGACAGCACCGTGCATATCGGCCGTGACGACCTGCCCTGGCTGATGAGTGAGGACGGCACTGAGTTGCAAGTGCTGCATGTGGACCTGAACGTGGGCTTGTGGGTGCTGCGGGTACGCTGGCCGCCCGGTTGTGCCGTGGCGACCCACTATCACACCGGCCAGGTGTTCGCCGTCACCCATTCCGGCTGTTGGTACTACCGCGAGTATCCAGAGACGCGTAACACCGCCGGCTCCTACCTCTACGAGCCCGCCCATGCCGTGCACACCCTCGTCGTGCCCGAGGACAATACCGAGGTCACCGAGGTGTGGTTCGCCATCTATGGCGCGAACATCGACATCGACGCCGATGGCAAGGTCATGGGCGTGCTCGACGCGAGGACGGTGCTGGCCGCCTACCGCAATGGTTGCGCGCAGACTGGGGCCGACTGCAGCAAGACGCTGGTGATGGGCGAGTAGCAGGTTGCGTCGGCCCTGAAGCCCTTGGCCGCAATTCCGGACATCCAGAAACTTCTCTGGATGTCCGGAGTTGGGTTGGTCGGGGGCTGGCGTCCGGCGCTCGAAGGTCGCGCGCGCCGCGTCCCGTTCCCGGAGCATGAAATTTCTTGGACATCCGGAAATTTTTCTGGATGTCCGATAATTGCTTCAGTCGATCTCCCCGACCATGACTTTGCCTTCCTCGCTCGGCAGGGACTGCTCAAACGCGAGGTCCTCTTCTATCAGGGCTTGCCGCGCCGCCGGATCGGCGATGCTGTCGGCCCTTCGGTCGGGATCGATTTCCATGATCATGGCGTACCTGGGGGACCACTTGAGTGGACTCACGTTGTACTGCGCGATCTCGCCCCGGCCCGGAACGATAACCTGCGAGATGCTCAGTGACCGAAAAGCCCCGTGCACAAGTCGCCATGGTGGATCCGGGTCGGACCCCGTCTCCTGCTCGCTATCCGTACTGACTCGTCCGAATCGTCTTTGTCCGCTCAGGTTCGCAAACCCCGTATCGGCATCGACGTCGAAGGACGAAGATGACGCGGTTACCTCCAAGAAAGTCTGCTCGAGCAGACCCGCAGGGAAACCGGGTGGTAGCTCCTGCTCGGACAGTTCCTGGCGCAGCATCTCGACATGCTTACTGGATTGGCCAAAGTCGAGGATGCGGCCTCGCCATCTTCGATGACGTTCGTTTGCGCCCGCGGACCACTCGAGGGTTTCGACCAGTAACGACACGTCATCGAATAGGTTCAGGTAGAACGGTTGGCTGCTCTCGAGCAAATCGATGTCGACCTCGACGATTCGGTAACGTCTGGCGAGGGATGCCGAGCGAGCGACCGCGGCTGCGTTGTAGTCGATGATCCTGCCGAGCCGGTGCGGATCCTCGATCTCCACGAACAGCCTGTCGATATCATCCGCCCACGAAGTCCCACTCCATGCAGCAATCACGACGGCGAGCTGACAGAGCAGCGGGCCGGTCCATCGCCGTCCGCGTGAACGGGTTGCGCTGGATCTGCGGCAATTCCTGCCGGTTCCACGGGACTCTGCAGGCATGGTCTGTCCTTCCACCTTCGTCACGCATCTGGAGTGCACAGTATCCCTGATCGGGCTTCGGGATTGACGCGCAATGCAAGCGCTGCTGGAATATCTGTTATTAACAGTTAGGAGCTTCCTTATGCCGACCAGTGTGGCTCTGGGCAACCACTTTGAGACCTTCATCCGCAAGCAGCTGCAAAGCGGTCGATTCAACAACGCCAGCGAAGTTGTCCGGGCTGGTCTGCGTCTTCTCGAAGAGCATGAGCAACGGTATCAGGCCGAATTGAAGGCCCTGCGTGCTGACATCGGGGCCGGCTTGGCCAGTGGCGAAACCAAACCTGCCGAGGAGGTGTTCGCACGGTTGGAGAACAAATACAGCGATCTTGCTGACGACGTGCCGCGTTGATCGGATTGACCCTCACCCCACTCGCCGAGCAGGATCTCGAGGCCATTGGCGATCACATTGCTACCGACGATCCGACGCGCGCGGTCAGCTTCATCCGGGAACTGCGCGCTCAATGCCAGCGAATTGCCGACAACCCGCCCGGCTACCGTCTGCGGCCGGAACTGGGTGATGGCATTCGTTCCTGCGCCCATGGCAACTACGTGATCTTTTTGTCGCAGAGCCGGAGGAAGTCACGATTGTTCGCGTCCTCCACGGGGCACGAGATCTGCCAGCCATCCTGGCGGGCGACGACAGCGGCCAGTCTGGCTGATCTCGGTGTCAGTGATGGCCGTGACAGATGCCCCCGTCTCGAAAGGTTTTTCCTGGAGCCATCAGGGCAGATGGCAACGAAAGCGCAAGCGGACGTAGTCCAGGGTCCAGGTTCCTGCTGAGTAGAGCTCAGCTGAGAGTCGTTCCCGGGCGCTGTCGATCACCGCTTGCCGCCGTACATCCGGCAGACCGTCGAGAAAGACGCTGGCGAAAGTCTCGAACCAGCTGCTGATGTCGCCGGGCAGTTGCGTCGGTCGCGGGAACAGTTCGAGCATGTCGATGGCGAAACCGGCCCCTTCGAGGTGACCAGCCATGGTGTCGCGCTCCGGAAACGTCCAGGGATCGCGGGGCTTCGGATCGATGCCGTGCTGCTCGAGTGCGGCGAAGAGGCCCTCACGGACACGGGCCACATTGCCGGCGCCGCCAAGTTCAACCGCGCAACGGCCTCCGGGGCGCAGGACGTGGGCCATGCCCCGGGCCACAGCCGCCTGATCCGGCATCCAGTGCAAGGCGGCGTTGGACAGGATGCCGTGGAAGCGGCGACTGAGGTCGGTCTGATGTTCGAGTAGCTGGGCATCGAGGAGCCGGGCGTCCATGCCTCTGGCGCGGGTGGCAACGACCTGTTCGGGACTGGCGTCGATACCGAGGACTTCGCAACCGGTGGCCGCAAGCTCGGCGGTCAGCGCACCGTCGCCGCAGCCCACATCGAGCATGACCTCACCGGATTGCGGGGCCAGCAGGTCCAACAGCGGGGCGCCGAGTTCGGCGACGAAACCGGCATGCCTTGCGTAGCCTGCCGGGTCCCATTTCACGACAGATCAACCGCGGTCGAATTGCAGCGCCATGGCGGCGCTGTCCGCGGCCAGCCGGTCGTTCTCCCAGGCGATGACGCCGTTGACGATGGTGGTGCGGATGCGGGAGCGGAAGCGGACATCCTCAAAGGGCGACCAGCCGCAGCGGGACAGCAGGGTCTGCTCGCGGACGGCGGTAGTGGTGTGGGGATCCACGATTACCAGATCGGCGTGGTAGCCCTCGCGCAGGAAGCCGCGCTCCTTGACGCCGAAGCGCAGCGCCGGGGCATGGGCGGTCTTGTGGACGATGCGTTCCAGGGTGAAGACGCCATCGTGCCAGTGTTCGAGCAGGGCCAGCAGCGCATGCTGCACCAGGGGCAGGCCCGCCGGCGCCTGCAGGAAGGGACGGGCCTTTTCCTCGGCGGTGTGCGGCGCGTGGTCGGTGGCGATGATGTCGATGCGATCGTCGTTCACCGCGGCCAGCAGGGCCTGACGGTCGCTGGGCAGCTTGATGGCCGGATTGCACTTGATCAGCGTGCCCTTGCGGGCGTAGTGGCTGGAGTCGAAGAACAGGTGGTGGACACAGGCTTCCACAGTGATCTGCTTGCGCTCGATGGGGCCGGGCTCGAACAGGGCCAGTTCGTCCGCCGTGGTCAGGTGCAGGACGTGCAGTCGGGTGCCATGCCGGCGGGCCAGTTCCACGGCCAGGGTGGAGGACTTCAGGCAGGCCTCCCGGGAACGGATCTCGGCGTGCAGTTCGGGCGGAAAGTCGCCTTTGAGATCGCGGGTTATGCGCTGGTAATTGGCCTCGATGGTGGGCGTGTCCTCGCAGTGGGTGGCCACCAGCAGCGGCGAGGAAGCGAAGATGGCTTCGAGCACGTCCGGGTCGTCCACCAGCATGCTGCCGGTGGAGGCGCCCATGAATATCTTGACCCCACAGGCCAGGGAGGTGTCCACGGCCTTGATTGACTCCAGGTTGTCGTTGGTGGCGCCCAGATAGAAGGCCCAGTTGCCGAAGGACTTGCTGCGGGCGCGGGCATGCTTGTCGCGCAGGGCGTCGTTGTCGGTGGTTTTCGGGTCGGTGTTGGGCATTTCCATGAAGCTGGTGATGCCGCCGGCCACCGCCGCCCGGGACTCGCTGGCGAGATCCCCCTTCTGCTCCAGGCCTGGCTCGCGGAAGTGCACCTGATCGTCGATCATGCCGGGCAGGATGAGCATGCCCGAGGCATCGATGACCCGGTCGGCGGGGCGGCCACCGAGGTCGGGAGCGATGGAGTCGATGCGGCCATCTCGAATCTGGATGTCCGCCTCCAAGCGTTGACCTTCGTTGATCAGGGTGCCGTTGACGATGCGCAGCGTGGCCATGGCAGAGTTCCGCATTGGCAGGTATCTGGAGGGAGCGCAGATTACCACCAAGCGCGGTCAGCTGCGTCGTCCGCGGGAGGGCAGCAAGGTGAAGCGGTCAGGAGGGTGATGCTACGCTCAGGCAGCCATTCCCAGCTGGAGTCTTTCATGGCTGTACCTGCGATCCCCCTGCGCCTGCTGTCAGCCGCCTTGCTGGCCGTCCTGCTGTCGGCCTGCGGTATCGATACGGAAGAGGCCATCGTCGGCAAGTGGGAAGAAATCGAGGGTCCGGAAGTGGTCGAATTCGATGCCGAAGGCAATGTGGTGCTGCACTTCGAGGACATGGCCCTCGAAGGCCGCTACGAGTTCCGTTCGTCGGATGTGATCGTGCTCGATCTCCGCGGTCCGCGGGTGACCAGCGATCCCATCGAGGCGCCGCTGCGCATCGACGGTGACGTGCTGACCTTTACGATGCCCGACGGCCGGGTGGCCACCTACGGCCGGGCGAACTGAGCCTGCTTCTTGGGAAACTGCTATCGCGAAGCGACGCAGTGATCCCGACGACCTTCAGCGAAGGCAGCGGCGGCTGCTTTCGGGATGACGATTCGAGATCGGCCCATCCGTCTTCGGCGGCTAGGGCTCTGTTGCGCGCCCTCCTTGGCGCGCCCCGCTTCGCGGCGCACTGCGTGCGACGCATTTCGTTCCCGACGAAATGCGCCCACAAGCTGGCAGCGCCCCCCGTTGTGGGAAGGCCCTAATTGCGCAGCAATTGGGCCGATCTCGAAGCGTTCTGCCGGAGTTGAAGGGGTCGTCTTCGCTGGATGTCATCGCGATCGGCGCCATCACTGCGTGAAATAGCGCTCGGTTGCGCGCCATCCGTGGCGCGCCCCGCTTCGCGGCGCACTGCGTGCGACGCATTTCGTTCCAGACGAAATGCGCCCACAAGCTGGCAGCGCCCCCTTTTGTGGGAGGGCCCTAACCCGGAAATCTCACCGACACTATAGAAATAGGCCTCTGTCTGGTGCATAAAGTGAGTGCCGACAAGCACTTATTAAGCAACAGAAGCAGAGGCCTATGAAAACAGAGTGTATTCCTGATCAACTCGAATTTCA
>JAFIFJ010000127.1 GCA_020832085.1 Gammaproteobacteria bacterium | reverse complement strand
TCGCACAGCGATTGGGCCGATTTCGACGCGCTGCGCCGAAGCCGACGCCGCTGCCTGCGCTGAACGTCATGCCGTTCGGCGCATTGCGCTGCGCGAAATAGCGCTCTCCCACCAGGACGTGCCCAACGGATCCGGCGTGACGCTACTGTGGGAAGGCCCTAATCGCACAGCGATTGGGCCGATTTCGACGCGCTGCGCCGAAGCCGACGCCGCTGCCTGCGCTGAACGTCATGCCGTTCGGCGCATTGCGCTGCGCGAAACAGCGCTCTCCCGCAAAACTTCGCTCGAGCGATTGCGATAAATTCCGACGGAGCCATCACCCATGAAGCGACAATACTGGCTGATGAAATCCGAACCCGACGTGTTCGGCTACGATCATCTGCTCAAAGAGCCTGAGCAGACCGCCCTCTGGGACGGCGTACGCAACTATCAGGCGCGCAATCTCATGCGCGAGATGAAGGCCGGTGATCAGGCACTGTTCTATCACTCCAGCACCAAGCCGCCCCATGTGGTCGGCGTCATGGTGATCGTCCGCGAGGCCATCCCGGATCCCACCCAGTTCGATCCGGAATCGCCCCACCACGATCCCCGCTCCGATCCCGACGATCCGCGCTGGTGGGCCGTCAGCGTGCGGGCGTTGGCGCGACTGAAGGCAATCGTCACGCTCGACGAACTCAAGGCCAATCCCAAACTCGCCGCAATGCGCATCAACCAGCGCAATCAGCGTCTGTCCATTCAGCCGGCGACCCGGGCCGAGTTCGACATCGTCCTGCGCATGGGCGGGGGCCTCGAGAAAGCCCGATAGTCAGCGCTGCACCTGTCCCCGAGCACGCTCCGCAAAGGCCTTGGCGGCCTCGGTGTCCTTCTCCAGGTTGGGCACCGCCACCGGAACCGCGACGCCGCGCTCCGCCGCCGGACGCCTGCGAATGGCATCGCGCCAGCGCTTCAGGTGGACGAGATCCTCCGCGTCCACACCCGACCACTTGTAGGTCCGCACCCAGCACCAGTTGGCGATGTCGGCGATGGAGTAATCCCCCGCCAGCCATTCATGGTGGGCAAGATGGCCGTCCAGCACTTCGAACAGGCGCCGGCATTCGTTCTGATAGCGGGAGATGGCTGCCGGCAGTTTCTCGGGAAAGTAGCGATAGAAGACGTTGGCCTGGCCCATCATCGGGCCGATGCCACCCATCTGGAACATCAGCCACTGAATGACCCGCGAGCGTCCCTTCGCATCTGTCGGCAGCAGCCGGCCCGTTTTCTCAGCCAGATAGATCATGATGGCGCCGGACTCGAACACCGCGAAGTCATCGAAGTCGCGGTCGACGATCACCGGGATGCGTCCGTTGGGATTGAGCGCGAGAAACTCAGGTCGCTTCTGGGCCTCGGCAGCCAAGTCCACGGCAATGACCCGGTAAGGCAGCCCCAGCTCTTCGAGGGTCACGGATGCCTTCCAGCCGTTGGGCGTCGACGCGGTGTAGAGATCGATCATCGAACAAGCTCCGACAACAGTGAATGCACCGAGCATAGCAATGGCAGGCCGGATAGAGAGACACTCCAGGCGTGCTACGCTAGCGGCATGAGCGAAATCGCGACCCTCTCAGAAGCCAAACTCAGGAGTTGCATCGACCTCCTGCGTGCCCGTCTGCCCCAGCTGCGGGCCATTTATCTGTTCGGATCCATGGCGACCGGCGACGGTCATGCGGACAGCGATGCGGACCTTGCCGTCCTCGGCACCGCAGCATTCGATGGCGTCCGCATCTTCGAACTGGCTGCGGAACTCGCTGACGTGCTCCATCGTGATGTAGACCTGATCGACCTGCCCAAGGCCTCCACCGTGATGCGGGCACAGATCATTGCCTTCGGCAGGCGCATCTTCGGGCAGGGAGCTGACCTCGAGGCCTACGAATGCCGGTCACTGTCGGAGTACGCGCGGCTCAATGAGGAACGCGCTGGCATTCTCGAGGACATCGCGCGCCGTGGCAGCGTCCATGGCTGACGATGTGCTGCTCAACAAGGCTGCCGTCATCGAGCGCTGCCTGCATCGCATTGCAGAAGAGTACGTGGGCCACGAGGCTGAGTTGACCACAGACCAGACGCGCCAGGACGCCATCGTTCTCAATCTGCTCCGCGCCTGCGAGGCGTCGATCGACCTGGCCATGCATTGCGTTCGCCAGCGCAGGCTCGGACTTCCTCAACAATCTCGCGATGCCTTCGAGATGCTTCAGGAGGCGGGCCTCATCGCACCTGAGCTCAGCCAGCGCCTGAAAGCCATGGTCGGTTTCAGAAATGTCGCCATCGATGACTACCAGGCACTCAGCCTGGATATCCTCCGCTCCATCCTCGAACAGCGTCTGGACGACTTTCGGACATTTACCAGGATCCTGCTGACCGCCACCTGAGCCAGTTGCTCCGGCATCGGTCAGCCTGTAGTTTTTCAGCCTTCACCCGTCAGCTGGTAACCGGCATGACCGCGCTCGATCCAGCCACAGCCATTCCCGTCATCGTGCTCGAAGGCGACGCACAAGCCCGCGGTCATGCCCACGGCCGCGCCCGGCGCAGGGCCATCGAGCAGGCCATCGACATCTATGGGGGGGTGATTGGGCTGCCGGAGTCGACCCTGATCGAGCGTGCCGCGCACTTTGCCGCGGTCACCCGCGCCTGGTCTCCCGACCTGGCCGACGAGATGGACGCCACCGCCGACGGCGCCGGCGTGCCGCGGCACTGGATTCATGCCCTCAACGCCCGCAGTGAGCTGGTGTCCGGCCTGGCCGCCGAAGCCGGCGAGTGCACCGCGGTGTTCTTCGCCGAGACGGGGTTGCTGGGACAGACCTGGGACTGGCTGGAGGCGCTGGAGCCGCTGATCGCGATCCTGGACGTGCGCCACCCTGACGGCCACCGGGTCCTGACCCTCAGCGAACCCGGCATCGTCGGCAAGATCGGCCTGTCCAGCGCCGGTCTTGGCGTCTGCCTGAACTTCCTGCGCTCGCCCCATCCTTTGGAAGGGGTACCGGTGCACGCACTGCTGCGGGGCATTCTGGATCTGCGCCACCCCCAGGACCTCGAGCCCTGGCTCGAGCGGGCCGGCAATGGACGCTCGGCCCACGTGCTGGTGGGCAGCGCCACGGGCGAGGGCATCGGCCTGGAGTTCACCGGAACCGCCTGTCACCGCCTGCAGCCAGAAGCCGGCGTGCTGACCCACACCAACCATTTTCTGCGCGAGGACTTCGAACCCGGCCCCGGCACGCCCAACTCCAAGGCCCGCCTCACCCGGGCCTGCCAACTCACCGGCCGGGGCGACTGGTCATCCCTGCAAGGCATCCTTGCCGACCGCCAGGACCCGGAGCACCCCGTCTCGGTATCCTGGCGGCACATGCCCGGCTGGGAATTCGGCCTGATGGGTACTGTCTGCGCCTTGGCCATGGATCTGCGCGACGGCGTCCTCGAGGTGCGCCGGGGCCCCGATCCGAAGGCGCCCTGGCAGCGCTTCACGCTGCACGATCAGCACCTCGAACTGGCCGCCAGCGACAGCTTCGGTACAGCTTGACTGATGCATCATGCGTCATGGGCGAGCTAAACTGTTCGGACAATGCATAGGAGAATCTGATGGAACGCAAGCTGAGTCGTCGCCAACTGCTGCGGGGCGCTGTGACCGCCGCAGCCCTGATCCCCGTCGTCCACCTCGGATCCCGCCCGGCCATGGCGCAGCAGCGCGTGCCGGAAGATGATCCCATGGCCAAAGCCCTGAAGTACGTCCATGACATCGACGCTCACCCCGACATCCCGCGTCCCGACAAAGCAGGCGTAGCCGGGGCGGATCAGTACTGCCACAACTGCGCACTGTACGTCGGCGAAGACGAGTGGGGTCCCTGCACCATTTTCCAGAACCGGCTCGTCGCAGCCGAGGGCTGGTGCACGGCCTGGGTTCCTCGCGCCTGAGCAGCGCCAGCCTGCACTGAGATGGCGTGAACAAGAGAGGGTGCCAAAGGCACCCTCTTTTTTTGCGCACCCCGCTCTCTCCAAACCCGGGCTCGACCCTTCTTTCTTGCTTGCACGCTTGCACGCTTGCACGCCTCGAAGTTTATTTTATATTATTAAAAAATAAACGGAGGAGCCTCATGACCCAACGCGCCGCCAGCGCTGCGACCAACAGCAAAAGTGACGAACGCCAGGCGCACATCCTGAAGGCGTTCCACGACTGCGTGATCGAGCAGAGCTACAGTGGCACCACCCTGGCCGACATCGCCCGGGCCGCCGACATGGCGCCCAGCCACCTCCTCTACTACTTCCGCGGCAAGGACGCGATCTTAGTCCGCTACTTCGAGGACGTGGCCAACCGCATTCTCAACCGCATTGCCTGCTTCAAGCCGGAGTCGCCCGAGCGCCAGCTCGAATTGCTCGGCGAACTGTTCTTCGCCGGCAAGACGGTGACCCAGTCCGAAATCGGCCTCATGCACGAATGCTTCGGTATCGCCGCCCACGACGAGCGCATGCGCCGCATCAAGTGCGACTTTGACAGCCAGTGCAAGGCCTACCTGAGCTACCTGTTCGAGCAACTTTCCGGGCGGTCGAAACGGGATACCCGCGATACCGCTGAGGTGGCTTTCGCGGTGCTGTTCGGCCTGCGCACGGCCGTGTTCTTCGATGACGACGTGGATCTGCCGAGGGCCCTGGCCCTCTTCAAACGCACCATGCTGGACCTGTCCAACCAGACCTGAAACACAAGGTGATTCCCGGCGCCACGAGCGCCAGCAGAGAGGGGACACCACGACGAGGCAGCCCGAGCGGGGAGAATGGCGCGGGGCTGGCCCACTTGGGAGGGAGAAATGAAGATGCTACCGCTGTGCTGTTCCGCGGCCGTTCGACCTTGGTTGCGCGGTCTCATGCTCACGGCCTTGGGCGCCACGCTCATCCCGCTGTCGATGGGCAGCGTCGCCAGTGAAGCCGTCCTCGAAGAGGTGCTGGTGACGGCCACCCGCCGCGGCGACGTGGCCCTTAGAACCACGCCTGTGGCGGTGACCGCCCTCACCGGCCGCGAAGTGGACAATCTTGCGCCCCGCCACCTCGGCGACATGGCGGTGATGGTGCCCAACTTCTCCGCCGGCCAGCCCG
This sequence comes from Gammaproteobacteria bacterium, assembly GCA_020832085.1. Lineage (GTDB taxonomy): Bacteria > Pseudomonadota > Gammaproteobacteria > Pseudomonadales > Azotimanducaceae > SLTB01. The sequence continues at coordinate 2,375 of JAFIFJ010000127.1, read as the reverse complement.
CGGGTTTCAACGCCGCCTCCTTCGCCATGCGCGGCGTCGGCCAGACCGCCATCATCGTCTATGCCGACTCTCACGTCGGCGTCACTGTCGACGACTTCGTAGTGCCGCACATCCAGACCCAACTGCTGGAAATGTTCGACATCGAACAGGTGGAAGTCCTGCGCGGTCCGCAGGGTACCCTGTTCGGCAAGAACACCACTGGCGGCGTGGTCAATGTCCGGACCAAGCGACCGGAACTCGACAGCTTCAGCCTCGATGCCCGCGGCAAGATCGGCAGCTGGGGCCGCCGCGAAGGCCGTTTTGCCGTCAACGTCCCGGTCAACGACCAGCTGGCACTGCGCGCCGCCGGGGTTTACCTGAACTCCGATGGTTACTTCCGCAACGGCAAGGCCTTCGGTCCCGTCGTGGCCTTCACCCCCAACCACCCGGACCTGGGTGCCACCGGTGCCGGCGACGGCAGCAAAGTGGGTGGTGATGACAGCTTCTCCGGCCGCATCAAGGCCCTGTGGGAACCGAACGAGAACTTCAGTGCACTGCTGCAGTACGAACACATCCGCGACCGCGGCGACTCGCCCCCGAGCGTGAACACGACGCCTGCCGACCCGCGCATGGTCTTCAATGCCTTAGGCTTCAGCGCGCCCACCAGCGGCGACGTCCGCCGGCAGACCGGCATCACCAACCGCGACGACCTGCTGATGGAGATGTCCAAGGGACATCGGGTCGACGTCGATGGCTATTACCTCAACATCGACTGGCACATTCCCGGCCACACCATCAGCTCCGTCACCGGTTACCGGGACCAGAAGTCGCGCCTGCCGAGCACGTATCCCGGCGAAGCGGGTCCCATTTCGCTGTTCGACGCCAACCGCGCCGACGACCGCGACACCTTCCAGCAGGAGATCCGTATCGCCTCGGACAGCGCCGGCCCCTTGAGCTACGTCGGCGGCGTGTTCTACCAGGAAGACGACACCACGTTCTGCGTCATCCAGGCCCTCGGTTTTCTCGATCTGTTCGGACTCGGTGAGCAATTCTTCGGCGACCCGACGTTCTTCGACAACAACCCGCAGATCCTCTGCAATCGCCAGAAGGCCGACAACTACGCCCTGTTCGGCGACGTGACCTATGACGTCAACGAGCGCTTGAGCCTCGGTGCCGGGCTGCGCTGGACCAACGAGAGGAAGCGCTGGACCGGCCGTAATCAGGTGTTCATCCAGGCCCTCGACGGTGGCTTCGATCCCGACCTGAACTGGCAGACCCTTGGCAACGTCATGGCTGCCGCCGACTTCGACCGTTTCCCCACCGGCGTCGTCAGCGACTCCAAGCGCTGGAAGGAACTCACCTGGCGAGCCACCGCCAGCTACATGATCTCCGATGAACTCTACAGCTACTTCACCTATGCCCGTGGCTTCAAGAGTGGTGCCTACAACGACCAGACCGGGACCTCCGGGGTGGCCATCACGCCGGCCACCGCAGCACCGACGGACCCGGAGACCGCCGACTCCTTCGAAGTCGGGCTCAAGTTCGATCTGCTCGGCGGCCGCATGCGCCTCGATCTGACGGGCTTCTACGTGATCTACGACGATGCCCAGCGGGATCTCGTCGCCCAGTTCCAGAACCCCTTCGGCGGCACGTTCCAGGAAACCCGCTTCTTCAATGCGGCCGAGGTGACCGCTGGTGGCATGGAGGCGGAGCTCACCGCCCTGCTCACCGAGAACCTCATGGTTCGCGCCAACGTGGGCTGGCTGAGAAGCAAGTACGACTCCTTCGAGGCCGACACCAACTTCGATGGCATCATCGACACCGATCTCTCTGATCGCGACGTCAACCGGGCGCCGAAGATCCAGGGCGGCGTCGACGTCCGCTACACCTGGCCCCTGCGTCAGGGCGACCTAGAGCTTGGCGTGAACGTCAGCTACGAGGACAAGTCCATTTTCATCTACTCGCCCGTCGCCGAGGAACTCGATGGCTTCAGCGACAGCCGCACGCTCATGAACGCGAGCCTGACCTTTACCGATGCCCAGGATCGCTATTTCATCCGCGCCTTCGGCCTCAACCTCACCGACAAGCGCTATCGTATCGGTGAGCTGCCGGTGGCCGACCTCTGGTCGTTTGCGACCTACGGTCAGCCACGTACCCTGGGGCTGGAGTTCGGCGTGCTGTTCAGTCGGTAGTGTGGGAGTTCGCCAAGAACGCTCGTTCACGCTGTCGCGGAAGAAACTTGCGATGCGCTGCCTGTGGGAGAGCGCTAGCGCCCGCAGGGCGATGCGCCGATTGGCATGACGCGCAGCGAAGCCGGTGCCGTCGCTTCTGGTAGAGCGCTTCGCAATCGGCCCATTCGCTGCGCGAATAGGGCGCTCCCACAAGGGCGTGTTCCA
>JAFIFJ010000126.1 GCA_020832085.1 Gammaproteobacteria bacterium | reverse complement strand
CTGAGCAGGGCATGGATCCGCGACAGCCCATGCGGCTGACTCAGTGTTCGCTTGATCTGATGCTGAGCCCACATGAGATCAAGCGTAGGCGGACCAATATCATTTGTCCAGCGCTACTTGTGGGTATTGGGCAGGGCTAGCTGTGACTTCTCTAGCCGACGGCAGCGAGACCGCCACCGCGGTAACATTAGCCAAGCCTCCGTCAGGGGCTGACGCCGTGTCCCTCCGCGCCGGGTCACACCCGTTTTGCAACCACACCGACTGCGAGCCACGCCGTGTCTGATGCCAACGCTATGAAGGAGCGCCTCAAGCGCCTGCAAGCCCACCTCGAACAGGAGAACGCCATCCTGGCCGACGCCGTCGCGAGCTTTCAGGAACTCGACAGTGTCGCGCGCAAGATCGGCATCTTCGGCCCGGAGGACTCCTTCGCAACCGCGGTGTCCTGGTGGCCAGTGATCGCGATTCTCGGCACCTTCTCCTCCGGCAAGTCGTCTTTCATCAACCACATCCTGAAACAGAAGGTTCAGAGCACCGGCAATCAGGCGGTCGACGACAAATTCACGGTGCTGTGCTTCGGGACGAGTGAACAACCGCGGGTCCTGCCGGGCCTCGCGCTCGACAGCGACCCGCGCCTGCCCTTCTATCACATCAGCAAGGACATCGAGTCGGTCGCCGCGGGCGAAGGGCGCCGCCTCGACTCCTACATGCAGCTCACCACTTCCAACAGCGAAGCGCTGCGCGGCAGGATCCTCATCGACTCCCCCGGCTTCGACGCCGATGCCCAGCGCAGCTCCACCTTGCACATCGTCGGCAAGATCATCGATCTCTCCGACCTCGTCCTGGTGTTCTTCGATGCCCGCCACCCCGAGCCGGGGGCGATGAGCGACACCCTCGAGCATCTCGTCAGCGAGACGTATCAGCGCCCGGACGCGAACAAGTTCCTCTACATTCTCAATCAGATCGATGCCACCGCCCAGGAGGACAACCCGGAAGAGGTCGTCGGCGCCTGGCAGCGCGCACTCGCCCAGAGAGGCCTCACCGCGGGTCGCTTCTATCGGATCTACAACCCGGATGTGGCCATCCCGATTGTCGACGACGCCCGCCGCGAGCGCTTCGAATCGAAGCGTGACGAAGATATGGCCGCGATCCGGCAGCGGATGGAGCAGGTGGAAATCGAGCGCGCCTATCGCATCGTCGGCGCCCTCGAGAAGACCGCCAAGCACATCCGTGACGACGTCGTTCCGGCGATCGCCGAGGCCAAGTCGATCTGGACCCGCCGCACGCTCTGGACCGATGCCGCAGCTTATCTGCTGTTGCTCGGCGCACCGCTGATCTGGGCCTACAGCCGCGGCCACCTCGAGGTCTTCGAGGGTCTTACCGAGAGGCCGATTGCCCTGGCATTGGTCGCCCTCGGCGTCGTTGTCCTCGTGTACGGCATCCATCGCCTGTCCCGGGCCGTGACCGCACGGACAGTGCAGATGACCATCCGACGACGCCATGAAGGCGAGATGCGCGACTGGGTCATGCATGCCTTCGACAGCAACACCCGCTGGTGGCGTTCCGCGCTGAATCCCCATCCTGCGGGTTGGAGCGGGCGCGCCAGGAAGAAAATCGCCCGGGTACTGGCCGCTGCGGACCGTCTGGTGCAGCAGCTGAACGACAAGTTCACCCATCCCGCAGGCCTTGACGCACCCGTTGAGCGGCCGCATCCGGAATCGGACGCTGCGGTAGAGCCTGAAATCGTCGACGAAGCCCCGGTCGATGAAGAGCCTGGCGCGCCCACTCGAACCTGAGGCTTCGCGCCGACCGAATGCACCCCCGTTTTCAGATGGCAGGAAGGAAACACAGACACATGAACAAGCAACTATCCCTGGCCGAATCCCCCGTGGCGAGCGACTCAGTGGGACTGCTCGAGGGGCTCGCCAGCACCCGGGCGATCCGCCGCTACCGCGACGAGCCGATCCCGGAGGCGGTGCTGCGCGACATCCTCTTCGCCGCGACCCGCGCGCCGAGCGGCTCGAACCGCCAGCCTTTCCGCTTCCTCGTGCTCACCGATGGCGAGCGCGCCGGCAAGGCCAAGAGTCTGATCGGCGACGCCGCCCAGCAGATGTGGGCCGCCAAGCGCGAGGCGGATGGCTACGATGAGGGCAGCGGCGCCGACCCCGACTCGCCTAAGTCACGCATGGCGCGCACCATGCAGGAGTACGTCGACAACCTGCACCGGGCACCGTGCCTGATCCTGCCCTGCCTGGTCCGCTACCGGGAACCCAACCCGATGGAAGGGGCGTCGGTCTACCCCGCGGTGCAGAACCTGCTCCTCGCCGCCCGCGCGCTCAACTACGGTGGCGTGATCACGGGCTTTCACGGCCTCGTCGAGCAGGAACTGCGGACGCTGCTCGAGATTCCGGAGAACGTCTTCATCAGCGCCACGGTGACCCTCGGCAAGCCGATGGGCCGCCACGGCCCGGTCAGGCGCCGGCCCATGGAGGAATTGGTCTACGCCGATTGTTGGGGTGAGGCGCCCGCCTGGGCAGTGGACCCGCCTGGGACCCGCTACACCAGCGCCGGTCCGAAGCCGCAAACGCCACCGTCGACACCGTGATGCAGAAGGCGTGCTTCTGGCAGCGCTTTGCCGCCCAGCCGCGCAACGAACGGCAGACCAAGGTGCTCAACAGACTGCTCGACGGATTCGAGGGCAAGCTGAGCCCGAAGAGATGGGCCGCGATGACCAGCAGCACCACGATACCGGGATGCGTGACATTGAGGATCTGATCGAACGCGGGGCGATGGAGCAAGAACCCGGTAGTGGCAGGCGCACGAGTGATGCGCTCGTGCTCGAAAGGTAATCGAGCCCTTCCGTTCCGCGACGATCCTCAGCCAGCTTTTGATTGAACGCCATCGTTATCGCGCACCTACCCATCAAAGTTCGACAGCAGCTTGCGGGCCACGGTGGACCACTCCCAGCCGCCACCCCATCCGCCGTGAACGATTACGAATGTCGCCATGAATTTCCCCTCTCGGGTTCGAGCAGCGTTGCAACGCAGCGTACGTGTTCTTCCGTGCCTCCGAACAGCGCCCGAGCTGTGATCTCTCAACAGGTCGTCCACGAAGACTGGAACGACGGACCAAGCGTGCGCTCTAGCCCATAAAAGCTAGCCGAATCAATTTGATACGTTGACAATGCGTAGATTAGGCTTAGCATTAATCGCAAGAATTGCGTAGATTAACTCCGTCCTGCGTCGCAGATCTTTTCCAACCTACGCTCAAGACGCGTAGATTTTGGCCCACGGGCTAAGTTCGAGCGCAACCAGCGCAGGAACAGCGGAGACCCCATGCGCTACATCTGGCAGGACGAGAACTGGCCTGCGCTGAAGTGGGACGAGCAAGCCCTCCTCCCACTGCTCACGAAGGTCAGCTACGAACAGGGCCGATTGCTGGGCAAGATGGAGGGCCTCGGCTTCGAGGCACTCAAGGACGAGGCGCATCTCCAGGCCATGACCGATGAGGTCGTCAAGTCGAGCGAGATCGAAGGAGAATTTTTGCCGCCGAACGAGGTCCGCTCCTCGATCGCCAGGCACCTGGGCATGAAGCACGTCAAGGACCTGGTGCCCTCCTCCCGCGCTGTCGACGGCATCGTCGAGCTGATGACCGACGCCACCACGAACTATCACCGCCCGCTCACGCGCCGGCGGCTGTTCAAATGGCATGCATCCCTCTTCCCCACCGGCAGGAGCGGCCTCACGAAGATCACCACAGGCCAGTACCGTGACGGCCCGGTGCAGGTCGTCTCGGGCGCCATCGGCGCGGAAAATATCCACTACGAAGCGCCGCCCGCCGATCGCCTGAATGCAGACATGGCGGACTTCCTGGATTGGCTCGAAGATCCAGGCACCATGAACCCGCTCCTCGCTGCAGGCCTCGCGCATTTCTGGTTCGTGACCCTTCACCCCTTCGATGACGGCAACGGTCGGATCGCACGCGCCATCGCCGACATGGCGCTCGCCCGCGCAGAGAACAGCGCGCGCCGCTACTACAGCATGTCGAAACAGATCCGCATCGAACGCAACGACTACTACAAAATGCTCGAGTCCACCCAGAAAGGCAGCTGCGATATCACCGCTTGGCAGGAGTGGTTCCTTTCATGCCTGCGCCGCGCCATCGAAGACGCAAACGGCACCGTCGACACCGTGCTGCAGAAGGCGCGCTTCTGGCAGCGTTTCGCCGACCAGCCGCTCAACGAACGGCAAACCAAGGTGCTCAACAGACTGCTCGACGGCTTCGAGGGCAAGCTGACCACGAAGAAATGGGCTGCGATGACAAGGAGTTCCCACGACACGGCCCTGCGTGACATCAAGGACCTGATTGAACGCGGCGTGTTGGAACAGGCACCCGGCAGTGGGAGGAGTACGAGTTATGTGGTCGTACTCGTAAGATAACATAAAAATTATCCGTTTCTTTCTATCAGATACCTTTTAAGTTATATTTGTAATAGATCCAATAATGAATAGGTTATCCCCATGCGCTCTGAGGACCGGGCACTGGCCCGCAGACAGCTCGACAAAAGACTATCGCCGCTTCGCAATACGCAAAGCCTGGCACGGCCCGCCCGCGGCTGGATCAAGGCGATCCGTGAAGCGCTGGGCATGACCAGCAAACAGCTCGGCATGCGTGTAGGCGTTAGCCAGCCGCGTATCACCAAGATCGAACAGGCGGAGAAGGGCGGCTCGGTCACCCTCGAGACGCTCCGGCGTACAGCCCAGGCGATGGACTGCCAGCTCGTCTATGCGTTCGTCCCGCGCGCGCCGCTCCAGGAGCTTGTCGAAGAGCGCGCCCGCTCCCGTGCAAAATCGATCCTCGAAGCGACCAGCCATAGCATGGCCCTGGAAGATCAGCGCGCGGATGCAGACACCGACCGCGCGCACTTGGAACAGCTCACCCGCGAACTCATGGAGAAGTCAGGTCCGGAACTGTGGGAGGAGGAATGAGCGATCCCCTCCTCCCGCAAGAAGATGGCGCCACACCACTAACCGATGAAGAGCGCGAGGGCCTCAAGCTGTCCTATGTCACCACACGCGGCGACCTCAATGCCGCCGAACAGCAGAACATCCTCAAAGCACGAAATTGGGCGCAAAAGCGCACGAACAAGGTGCTAAACCGCGACTATCTGAACGACCTGCATAAGCGGATGTATGGCGATGTCTGGAAATGGGCCGGCAGCTACCGCCAGACAGGAAAGAACATCGGCATCGACCCCATCCATATTCAGGTGCAGCTCCAGGAACTGCTCGATAATACAACCTACTGGATTGAGCACGAGACCTACCCGCCCGATGAAATCGCGGCACGGTTTCATCACAAGCTCGTCTATATCCACCCGTATCCGAACGGCAACGGCCGCCACGCCCGCCTTGCGACAGACATCCTGCTACAAGCTATTGGCCGACAACCGTTCACCTGGGGCCGCGCCAGCCTGCGTGATGTCGGGCAGGCTCGGAAAACATACGTCGATGCCCTGCGCGCTGCCGATGGTCATGACATTGGACCGCTGCTGGAATTCGTGCGGAGCTGAATGTTGGAGCCCGCTTGGATCAGCCGTCCGCCACCGGGCAACAGTGAACCCATGAGATCGAGACCCAATTGTCCGCAGTATCCTGCGTAAGTACGCGACATTCATCAGCTGAGCTTCCGGAAAGAATATTCAGTCGACCACATTCACTGCCCGCCTCGCCATCTCCCACACCAAACTCTCGATCCTCCACCGACACCGCCCTGTGCGACATCAAGGACTTGATCGAACGCGGTGCGTTAGAACGGAAACCCGGTGGTGGCAGGAGTACGAGTTACGCGCTCGTGCTCGAAAGCTGATCGCGTCCGTTCCGGGGCGATCCTCAGCCAGTGAGCGCCTCAAAGCCATCGATGCCGCGCGCCTTCTTCTCGAAGCTTGCCAGCGGCAACTGCCCAAAGGTTTCGGCGGTAGCCAGATGCAGACAATCCGCGAAGTCGAGGTTGAACTCGCGATACCGATGCACCGCTCGCTCGATGGTGGCTTCGTCCTGAAACGTCATCTCCCGAGCCTCGAGTAGCCCAACGAACACCGCGATGACGTCATCCTTCGAGAATCCATAGACCGATCGCAGCACCCATTCGGTCTCGAGAACCACCGATGTTGACAGAAACAGCGTATCGCCGGCTTCGGCATGCTGCTCGATGTACCGCTGAGCCACGCGTGTCTGCTTCGGATCATCCTTCACGACGTAACGAAGGATGACATTGGTATCGAGCGCCGGCATCTATGTGTGTCGCATCTGCGAAATCGGCACGCGCTTGCCCTGGCGTTTCAGGACACCCTTCATGTCCCTGATACTCTTCGTCTTCGCGCGCATCAGGGTCGTGCCGTCATGCAGCACGGTGAACACGACACGATCCTGGGCTTCGAGACCCATGGCCTTGCGCACCTCGACCGGGATGGTGATCTGCCCCTTGCTGGTAACTGCTGATTCAGCCATGCCGCCACCTCCTTACATTTCAAGACAATGTAAGGCTGGCTCCCTTCCCTGGTCAAGTTCGAAATGACTGCGATGAGCGCCGGAGTTGCCCGGAACTGACCGATTCCGCTGCCACGCTGGCGGAGCTAGACTTTAGACGCACCGCCGGCTGGCTCTTGCAGTAAAGCGGTTAAGCCGGGCTGCGTCCACGGAGGGCGAGATCGTGCAGGCACCGGAAGAAGAGCGACCAGAAGCCACGGACCATCCCCCGGCGGACCGTGCGCTGGCGTGGGCGGCAGAGCGCTTCGACTTCGACCCGTCCAGTCCAAGGCGACGCCAGGGCGGTGTCGAGAGCCTGTAGAAGTGGCTCATGGGCCAAGGCGCCAAGGTCACCATAGACGGTATCTTTGGCCCGGACACCGAGGCCGCACTTCTCCGCGTCGCCAATGAAGGCGAAGCCGAGATCACGGTGACTGCAAAGGGCGGCGGCAAAGCCCAGAAGAAGCGAAGTGCCACAGAACCCGAGCCAGAACAGAAGACCGACCCACCCCCAACAACGGGAGGCAGCCAAGCCACTGCCCGGCCCGTGGCGCTCAGCGATTCGGCGATCTCCGATGTCGGCCAGGACCGTCTAGGGTTCCAGCCCTACGTCGAGGCGGTCGCCGAGTTCATCCTCGCCGAGCAGACCCGCCCGCCGCTGGCGCTGGCCATCAATGCGCCCTGGGGCCAGGGCAAGACGTCCTTCATGAACATGCTGGACCAGCAGCTGAAACGCTCCGCAGAGGGCACCACCACGCGGGTCGCCACCACCTGGTTCAACCCCTGGAAGTACAGTGAGCCGGAACAGATCTGGGCCGCTTTCGTTGCCAAGGTGACATCTCCCAGGATCCGCCCGCCTCCCACTCAGGGTAAACCTCTAACGAGGCGAGAAGGCCATCGCCGTCTCCCAGACTCCGACGAAACCTCCATGGTCCAGCGTGCTAGGCGTCGCCGGATTCGGTATCGCCAGGCATAGGATCAGGAGAATGGCGTCAAGCGCCACAATCGCGGGCATCGGCCGCTTCTGCACTGGGTTAAGAGACGGACACATGCTGCCCTCTGCTGCCGTTTACATCACGCGAACTGCGTGTCGTCTCCCAAACTTCGCATGCCTTTCGACACCTGTATTCTGCCGCCGCCCACGTTCAGGCAGGACGCATGATGAGGCGTTTCACCAACCTGGCTGAGCATGCCCAGCAGACTCAGAGCAGGCCGTACAGCAGCATGGCGTGCGTGTCAGCCCACGACTGCTAAGTTTACCCCCGTTCGGATCCTCAGCCTCGCTGCTTTCAGCCCTTTTGGCATCGCTTTCTCGGACAGCCAAACGGAGGACTTCACGATCCGGATCAGGGCGGTGCTCTGCTTCTCTGCTTCTCTGCCACGCTGCCTTCGATGCTCCTCGCCTGGCGGGAGAAAGAGGTCTGACCTCGCGGGTGGCACTCGCGGTGTGATGGAACTGATGAGATACGATGACCGCATGCATTGGCGCGATGACGCCGCCATCAGCGAAGACGTCTGCGTGGGGGAGGGGCATGAACGACGAGATCAACATCCTGGTGGATGTGCTGCTGCCGTGGATCCTGCGGCTGATCATGTTCGGCATGGGGCTGCTGCTGACGGTGGGCGACTTTCTGCGCCTGCGCCGCTATCCCAGGGCCGTCGCGGCCGGTCTTGGCGGCCAACTCCTGTTGCTGCCGGCGGTCGGATTCGCGCTGGCGTGGCTGTGGCAGCTGCCGCCGGAGTTCGCCATTGGCCTCGTGATCCTGGCGTCCTGTCCTGGTGGCACCACGTCGAATCTGGTGTCCCACCTCGCCCGCGGCGACGTTCCTTTGTCCATCACGCTGACAGCCGTCAACAGCCTCATCGTCATCGCGACGATCCCGCTCTACGCCTTGCTCGCGCTGACGCTGTTCGTCGGTACCGGTGCGGAGGTGCAGCTGCCGGTGGGGACGGTGCTGTGGTCGGTGTTCAACTTCACCATTCTGCCGGTGGCCCTGGGCATGCTGCTGCGTGCTCTGGCGCCGGCCTTTGCCGAGCGCATCCGGCGACCTTACGACGCCGCAGCCGCTGCCGGTTTCGTACTCATCATCCTGCTGATCCTGTGGAACTCCCGCGAGGGCCTGTTCGCCATGTGGCTGCAGATCGGCAGCGTGACTCTGGCGCTGAACCTGCTGATGACCGGTGCCGGGCTCGGCATCGGGGTGTTGCTTGCACTGGAACTGCGGCAGGTGGTCACCCTTGGCATCGAGATCGGCATTCAGAACAGCGTGCTCGGCATCGCGGTGGCCGGCAGCGTCCTGCACGGTGTCGCCGGCCTCAATGGCGGCATGATGCTGATGCCGGCCGCGATCTACGGGCTGCTGATGTTCCTGCCGATGGTGGCGATTATCCACTACGGACGACGGCGGCTGCCCTCTGCTGCCTAGCGGACGCGCCTCGAAGTCTTGGCGCCGCGGTTTGGCGAGCGAAATCGGCGCACCAAGGATGGGTAAGGACCGAAGCGTCTTCGCTCCATGGCAACCTTAGACGCTGCTTTTTCGGCTGAAAAGGCAGCGTCTAACGGAGAAAAACCGCGCGTTTAAGGGGTCCGTTCTTCGGAGAATCAATCCTTTGCGCTAGTCTGACCTCACGGGTGCTTTGCGCTAGTCTGACCTCACGGGTGAGCCCCAAGCGCATCAAGCGGGATGGCTGCCGGGGTCCATCATCCGTCGAATCCAAGGCATGCTGTGGTCTGACCCACCCAATGACGCCAGGAGATCCGCGATGGCTGACTACCACAACCCGCAATTTCTGATGTCGGCCGAGGCCCTGGCGGAACAGCTTGCCGCCCCTGATCTGCGCATCGTCGACGCCACGGTCTTCCTGCATCCCGCAGAAAGCGGCTTCCGCGTGGAAAGCGGCTGGGAGCGCTACTGCAGCGGCCACATCCCGCATGCGTTGTTCATGGACCTGATCCGCGCTTTCTCCGACACCTCTACAGGACTCGGATTCTCGCGCCCGCAGCCCGAGGTGCTGGCCCAAGCGCTGGGCGCGCTGGGCATCAGTCATACGGACCGGGTGGTGATCTACTCCAGCGGGCACGTGATGTGGGCGACCCGCGCTTGGTGGCTGTTGCGCTATGCCGGTCACGATGAGGTCGCCGTTCTCGACGGCGGCCTGAAGGCATGGCAAGAGGCCGGACTGCCCCTCGCGACGGACATACCGCCAGCCTCCTCCGTCACCTACCAACCCTCACCACGACCGGAGCTCTTCGTCGACAAGGAGGAGGTGGCGCGCAACATGGGGGCGCCTGGCGTCTGCACCGTCAACGCCCTCTCGCCCGACGTCTACGCGGGAACCGGCGACATGAACTACGGCAGGCGGGGACACATCCCCGGCAGCCTCAACGTGCACTACGACGCCCTGCTCGAGGCCGGGCACTTCAAGTCGGCGTCAGCGCTGCGCGAGGAACTCCAAGCGCATGGACTCCTGGATGCGGCCCGCGTCATTGCCTATTGCGGCGGCGGCATCTCCGCCACCGTGGACGGCTTCGCCTGCCAGCTGCTGGGCAAGGACAACGTCGCCGTCTACGACGGCTCCATGGCGGAATGGGTCCGGGACGAGTCGTTGCCGTTGACCACCGGCTCCGAGCCCTGACCCGTGGGGTCAGACCAGCGCAATCCTCCGCAAGCGCCCAATTCACCTGGCCTCGGATCCTTAGCGTGCGCATTTCGCAGCCTTAGCGCCGCACTTTCGGCGGCGAAATGGGCGCTCTAAGGATCAGCCAAAAGGTCCCAGAGAGCGCCTGCAGCCTTAGAAGGCCGTTTTCAGGCCGGAAAAGTCGGCTCTAAGGCCGAAAACCGCGGCGTTTAAGGGGTCCGCTCTCTGAAGAATCAAGGACTTATCCTAACTAGTCCTTGTCTGACCCCGCGGGTCGCGGGTTAGCGCACGTCTTCCCATGTGGTGAAGCCGCAGCTGCGGCAACGGTAGAGGGCCTCGAACTCGTCGCCCGCCGGGCGGATGGAACCCTTCTCGAAGTGGAGACTGCGCAGTGCGCAGCGGGGGCAGACCATGACCTCCTGGCGTGGCGCCCGGGGTTGGGCCTTCGAACCGGCGTCCGGGCGCGAGGACAGCTCCTGCGCCAGCTGCTTCAGCGCTTCATCCAGCTGGCCAGCCAACGTCCGCGCAGCGTCGGCCTGATCATCGCGCGCCAGCTTCGCAAGCTCTGCGAGCTGTTCCCTGACAGTCTGCAGGCGCCCGGTGATGTCGCTCATGATCCGACTCCAACTGCTTGAAGGTGAATGGCTTGCAGGGGTTCCGCCCCGCAAGAGGTGCTCAGTCCGCGAGCGTGGCTTCTACCGCGGCGAAGAAGGCGTCGCGATGGGCACCGAAGACCTCGCTGGTGGCCAGCGGCCAGGCGCCCTGCACCGCGATGATCAACCGCGCCTCAGGATTCACATGGATGGCCTGACCGAAGATGCCGAGGGCCCGGAAGCGCCCCCCGACCGGAAGCCACCAGAGGTAACCATAGTGGTCGGCCGCCGGTGAAGGGGTCAGGGACTCGGTCAGCCAGCCCTCGGGGAGCACCCGGGTACCGTCGTCGAGCACTCCGTCGTTGAGCAGGAACAGACCCAGCCGACCCCAGTCCCGCAGGGTGGGAGAGATACAGCAGCCGCCCCACTCGCCGCCCTGGGGTCCGTGGGCCATCCAGGTGGCATCGGTCTCCATGCCCCAAGGCTGCCAGATGGTCCGGGACAGGTAGGCTCCCAGGTTGTTGCCGACGGCGGCCCGCACGATGGCACCCGCGAGGTTGGTCTCACCCGTGTTGTAGTTGAAGACCGCACCGGGCTCAGCGACTCGCGGTTTCGCGCCCAGGAAGTGCATCAGTTCCAGCATGTCCGGCGGCGAACTGGCGACGTCGGATTGCGGATCGGCGTAGTCCTCGTTCCAGTCGGTTCCAGAGGCCATCTGCAGCACGTGCCGGATGTTCACACCCTCGTAGGCACTGTCACGCAACTGGGGCAGATAATCGGTGACCGGATCGTCGACACTGCCGATGTAGCCCTCTCGAATAGCAGCGCCCACCAGCAGGGAGACCACGGACTTGGTCACCGAGAACGACACCCAGCGGGTATCGCGGGTATTGCCGAGGCCGTAGCGCTCGAGGACGATGTCGCCGTCTTTGAGCACCAGCAGCCCGCCCACGTGGTTGTGGCGCATGAAGTGGTCAAGATCGTAGTGCGCGCCGTCGACTGCGTAGCGGAGGTCGGAGAAATCCCGCGCCGCCTCCGGTAAGGGGCGCCCGTTGTCACCGCTCGCTACCTGCCGCACCGGTGCCAAAGCATCGACGTTGCGGAACGCCGCGATCTGGGCGTCCCCTTTCAGGAACAGCAGGCTGGATTCGGCACCCAGTTCGGAGAGGATGGCCGCATCGTCGGCCGGGTCCACATAGCGAGGTGCCTCGGCGTGAACGCTACCGACGAACAGGGCGGCGACCACGCCCAGAGCGCTGATGAACTGGCGAATGCACACGAACGGACTCTCCTTAGTCGCCTTGCACGTTGTCCGAGACGGCTTTCCGCGCCGGGCACATCCGCCCTCCCGCAAGCGGACGACCACGACGTGAGCCAGAAACTGCTCACTGCGGACATCGTACTCGATGCAGCGGCTGCCGTGGTCGAATGCAGCGCGGACCCGAGCCCTGTCAGCTGCCGACTTTGCCGCCGTCGATGCGGGTGATGGCGACGGTAGCGGACCGCGGCGGGCCGTCGCCGTAGTCCGGCCACCGGCTGCTGGAGCGGCCGGCGGCGAAGTCTTCCGCCGAAGTGGTCGCACCGGGGTGCTGGACGTTGATGAACAGGGTCGTCTGATCCGGCGTGCTGACGCAGCCGGTGATCTCCTGCCCTACCGGTCCGGTGAGAAAGCGGCGGATCTCGCCGCTTTCCGGGTCGGCGCAGAGCATGGCGTTGTTGCCCATGGGCGCGTAGGGGCCGTGATTCTGATCCGCATCGGCGATGTCGGTCTGGATCCACAGGCGACGGTCGGCATCGAAGTAGAGGCCGTCGGGCATGGCGAAGCGGCTGTCCGCATTGAGTGGTTCGCCGGCGAGATCGCGGCTGTCGTCCTCGTCGCCGGCAAGCACAAACAGTTCCCAGGTGAACGTGGTCGCGGCATGGTCGTCGTCCGCCTCGCGCCAGCGGACGATCTGACCGAAGTGGTTGTGCTTGCGGGGATTGGCGGCATCCAGCTGCTCGGCACTGCGGCGTTTGTTGTTGGTGAGGGTGAAGTACACGGCACTCGTTCCCGGGTCGATCGCGCCCCACTCCGGACGGTCCATGGGCGTGGCGCCGGCGATGTCCGCCGCGCCGCGGCTGTTGAGCAGGACGTCGGCCACCGTGGCAAAGCCGTTCTCCGGCCCAAGCCCGTTCTCGCCCGGGACCAGGGCCAGCCATTGGCCGGAGCCGTCGTCGTCAAATCGGGCCGCGTAGAGCGTCCCCTCGTCGAGCAGGGAGCCATCTGCAGTGGCGGCTTCATAGGGGCGGCTGGAGACGAACTTGTAGATGTACTCGAAGGGTGAATCGTCGCCGCTGTAGAGCACCACCGGCCGGCCTTCCCGTGCCGGCGCGAAGATCACGCCCTCGTGGGAGAAGCGGCCGAGGTGGGTGCGCTTCACCGGAACGCTGTCCGGGTCGAAGGGGTCGAACTCCACCACGTAGCCGAAGGTGTGGGGCTCGTTGCGGTAGTCCGCGGCTGCATCGTCGCCGCGCGGGGTGGCATCAAAGCGCAGATAGCGATCGGCCTCCTCACCCGCGTTGGCTGCCGCCAGATGCCAGCGCCAGATGTTGAAACGGCCCACGTTGTAGCGCCCAAGGCTCGCCGGAGCGTCATCACCCTCGCGGTGAAAGTACAGCCACCAGTTCTCCTCGCAGGTGAGGTAGGTGTTCCAGGGCGTCACGCCATGGGAGCAGTTGTTGAGCGTGCCCCGGGCACGGGTGCCATCTGGACTGTAGGGCGTGCGCAGGCGCGGGTCGCCGGCGAGCGGTCCGCCGATGGTCACCGGGGTCTCGGGCGTGAGTCGGCGATTGCGACGGCAGCGAATACTGGACCAGTCGCCATCATCGCCACGCTTGATGTGCACGACGCTGACGCCGTGAGCGTTGATCTCCTTGAGCACCTGATCAGGATCGCGACTACCGTCTTCGCGCAGCAGGACGTCGAAGGCCGACACCGCGCGGCCGCGGGCGGCCGCATGCAGCAGACGCGGTTCCATGTACTCGTGATTCATCACCAGCAGGCCGTCGTCGGAACTGCCCCGAAACGGATGCTCGCCCTCAATGGGAAAGAAGTGCATGCCGTCGTGATGCATGCCCATCTGCATCGCTTGCTCTGCGCCGCTGTTCTCCCGGGTGAACTCCGGATGGCTGCCGGTGATGGGCTCGCCCCAGGGCAGCATCACCTGGGTCCGGTAGCCTTCAGGCACCACCAGGGTATCGGCACTGCTGACCGGCACCGCTTCGAAGCCAAGCCGTGCCCCCTGCGCGACAGACAGTGCCGACTCCTGGGCGACGGCCGAACGCAAGGCTGCCGGAGCAAACAGACTGGCCACCGCCAGCGCGAGACCACCGCGCAGGACATCGCGCCGCCGGTAGCGTGTCGCGGCCACAGTCTGGAAATCCGGCCGATCCGTCGGGCTCCGGCGCGGCTCCTCGCCATCGGCGAGCGCAGCGTCCACCCTGCCCACCACGTACTGCTCCCCCATAAGCTCCTCGCCCCATCGACACCACACTTTCATGACAGTTTCGCACAAGACCTGGCCCCCATGGCGCCCGCTCAGCCCATGTCAGACCACCGCGACAGACCGTAACCGGTTGATTTTACTTCGCTCCCGGTGCTCACCGAGCGCATTTCGAGGCCTTAGCGCTGCGTTTTCAGGGTCGAAATGGGTGCTTTAAGGATCGACCGAAGGTATCCGGGCACCGCTGAGGCCTTAGAAGGCTGTTTTTCCGCCGAAAATGGGCACTCTAAGGCCAAAAAAACGCGCATCTAAGGGGTCCGTATTCAGAGGAATCAATGACTTGCATTGGTCTGACCCCGCAAGCCATTCTCGATTATGATGCGCGTCGCCGATCCGTGTTGCCGCCATGGAGTTCCCAGTCACGATGCCCCGTCGTCTTACCCTGATGCTGCTCTGCCTTGCCCTCCTGCCCCTGTTCGCTTTCGCCGACTCGACGGCCACTGCAGCGGCTGCGGCCAATGGGAACGACGACGAGGATACCCTGGCCATGCTCGGGACGGTGCTTGGCACCGTCTTCGAGGAGACCCCGCTATGGGGCTGGGGGGCGCTGTTTCTCGGCATCCTGGGCGGCCTGACCGTCGGCAAGATCATTTCCTCGATTCTCAACGGCATCGGCAAGCGCCTGCGGGATCAGGACCTGCAGATGCGGGGCATCCTGTTCGAGGCACCGGCCGGCCCGAGTTCGCTGCTGTGCCTGACCATCGGCATTCAGCTCGGCCTGCTGAGCATCGTCATGCCACCGGAAGTGGCCGCATTCACCCAGAACGTGCTGAAGTTCCTGCTGCTGCTCTCCTTCGGCTGGATCGCCTTCAACCTGGTGGACCTGATCGACATCGCCATCATGCGGCGGGTCGAGGAGAGCAACAGCAAGCTCGCCGCGCAGCTGGCACCGATGATCCGCAAGACCTTCCGCATTTTCGTAGTCATCATTTTCTTCCTGTTCATTGCCCAGAACGTCTTCGGGGTGAACATCAGCGCGTGGCTGGCGGGCCTGGGCATCGCCGGACTGGCGATTTCCCTGGCGTCTCAGGACTCGGTGCGCAACCTCTTCGGTTCCATCACCGTCATGCTGGACAAGCCCTTTGCGGTGGGGGATCGCATCAGCTTCTCCGGCATCGACGGCTTCGTCGAAGAGATTGGCATGCGTTCATCCCGCATCCGCACCTTCACCGGCCATCTGGTGACCATTCCTAACATGCGCTTCATCGACGGCACGGTGGAGAACGTCTCCGCCCGGCCCTTCCTGCGCCGGACGCTGGACGTGACCATCACCTACGACACGCCGCCGGAGAAGGTCGAGGAGGCGGTGCAGATCATCAAGGACATTCTGGCGGCCGAGGACATGGCAGCGCCCTTCCGGCTCGAGCAACGTCCGCCGCGCATCTACTTCAACGACTTCAACAGTGCCTCACTCAACATCGCCGTCAGCTACTGGTATTTCCTGAGCGAAGAGTTGGGGCATGACTGGTGGGGCTTCCTGGCCCACGGTGAGACCTTCAATCACCGGCTGCTGCGGGCATTCAACGAAGCGGGCATCGAATTCGCCTTCCCGACCCAGACCCTCTATCTGGCCGGGGATCCGGCGCGCGAACTCAGTGTTCGCGCCCGGATTGAGAACTCGGGCGATGGCTCGGGACAATCGTGAGGCCTGTCGGGGTCAGGCATGAGGCGGTCTGACCCGAAACGGTCCGAGGCTCAGCCGCCGGCAACCCTGCAGTCCCGTCCCATGTTCGCGAGGATGATGGCTTCATCCAGTTCATCGGTGAAGCCATCCAGATTCAGGTCGTAAACGCTGGAGCCTCCGCCTGAGGTGGCGTAGCGCTCCCATTCCTCCAGGTCCCTGGCATCCACCACGCCATCGATGTTGCCATCGCCCGGGCAGTCGATGACCGATGCGCGCAGCGCGGCCAGCCGTTCGGTGAGCTCATCGAAGGCGCTCTGCTGCGTGGCGCTGAGCGCGTCGAGGGGCAGTTCGTCCCCCTCTCGATCCAGCCACGGCGTGAGGATGGGCACATCGATTTCGTAAAGCTCGAGCACGGTATCGTCGACACAGGAACCGGGCGTCGAGATGCAATCCTTGAAGGTGTTTTCGACCAGTTTGAAGCCTTCATTGCGTATGGCGATGGAGACCAGCGGCTGAATGTCAAAGGCGTCGCCGCCATTGCTCGTGACGAAGTCCAGCACTTCGGAGCAGAACTTAAAGCCCTGCTCGGGAGCGAGGATGCCATTGACGCTGGCTGCGGTGCCCTCTCCCCACCAGACGCCGTTGTTGTCTTCGCAGATGCTCTGGATGTTGGGAATCTGGGTGCAGCTGTTGATGATGCAGGGTCCGTTGATCACGCCACCTGCCTGCACATTAAGCCCCACTTCCGTGTAGTTCCAGTCACGCATGGCCCGCTGCTCCGGGTCGGCCAAGTAGGGCAGCATGGAGACGGCGTCGATGGGCCGCGGCACTTCGGCCTGCACGTCGGTGATGCCGGCAATTTCGGCGAACAGAGCGTAGAGGTCGGCGACGTTCACCATCGCGCTCACTTGCCGGCCGGGTGCGCTGATCAGCGGGCCGGCGACGATCAGGGGCACCCAGACGCCGGTCTGATAGGCCTGACCCTTTGCGCGGGTCAGGTCGAAGGGCAGCTTCACCCCTGAACCAAGGCTGCCGTTGTCACCGAGGATCACCACCATGGTGTCGGTCGACTCCGGCGCAAACACCAGGCCGCCCTCGTCGTCATGACTCGCCAGACCAATGGCCACCAGCAGGCGGCCGATCTCGAGATCCAGATTTTCCACCATCAGGTTCGACAGCACACGCTGGGCCACCAGACTGGAGCAGTCGAGATCGCCGCTCGCGACGCTGGCGAGAGACCTCGTATCGACGGGCGGCTGCACCAGAGGCGTGTGGATGGAGGCGAAGCTGACGGTGGCCATCCAGGGCTGGCCGGCCGGTCGCGCATTGATCCACTCGGCAGCCGCGTCGACCGCGAAGGACGCGCGAAACTGCCGCGACCTCGGATCAGTCAGGGGCAGCGTCTCCACCGAGCCGTCGGGATAGCTGTAGACCACCGGCGATACGGAATGGGCATTCAAACGACTGAAGTCGAGTCGCTCCGGAGGCGGACTTTCGCACATGGCAAAGGGTTCGAAGATGCCACCAGCGTCGCGGCAGCTGCGTCCGGGCGTATGGACATCACCACCGAGATCGCTGCAGCTGCCGTCTCCCAGATAGCAGGCCCCGGAATTAGCGCCGTGGGCCAGATGGCCACCGGGGACGAATCCACAGCTGTAGGTCCCGGGGGGCGCGACGCCTCCGGCGGTGGTATCGATGGAGGCCGGATCGCCCGTCTCGTCCAGCCAGCCTGCAAAGAAGTCCCAGCCGAGGTCGTGCGCGATGGCGTCGCCCGCCGGATTCATGCCCGGCAGCGCGATGTGAAACTTGCCGATCATGGCGCTCTCGTAGCCCCGCGTGGACAGCAGTTTGGGGATGGTCATGGCGTAGGGCGAGGTCATGGAGTTGGCGAGGTCATTGGGTCCGAGCGCTGCCTTCATCCCGGTGCGCAGCGGAAACCGCCCTTCGAACATCACGCCGCGGGTGACCGAGCAGGCGGGCATCGCCCAGGCGTCGATGAAGCTGACGCCTGCACCGGCAATATCGGCGATCATGGGCGTGGCAGGTGGCGTCGCACCGCCGAAGCCGAAGAGTTCCAGCTGGTCCATGCCCACATCGTCGATGACCACAAACAGGATGTTGGGCGGTGCCGCCACCGGCGGATCGGGAATGGGCGCTGGAGCGATGGGGGGAACGGGTGAGAAATCCCCTGAACAACCCACGATCAACAAGGCAAGCGCCACGGTCGCCGCGATCCACCCGCCGTTCAACTGCTGCTTGTGCATTGTCCCCTCCACCCCGGAATTCATTCTTTCAGTCCCGATGAGGAGGTATCCCGATCGGTATTCCGCAGCCATTGCGACCCTGCGATGTCGCTTACCCAGGCGTACGAGCGCAGTTTTTTTGCGCAACTGGGTAGTATACCCACGGCAGAATCCCCGCTCTGTTCGTTGTCCAACATAGGAATCGAGGTGACAGCCGAACCCCGGCGGGAGAGCGACCTGCCGCGCTTCCTGTCTGCTCCCGGACCTGCGACAGTGCTGCATGAGCTCAAAGGTCAGGGTCTGGTTGTTCGCGGTTGCTGCGGGTGCTGTGCTGGCCGGCTCAGCCTTGTGGCTGGTCCTGTCCAATGCGGTACCCGAACCCATGCGGGTATCGGAACCTTTGACATCGGTGCCGGCGATCGATACCGAGGAGTTCCGGCACCTGCAGTCGGTCCTGCTCGGCAGCGCAGCCACACCGGGCAATCGCATCGACACCCTGGAAAACGGCGACGAAATCTTTGCGGCCAAGCTGAAGGCCATTGACCAGGCCGCCCGCAGCGTCACCTTCGAGACCTTCGAATTTTTCGGCGAAGACATTGCTGGCGCGTTCACCGAGGCGTTTGTTCGTGCCGCACAGCGTGGCGTGGCCGTCCATGCGATCTTCGACTACCTCGGCTCCATGGCAGCCGGCGCCGAAAAGTTTCGCCGGATGGAGGATGCCGGTGTGGAGGTGGTCCGCTGGCGACAGCCTTCCTGGCATCAGTTGTCCCGTTTCAACAACCGCACCCATCGCAAACTGCTCATCGTCGACGGCAGCATCGGCTTCACCGGCGGCGCCAACTCGGCCGATCCCTGGCAGGGCACTCCCGACAGCGGCGGCTATCGCGACAATCACTACCGCTTCGAAGGCCCGGTGGTCGCCCACCTGCAGAACGCCTTCATGCGCAACTGGCTCGATGCCAGCAATCAGCTTCTGCACTCCGAAGCCTATTTTCCCCTGCTGGAAGAACGGGGAGAGGTACCTGCCAAAGTGGTCAGCAGCTCGCCGCAGGGAGGAACGCATCGCATCCGGCTGATGGTGCTGCTGGCCATCGCCGGTTCGCGCGACAGCATCCTCCTAGGCACACCGTACTTCTACCCCGATGACATGATCATGGACGCCCTGCTCGATGCCCGGCGCCGAGGAGTCAGTGTCGACCTCATGCTCCCGGCCGAGGGCCACTACAGCACCTTCGTCAGAGAGGCTTCGATGAATCGCTGGGGTGAACTGCTCGAGGCCGGTGTGCGCATCCACGAGTATCTGCCGTCGAAGTACCACGCCAAGCTCTACATTGTTGACGAGTACTGGATCTCCATCGGCTCAGCCAATCTCGACAACCGCTCCTTTCGGCTCAACGACGAGACCAACGTCATCATCATGAATCATGAACTGGCTGCGACGCTGACGGCCCAGTACCAGCGGGATCTCCAACAGACCAGAACCTACGACCTCGAGGTCTGGAAGCAACGGCCGCGCCTGCGCCGCCTGCTGGGCTGGCTGGCCATGACCATTGGTTGGCATCTCTGAGCCCCCGGGGTCAGACCACGACAACTCACCGCAACGGCTTGACTTTCCTTACCTTCCGGATCGAGCAAACACCCGAGGCATCCGGACAGCAGTCATCAGCGCCGAGGGCCGTGGCACACCGGCCTGCGGAAGCAAGCCTCGGCTGAGGCGCGGGGTTCGTCAGAGCAGAGGCGCACTCAACCCGATCAGTCGGTCCGCGACGGCATGCCACAGCGACGTGTGCGCGAACGGCACGCGAAGTACCTGCATGGCAACCAGCAGGCCGCCGCCGATCCAGTAGACACGGTGAACGCGACCGTGGCGCCTGCGGTCGCACACCATCGCCACGACCAGCAGCAGATTCGTGATCATGCTCGGCAGCAGCGTGACCTGGATGGGAGGGGGTGTGACGGTGGTGCTGCCGGTGACCAAAACGAGAAAAACCCGTGCAACGGCCGGCACGAGCACGGCCACCGTCGCGACTACCATCAGGCGCTTGTGAATGTCCGGGTGCCGGAAGTGACCTGCCGCCACGGCGACTGTCACGGCGAAGAACAGCACGTTGGTGATCGGGGCGATCAGGAAGGCTCGCGCCGGCTGGCGCTACTGCGCAGATGGCGACGGCACGGCAACCATGGTTTTCTCCGGTGCGGTGACCCGAGGCTACGCCTGCGCCGAAAGCTTGTCGACGGTCAAATGCCGTGGGCTCCGGGCGCTGAGGAGGACCCTCCCAAGGTCAACAACCACAGCAACACAGCTCAATCGATTGCTTCGCCTTCCTTCTTACTCCGGCCAAAAGAGACGGTTCCAAGGCCAGCCAGCTTCAGGACGCTTTTGCAGGGACCGTGGTTGCAGGCAACACCTTCGGCAACAGATTCTCCTCATCGGAATACTTCAGATCGTCATGCAACTGCTGCTCGATGGTGTCATCGGTGCTGACGTCAATCTCGGCTGCTGGATCTGCCGCGCGCCGGCGCGGCACGGGCAATGTCGCCGCAGTTCCGATCTTTGGCGCCATCTCCGGCGACTTTTCAGAAAGGTGAATGCGGTAAGTCGGTTCAGGCATTTCCACACCGGCGTCATCGAAGGCCGCCTTGACCAGCCGAATGGCTTCACTGCGGGCCTTCAGGAAGTCAGTACTGCGCTGATCGATCCAGGCCAGCAGGCGCAAGGATACCGTGCTGTCCCCAAGCTCATGCACCAGTACCCTCGGCCTGGGTTCGGTCAGAATGCCCGGCATGTCCTTGAGGATGGCAATGGCCAGTTGCCGCACCTCGACCAGATCCAGGTCGACCGACACCCCGACCGTGAACTCAAAGCGCCGCAGCGGATTGCGGGAAAAGTTGGTCAACGGTGAGGTCATGATCT
The DNA here is from genome assembly GCA_020832085.1 of Gammaproteobacteria bacterium. Taxonomy (GTDB): domain Bacteria; phylum Pseudomonadota; class Gammaproteobacteria; order Pseudomonadales; family Azotimanducaceae; genus SLTB01. The sequence goes on along the minus strand of JAFIFJ010000126.1, from coordinate 16,611 downwards.
GACTGTTCGGAATGCGCAAGTGGTTGCCGTCCGGGGTCATCAAGACCGTATCGCGGGAAGTCAGGCGCACCACATTGCCGGTCATGCTTCCCAGCTGGACCAGATCACCGATGCTGAAAGGGTTGCGTGTGCTCAGCAGAACACCAGCGAGGTAGTTTTCGACAATGTTACGAAAGGCAAGCCCCACGGCGATGCCGATCACCCCGGCCACACCCAGCATGGCGGTGACCAGGGTGGTGGCATCCAGAAGCTCCAGCGCAATCAGGACGCCGATGCCCGTCACCAGAACGCGGACGAAACGCATGCCCAGGTTGGTGGCCAGCTCACTCAAGCCCAACCGGCGCAGTAGCGCCCCTCGTCGTGATATCCAGCTGCCTAGCAGCCAGAACACCGCGACCACAAACACTGTAATCATCAGCAGCGGCAGCATGCGCACGGCGGTGCTGAGCATGTCCCCGAATTTTTCGGCGGCCGGTCCGAGCCGGGAACGAACGGCCGTTTCCTCCTGCAGTTGGTTCTGGACATGCACCACGCCTTCCAGCCGGCTGGCAATGGCGCTGACATCGCTTCTCAACTGGCTATGGGCAACCTGGCCTCGCAGCGTAACGACGCCGGCCCGGACACCGATCTCGACAGCTTCCAATCCGGCCACTGCCGAAGTAATCGACTTGAGCCGCTCGGCAATAGCCTGATCCTGCTGGGCATTGACCACCTTGATTTCGGCAGCGTCCTGGCCCTCATTCACCTGCTGCGCGATGGCGTCACCGCAGCAGGCCAGCCCAATGATCACCACTGCTCGCAGCCACGGCCGCATTGCGCCTCCAAATCCGTGTTCCGGATCACTGAGCTCAGTTCTGGGACTCGGTGGCCGGGCCGGCCCACGGTCGCTTCGGGCAGCACACTCGCGACCGGACGCGGAGCCGACACCTCATGCAGACGGGTCAGTCAGCGCAGCTGGCTGTCCTTGCTGCCGCGGCGATTGAAACCATTCGCCGCCCTTGCCTCGTCGAATCCTGCCTGACAGGCCACGCAATGGCGCACGCCCGGCACCGCCCGCCGCCGCGCCTCGGGGATGGGCGCATCACACTCGCAGCAGCGATTCAGACTTTCGCCCTGGGGCAGGCGACTGCGGGCACGGCGTACCGCGTCCTCGACGCTGGCGTCGATCTGCTCCTGAACCGCCCCGTCCTTCGACCAGCCACCCGCCATGCGCCCCGCCTCTGCCGCTGTACTCCATCAACCGCTGCAGCCCATGGAACACCAGAACACCCGACCTTGTCCGTTCGGAACACCCAGAAACCCCGCCGCAGCGCATCCCAGTTTCCGGACACCCATAAAATTCACCCGCGCGCCTCGGCCATTCGCGGCGGCTGAGCGACCGACCCAGCCTTGCTGCCATCACCGCTGCACGGCAGACTCGGCACCCATGCGTCCTTGCAGGGGAGCCACCCATGCCGCGCATGCTGCAACTCACCGTGTCCGTTCTCGTCATCATCGCTGCTGGCGTGTTCGGCTATCTCCAGCTGCGACCCGACAGCCAAAATGACGCCCTGACGCTGGCATCCGGAACGGTGCTTGCGCAGCGTACGAGCGTTGCGGAGTTCAACCTCGTGGATCAGGCAGGTCAGCCCTTCACGCGCAGGGAGCTTGAAGACCGCTGGAGCCTGTTGTTCTCGGGCTTCACCCACTGCCCAGACATCTGTCCCACCACGCTGGCGCTGATGGCCCGCCTCGAGCAGAGGCTGCAGGAAGCCGGCACGCCGCTGCAGCTGGTGTTCCTGAGCGTCGACCCGCAGCGGGACACGCCGGAGCAGATGGCCGAGTACCTGGGCTACTTCAGCCCCGGCCTGCGTGGCGCCACCGGCAACTCCGAGGACATCAGGGCACTGAGCGAAAGTCTGGGGCTCGCCTACGTGCGCGTTCCAGGAGGCGGGAGGCATTACAACGTGGATCATGCCTCCGCCCTGGTGCTCATCGATCCTGAGGCCCGTCTGGCGGGTTACTTCAGACCGCCGCTCGATCTCGACGCGCTGGCGCGGGATCTGCAGCAGCTCTAGCCGCTAGAACCGGGATCCGCTCAGCTCGATATCCGCATGGGCCCAGGCCTGCTCGAAGCGATGGCTCACCGCCTCCGCTTCGTCCATGCGTTCCTGAGCCCGCAGCGCCTGCTCGAGACCAAGCAAAGACCAGCCGTTTTCCGGATTGCGCCGCAGTTCAGCGCGATACACGACTTCCGCCCGTTGCGGCTGCCCAGCCTCCAGCAGCACCGCACCCAAGGTCTGACGCACGGGCGCGTGCCAGGCGGGAGGCTCGTCATAGGGCAGCGCATCCTCAGCCGCCGCCGCGGCGTCCAGGATCGAGATGGCCGCCTCGCGATCGCCCTCGGCCAGCGCCAGCTCCGCTGCCACCATGCGTTCCGCGATCTGCAGCGCGTAGGTCATGGGATAGCGATCGAACCAGAGCGCCGCTTCGAGATCGGGATCGGATGCGAGCGCAGCGAGGGAATCGTAGTGCCTGACCGCCGTGGCGAGGTCGCCGTCACCGCGCAGGGCGGCCAGTGCCTGGGCGTAGTCCCAGACTCCGCGCAGGAAGGGCAACTCGTCATCCGGTGCCGGCAGCGCGCGGATCGCGTCCCATTGGCCGAAGCGGACCTTGGCAAACACCGGCGTGGCGACGAAGTTCTGCAGAAACGCCAGACCCGGGACGGCGAGCAGATCGGGATCACCGGCCCGCGCCGCCGTTTCTTCGGCGGCACTCATGGCCGCCCGGCTGTCACCGGCCATGGTCGCGGCAAACCACAGAAAGTGATGATTGTGGGGCACGTAGCCCAAGGGATAGACCCCTGGCGAGGGCCGGCAGGCTGCCAGGTAATCGTCATCGGCAAGGATGGCGTCCTGGTTCACCAGCATGGCGTCATGCCAGCGGCCGACCCGGGCGTAGATGTGGGACGGCATGTGCAGCAGATGCCCCGACCCCGGAACCAGGCCCCGCAGCCGATCCGCTGCCGCCACTCCGAGCTCGGGCTCTGCCGACGCTTCCACCGCATGAATGTAGAGATGCAGCGCACCCGGGTGATCCGGGTTCCGCGCCATGACCGACTCCAGAACTGACCGGATTTCCGGCGTGCGGCCCTTGGGACGCCCGTCTTCCTGCCAGAAATCCCAGGGCTGGAGGTTCATCATGGCTTCGGCGTACAGCGTGGCGGCATCGACGTCGTCCGGGTAGCGCTGCACCAGCTCACCCATGGCGGTCGCATAGGCCTCGTCGAGGGCCGTCCGATCCGCCGGGGGATCCTCCGCGTAGCGCGCCGCCAGCGCGGCGATGTAGGCCCGCTCCCGGTCGCTGGCGTTGCCGGCCACAGCCTGCGCCGCCTGAAGGCGCTCCCAGGCGGCTTCGTTATTGGCAGGATCCATCCCCGCGTTGACGTGGGGCCCGAGCACCAGCGCTGCCCCCCACCAGCACATGGCGCACTCGGGATCGAGTTCCACCGCTCTGAGATAGGAACGCTCAGCCGCGTCGTGATTGAAGCCGTAGGTGAGCATCAGCGCCTGATCGAACCAGCGCTGAACCTCCGGGTGGTCGCTGCTGACCGGCATGCTGTAGTGGCCGAGACCGTCGAGCAAAGTCGCGCCCACAGGCCCCAAATCCGGCAGATCGACGGCCTGCGGCTCCGCGGTCTCGCGACCGGAGATGAGATAAACGCCCGCCGCAACCACGAGGGCGACGAGGACGATCACAACAGTGCGTTGCATGGCAGGTTCTCCCGCCAGGGAGACCGACCCGGTCATCCAGCATACCGCAGGCGTGCCCGGCCCGAGGCTCCCCGTATCCGCTGAAAACCCAATTCCTACCCCTGGCGATTCGAGCTGTCAACGCCCGCTTCCGGCCCTCGACGTGTGTCCGCCCGACTTCGGGCCCCGGTCTCCATGGCGACCGCTGCTGCAACCCCGGCTTGCTATCGGTCTCGAAAAGCCCTGAAATCGTCGCCATCCAAGGAGACGGGGGCCGCATAGGGGCCCCACCGTCGTCATCTGCCATCGGAACAACCCAGCGCGATGCCCTACACGATCGCCCATCTGTCGGATGTCCACATCCCGCCGCTGCCTGCCTTAAGTCCGGGGGACTGGTTCAGCAAGCGGGTGCTGGGCCTGTTCTCCTGGCATCGCAAGTGGAAGGCCGAGCATCGCCCGCACATCCTCGACGCGCTGCAGCGCAGCCTCGATGAGTTGGCGCCGGATCACATCTGCATCACCGGCGATCTGACCTTCACGACCCACCCCGGGGAGGTGGCCCAGGCCAGGCGCTGGCTGCAGTCCCTCGGCTCGGCGGAATCCATCAGTCTGGTGCCGGGCAACCATGACGCCTACGTCCCCGGCGCCCTGGAGCAGGCCTGCGAGGCCTGGGCGCCCTGGATGACCGACGACAGCAGTTCCGCCCAGCAGTTTCCCTACCTGCACCGGCGCGGCGGCGTCGACATCATCGGCCTGTCCAGCGGCATTCCGCTGCGGCTGCCGAGAACGGTGGGCCGCATCGGTTCGGCCCAGCTCGGCGCCTTGCACGCCCTGCTCGCAAGCATCGCAGGCGATGACCGGCCCTGCGTCGTCCTGATCCACCATCCGCTGCAGGAGGGTGCCGCGCGGCGCGGCAAGGAACTGCTGGACCGGGAGGCCCTGCGGGAGGTGCTCGGTCAGTACGCCGTGGATATCGTTCTCCACGGGCATCTGCACCGCCCGGTCCGCGCCACCCTACCCGGCCGGCGCGGCAGGATCGAGGTCCTCGGCGTCAGTTCGGCGTCCGCCTTTGGCGATCGCTACGCGCCCGCGCACTATCACCTGCTGGAATTCGACCGTGACGTCGGGCAGACCACCATCGCCCTGCGTCACGTCTGCTACGACCGTGGCAGCGACACCTTCGTGCCCGGCGAGCGCGAGCTCCTGACCCGAGTCCCGGAGCCCACCTGAGGCTGCGACATCACGCCATCAAGAGGAAACCCATCCACCGTGCTCTACGCCCTGCCTGATCATGAAGTCATGAACGTCCTGCTGCCCGGCATCAGCGAGCGCAGGCTGTCCGTCGCCGCGGCCCGGGAGGCCCTCGTCGAGCGGCCAGGCCTGGTGCCCATTGCCATTGAACCCGGCACTGACCGGGGCCAGGGCCATCAGCTCTACTTCGCCGACATCGGCGAAGAACCGTTCCTGGAGTGGAAGTACATCTACACCATCGAGCGTCTGGCCAAGGAGAGGCGCATCGATTTCGCCTTCACCACCGACTTCGCGCTGCTCGACAGCGAGTTGCCCGTCGACGACGGTCTGGACCCGGACGGCCTGCTGTTCCATGTCTCCCGCTGCGGGTCGACCCTGTTCTGCAAGGCCCTGGCCCGGGTGGACTCGAACCTCATCATCAATCAGGGCGGCCCGCTGCAGTCCGGTTTCTGGGCCGCACTCACGGACCACTGGCGCCAGCCGCTCACGGCCAGTGCAGAGAATCTGGCGCGCTTCCGCCGCCTGCTGCGGCTGATGACACGGCGCCGCCGGCCCGAGTACGAGCGCAGCCTGGTGAAGTTCATCAGCTGGAACACCGTCTGCGTGGAGTTCATCCGGGCCGCGTTCCCGGCCGCCCAGGCGCTCTACCTGTATCGGGAACCGGCCGAGGTGATCGCCACCGTGCTGCAGGAAACCACCGCCGCCCTGCACGCCCGGGGCACGCCGCTGGCAGACGCGCTGACAGGGCTGCCGGCGGCCCGGACCCGGACCATGGGCGACGTCGAGTTCCTGGCCCACTGCTACGCCCGCTACTTCGCGGTAGTCGCCGAGCACGCCGAGTCCCTGGCCCTGTCGCCGGTGAACTTCCGCCAGATGGTCCAGCGCGAGAATCTCGCCCCCATCCTCAAAGCCGGCCTCGGCTGGGTGCCCAGGCCCGAGGAACTCGCGCGCATGCAAGCGCAGTTCGACTATTACTCCAAGGACGATTCCAACTCCACGCGCTACAGCGGCGAGGCCGAGGATCTGCTGCACGGGCTGGACGCATCGGACTGCCAGACCATCGCCGACATCACCGCCGCGGCCACCCGGACTCTCGACCATCTGCCCCGCAACCTGTTTCCCATGGCATGAGCGGCCATGGTAACCTTGCACCTTAGATTGAAATGCTGTGGTGGTGGACCGCAGCAGGGGAGCCAAGCGACTTCTCAGCACAGCGCACGGAACAGGCGGCAGGACGGTCCGCACCGGGCGCTGTAATGCAATGTTCGAAGCGACTCCGCAACCAGGTGCCAGAGGGTCCGACATCCATGCTCAATCGCATCGACGGGGAGCGAGGCACAGGCCTGCTTTCCGTACTCATCCCGAACTTCAATTATGGCCCCTTCATCGAGCGGGCCATCCGCAGTGTCGTCGAGCAGGATTACGGTCCCATCGAGCTGATCGTCGTCGATGACGGCAGCAAAGACGACTCCGTGAATGTGATCGAAGCTGCACTGAACAGTGACGACAGTCTGGCCCGCTCCGAACTCATCGCCTTCAAGCGCAATCGCGGCAAGCTGGCGGCGCTGAATGCTGCGCTCAAAGTCGCCCAAGGCGAGTACGCCATCATCCTCGACTCCGACGACTACCTGGCCGGCAATTATGCCAGCCGCTGCATCGCCGAGCTGCGTGCCGCCCGTGAGCAGGACGCCAAGATCGGTTTCGTCTACACCGACTGCACGCTGGTGGACGGCAATGATCAGTTCATCGACCGCGGCCGGTCGACCATGTTCGACGCCAGCCTCGTGGACCGTCTGAGCTTCCTGCCGGAACCGGCCCTGACCCTCACCGAGGCCCTGCAGGCTGCGGCCCCCTTCGACGAATCGATCCGTCGCGCCACCAAGCACCACAAGTGGCGCCGCATCGTCGCCGACGGCTGGGCGGGCCTGCACATCGCCGAGCCCCTGTTCTACTACCGCATGCACGACGCCAACATGTCCGGCATTGGTCAGAAGGTGCTGTCGGAAGTCGAGAGCGGCACCAAGGGCGCGCGCATCCTCTCCGGCTACTGGGAACTCTCCAAGGAAAAACTGGCCGCAGGGTGAGGCGCGACAGCGCGTGAGTCCCCCCGTCGATCCAGCCCTCGGTGATCAAGCACCCATGCAAGCGCCCATGACAGACGCGAGAAACCCGCTCGAAGCCTACGGCACCTGGCTGGCAACCGTGGCCGACGACTGGCCTGAGCAGGCCGTCGACATCGCCTATCGCCAGTTCATCGACACCATGGCCGCCATGATTCCAGGCGCCGTGGCCCCGGTGACCCTGAAAATCCGCGAGCAGCTTCGCGCCTGGGGCCCCGGCGACGTCACCGTCGTCGGCAGCAGCGAAGGCCTGACCCTGCCCTGGGCGGCCATGGTCAACGCCACCGCCGCCCACGCCCTGGATTTCGACGACAACTTCGATCCCGCCAAGGCTCACATTTCCTGCGTCATGTGGCCCGCCATTCTGGCGGTGGCCGAGGACCTCGGCAGTTCCGGGGCCGAATGCATGGATGCCTATCTGGCCGCCATCCAGATCGTCGGCCGCATCGGTCAGGGCGTAAATCCGCCCCACCGCAAGCGCGGCTGGCACGCCACCGCCACCATCGGCACCCTGGGCACGGCCTGCGCCGTAGCGCGCATGCTGAAACTCGACGCCGAGCAGACCGCCATGGCGATCTCGCTGTCCACCAGCGTCGCCGGCGGCTTCATGTCCCAGTTCGGCACCATGGCCAAGCCCCTGCATGCCGGCAACGCCGCCCGCAGCGGCATCCAGTCCGCCTACTTCGCCAAGGCCGGCGTCACCGCCGGCTGGCACACCCTCGACGGCCCCACCGGCATGAACACGCTCATGGTGGGACCGGATCGGGAGCAGCTGCGCGCCGCCATCCGCGAACCCGAACACGGCCAGACCCTGACCTTCGAGACCGAAAACATCGGCGAGCCCCTGCTCATCGTCGAGCACCGTTTCCGGGTCAAGCGCTTCCCCACCTGCGGCAGCGCCCATCGCTCCCTCGATGCCCTGGAGGACCTGCTGGCCGAACACGCCTTCAAGGCGGCTGATGTGGAACGCGTCGACGTGCACGCGCCGGCCATGCACCTGAAGAACCTCATGTACGAGCGCCCGACCACCGGCCTCGAAGGCAAGTTCTCCATCGAGTATCCGCTGTCCTGCCTGCTCATTGCCGGATCCTGCAGTCTCGGCGACTTCACCGAAGAGGCGCTGGGGCGCAGCGAATACCGGCAGATGATGGAGCGCGTTCATCGCCACCCCATCGATCGCCCCGAAACCGAGGTCAACACCACGATCCGCGTGACGCTCAAGGACGGCCGCGTCCTCGAGAAGTCCGTGTTCATGCCCCGGGGCAGCAAGGCGGCGCCCTACCCCACGTCCCAGTACTGGGACAAGTTCGATCAGTGCAGCAATCTGGTGATGCCGGCACAGGCCCAGCAGCGCCTGCGCACAGCCATGGAAGACTTCCTCAATCTGGAACGGGCCGCCACGCTATCCGAGGCCTTCGGCGTCGACATGCAACCGGTGGGTCATGCATGAGCTCAGCGCCTGAACTGACCGCGCTCGTGCTGGCCGCCAGCCGGCGCGGCAGCGAGGATCCCGTGGCCGCCATCACCGGACAGAGCCACAAATGTCTGGTGGAAGTGGCCGGCCAGACCATGATCGAACGGGTCATCGCAGCGCTCAAGGACAGCGGCACCTGTAGCCGCATTCTGGTGTCCATCGAGTCGGAATCCATCCTGCGTCAGGTTCCTCAGCTGGCCGCCTGGCTGGATGAAGGGATCATCGAAGCGACGCCCAGTGAAGCCAATCTGGCCGACAGCATTCTCGCCCTGGCCGCGCAAGGTTCGCCGCCCCTGCCTCTGCTGCTGACGACGGCCGACAACGTGCTGCATACGCCGGAGCTGCTGGCGGGCTTCGCCCGCGATGCGCTGGCCTGCGGTGCCGATGTGGCCGTCGGCATGACGCCTGAAGCCACCGTCCGCGCCGAGTTTCCGGACGAACCGCTCGGCTTCTTCCGGTTCCGGGACGGCGGCTATTCGTTCTGCAATCTGTTCCTGTTCCGGACCAGCAAGAGTTTCGAGGCCGCCGAAGCGTTCCGCGGCGGCGGTCAGTTCCGCAAGAAGCCCTGGCGCATCCTGCAGGCCTTCGGCGTCCTGAACCTGATCCTGTACCGCCTTGGGCGGCTCAGCCTCGATGCCGCCTTCGGACGCATCTCCGCCAAGCTCGGGATCCGCCTGCAGACCATCGAAGTGCCTTATGCCTTCGCCCCCATCGACGTCGACAATCTCCGCACCTACGACCTCAGTCAGCGCATCCTGAGCGCGCGGCAGTCCTAGCCCGCAGACTGAAAGCTTGCAGGCGACTCCGATCAAGTGGCAGGCAGAGGCTATGCCGCCAAGGGATGGCGGTCCGGGGGCGCCAGGGGCGGGGCTGACTCCAGCATTTCGAAGACGTCGTGACGGACGTGATTGGCGGCCATTTCCTCGCGCAGGAAAGCCTCGCTGATCTTGCCCTGCTCGACGCACTCCTTGAGCAGGCCGAAGAAGAACTGTTCCTGCTTGCGGTCGGGATGACGCCAGTAATGTCCGAGCAGGCCGTAGTGGCCGAAGGCCTTGCGCTGGGCGCGGATCAGCCAGCCCACCGGCGGGAACAGCCGGAAACGCTCTGAGAGCCGCCAGTCCACCGGCAGCCCGGTTTTCCAGGGCTGGGTCCGGCGGCGGGTGGTATGCAGCATGCGCGTCTCGGTCGTGAAGCGGTCGAAGTCGTTCCAGGCAGCTTCCAGCACACCGATGCTGGCCGGATCCTCACGCTTCAGACAGATCCAGTCGTGGTAGTCCAGTTCGCCCTCGAACATGGCATTGAACTGCTCTCCCACCTTCCAGTGGGAGAGTCGGGCGCAGTCCAGCAGCATCAAACTGCTGGCCCAGCAGCGGTCGATCAGGCCCTTGGGGCCTGAGCGCATGCGGCAGATGATGGCCTTGTCGTCCATGTCCCGGTCGAGCAGGGCCCAGATGTCGGCGGCCGCGAAAATGTCCGGGTCCATGACTACAGCCCGGCCCCGATAGCCCATCAGCTCCGGCGGCATGAACCGCGTCGGCGTGAAGGACTGCAGATCGTCGTTCAGCCACTCCCAGTAGGCGCCGTCGCGCAGATACTTCTGGCCTTCCCGAGCCCGAAACCAGGGATGGTCTTCGGTATTGATCAGCCGCACTTCGAAGCGATCGTTATGCTTGGAGTAACGCCGCAGCGCGTGCTCGGCCACCAGCGCACCGGTGAGCTGCTTGGGATTGGTCTGAATGAATACCGCGTGATCCATAGCGCCCTGTTCGGAGGTGAAATCGGGTTGCGCGCAGTCTACCTCAACCTAGGGTTCCGACGAACGCCGGCATCAGCCCTCGTGCTCCGCGAGCAGCGCATCGTAGGCGCTCACGGGCACCCGGCCCGGCTTCCCGCGGAACAGACTCTGGACGCCGTACTGGGCCAGAAAGACCAGATGCGCGTAGGGGTACTGTTCGCGCAGGTCCGGGGCGCCGAGTTCGATCAGCCGCGCGAGGATGGGAGCGGCCGCCTCATCGAGCCAGCGCAGACGTGTCTTGGCCAGTCCGATGCCCAGCAGCTGCTCCTCCCAGGCGGCCTCGATGTCGATGCCGACGACGCCGGAGTCCGCCAGGATGAAGTTCTTGCCCAGGGAGTCGATGTACTCCAGACCGAGCCAGACGGTGGCCGGCTCCAGGTCCGTCGCCAGCTGCTTCAGGCGCTGGGCACGACCGGCATCCAGCGTACCCACTTCCTCCAGGGTCTCGATGTGGACCCACAGCCGGTCCCGGATACCGGTGTCCGCCACGGCCACCTGCCGCGGTTGCTGGCCGTAAAGTCCGGCAAAAAATCGGTACAGGGCCTCCCGGTGGCCAGGATTCCCGGCATCGAGGTCACAGCCGGAGACGAAGCGCACCCAGAGCGTACTCTCCAGACGATGCACCAGGGTCGGAAACAGACCGCTGCCGTGAGTGGCGCGGAGGATGCCCTCCACGCGCCTGGCTTCCGACACGCTCGGGAAGCGCACCTGTTTGTAGCGCCGGCCTGAAACCTCGAGAAAACTCACCGCATTGGACTTGTAGCGCTCGTGGCCACGCAGGCGCTGCCAGGCGTGCTGGAGCCGCCGCCACAGCGGATTCGCGCTGACGCGCCGGGCGTTTTTCACCGGTCACCTCGGGCCGACCCGGACGGGTGGCTGCGTCGTTGGCATCGATAGGGATTGCAGCAAGGCATGCGGGCGTCGATCAGCGGCAGGATGACGAGCAGTCTAACGGAGGGACAGGGCTGCCGTCTGTGTCGGACCCGGAACGTGGCAGCAGGGCGAGAATGGCGGCTACGGCGCGTGCGAGATCGTCGCTGCCGGCTGCTACCGCGGCAGTGCCGGGATCGAAGTTCTCAACCCGGGCGATGGCACCGCGCTCCGTGAGGCTGCGGTGAATGCGTTCCATGCGCCGCGCTGGAACCCAGCGGCCCCGTGCCGTCAGATGATTCTGAAAGTCTGCCCACCTGCTCCACAGGCCGGCAGGCCAGGACGGCAGCCAGGAGCGCTCGAACAGGCGCGCGCGCCGGCGCAGCGGCGGTTCGAAGACGGCAACCGGGCGGCCGGTGGAGCAGGCCTCGGCCAGCATGGACGCACTGTCCGCCGTCACCACCAGGGCATCGGCCAGCGCCAGAATGGCGTCCAGGGGATTGGGGCCTTCGTCCGCAGCGAAGCGATAGTGGAAGTTCGGCACCTCGAGTTCCGCGAGTACTGCATCGAGCACCTCGGGCCGTGTCCGCGGGCTGCTGGTGAGCAGTGCCGCCCCACCCTGGCGTCGACAGAGTTCCGCCAGACTTCGCCCCAGGCGGCGGGCCGCCTTGACGTCGAAACGGTAGCTGCCGGAATCACCACCGAGCAGCACACCGACCCACGGGCGCGGCAAATGCCCGAAGCGTTCGTTCCAGTGCGGATCGACCTCGGCCAGCCGCGACGGATCGACGAAGTTCAGCGGCAGGTCAAGATGGACGATGCGCGGATGCCGGGGCAATCCGTACTGAGGTGTCGTCAGGATCAGATCGACGCTGTCGAAGGGAGCACCGGGCCGGCCGATGCAGACGATCCTGCTGTGGCCGCCGGAGGCCTGGCGGATGCGCACGGCATCCAGCCAGGAGCGACCTCCGCCGAACAGCACCAGATCGGGCCAGGGAGCATGAAGCAGCGCGGACTTTGCAGCAGGAATCGTTGCCCTCGATCCGGTGAGGCGGTCGATGAAGGCTCGCCATGGCAGATCCAGCGTATCCTTGACGGTGTACTCACCCCCCAGCGCCGCAGCGAGGTTCGTCAACTGGCGGTTCGCGCCGAGGCCGGTGGAGTGCAGAACCCAGATCGAGGGCCCGACAGCATCAGCGGCCTTTTGGTCATGTGCGCTCACCCGCTCACCCGCTTCCTGAAGAGCGCGCCATGATAGCGCCGGCAAAACCCTGGAGCCATGGTCCGCCTTCCAGGGCATCCGTCATGGGCGTTCGCGCCGAGCAGTCCTTTACCGAATCTCGGCGATCCGCTAGTGTGAATACCTCGCAAAACCACCGATTGTCCAGAGGATCGCGACAATCTCGACTCCATTGCGCCAAACATCAACCGACAGCAGCGAGACACGCAGCCGCGCCATCCTCATCCTTGGACCCGGCCGCAGCGGTACCAGTACCCTGACCCGCGCCCTCGCAGCCCTCGGCATCTACCTCGGCACCCACTTCCATCGTCCGGTGCGCAAGAATCCCCGCGGCAATCAGGAAGAGGTACATCTCCTCAAGCTCAGCAAGGCGGTTCGCAATTCCGTCGGCCTGCGTGCAGACAGCGTCAGGACCGTCGAACCGTCGGCGTTCCGCAATCCGCGTACGCAGATCCTCGCCGACCGCATGCGCAAAGCCATTGACCAGTACTTCGGCGAGCATCCCCTCTGGGCCTTCAAGTACGCTGGGAATGGCCGCATTCTGCCGTTCTGGATCGATCTGCTGTCCGATTCGAAGATCGATGGGGCATTCGTGTTCGCTTACCGTAACCCGCTGAGCGTGGCGTCCTCGAGGGCCAAGCTCGACAAGATGCGGGGAAAGACTGAACACAGCCAGCTCGAATGGCTGGCGAACGTGGTACCGGTATTCAACCAGCTGCAAGGGCATCGCGTGGTGGTGGTGGACTACGACCGCCTGCTCGACGATGCGGATCGCGAGCTGCGCCGCATCACCGTCCAACTCGATATTCCGCTCACCGCCCGAGTCGAGTCCGGCATCGAGGAATTCTCCCGCAGTTTCCTGCGCGCCGACTGGCGTCACACCCGCTTCACCGACAGCGATCTGGAAAACGACGACACCCTGAACCCGCTGCTGAGACGGGCTGCGCTGCTGCTGTCGCGGCTGGCCAGCGACCGGGCGGCTATCGACGACGAGGCCATCTGGACCGAGTGGCGGGACATCCATCGCCTGCATCGAGAACTGGCGCCGACCTTGCGCCTGATCGACGAACTCAATACCGACGTGCGCCGCGCCCGCTGGTGGGACCTCGCCCGGCCCCTGCGCCTCGCCTGGAACAAGATGCCGCTGCTGCGCAAGCGCTGAGCGCCACGCCAGCGAGCGAAGCGCGCCAAGGGTGACGCGCAAGCAGTTTCCCGGCCTGTTTCGCCGGGAGCGAAACAGATCGCGCAGCGCCCGGAGGGTGAGCGCCAGGGATGGCGCTCAACAGCGCAGCGCGGGGGAACGATGGCGCAGCCTCCGATCGAAGCCGTTCCGATCGGCACCCTCCGCTGCGCGGCGCACTTCGTGCGACGCATTTCGCTCCCGGCGAAATGCTCCCAGAGACCACGCTGACTCAGGCGTCGTCGGCGAAGGGATAGCGGTGCCAGCGCCGCTGATGCCAGCTCCAGAGATGCGGGTGAGCGCGGATGAAGGCATCGAGAATACTCGACATCCTCGCCACATCCTCTTCCAGACTGCTGCTGCCATCGAGCTCGATGGGCGCGCCGAGCCGATAGCACCACTGCGGTTCTGCCGCATCGAGGAAGACCGGGAAAATCGGCACGCGGAACTTGCGCGCCAGGGCCACCGGTCCGCCGGGCATGGTGACCCGCTTGCCGAGGAACTCGGTTTCCACGCCGCCGGCCTTATGGATCTGATCCACCGGAATGAAGGTCGCCCGGCCCCGCTTCACCGCCTTGCTCAAACCATAGAACGCAGCGCGCTCGGGCCGGGCCGGGATGGTCTCGATATCGGTACCGGCCACCATCTGCTCGAAGAAGCCGTCGGGCAGCTTGTTGGACTGATAGGCGATCACGCTGACCGGAAGTCGCAGACGGTCCAGCGCGCAGAGCAGCGCGTAAACATTGCCCATGTGCATGCCGAGCAGCACCGCACCCCGGCCGGATGCCAGCGTCGCGGCCAGGGGTTCCACATCGGCCACTGTCGCCGAAGCCGCTGCTTCGTCGGGCGAGACCACGCCCGCGTGCAGGGCCACCACTTCGAATGCCGCCCGGTCACTGATGCGGTAGGCCGAGCGCAGGATCCCGGTGACCTCCGGTGATCCAGGCTGCAGTCCCAGCAGTCGTGCGATCTGTCGCCCGAGGCGTCTACGGTAGCGGGGGGTGAAGGCGTAATGGATGCGCCCGAGGCGATCACCTTCACGACGCACCGACGGCAGGCCACGCCGGCCCGCCCAGCGCACATAGCGCTGGACCATGCCCACCGTGCGGCGGTTCAACCAGCGTTTCAGCCACAGCGGCCGTTTCACGATCGGCACGACATCCCCCCGACAATCGGCAGCCGCGTACCCACCACGTCACCGCAGCGCTGCCAGGTTGCGGAATGCGGCACTGGAGTCTCTGCTGTCGCCATCGTCACCACATCGTCTCGACACCTTGCGGGCGCCGCAGTTTAGCCCAGGATGCCGTCGGACTTGAGCCTGATCGTCCGCATCGGCAGCATCCGTCCCGACGCTGATGGACTCCTGGCCTGTACAGGGTCCATCGTGTTGAATGGGAGCGCCGGCTGGCCCGGCTTCGCCCTCAGTCCTCGAATCTGTCACGAAACTGGAGAACGCCTCATGTCCCATGATCCCATCGCGCTTGCTCAGCCTGCCCTGTTCCGGCAACAGGCCCTGATCGGCGGTCGCTGGGTTCACGGCGAAGAGGGCAAGTCCTTCGATGTCCATGATCCGGCCACCGGCAAGGTGCTCGGCAGTGTGCCCTCGCTCAGCGCCAGGGACATGGCGCCGGCCATCGACAGCGCCATCAAGGCCCAGAAGGACTGGGCCCGGCGGACGGCGGCCGAGCGGTCTGAACTGCTCATGCGCTGGCACGACCTCATGCTGGAACACCGGGAGGATCTGGCCCTGCTCATGACCCGGGAACAGGGCAAGCCACTCACGGAAGCACGGGGCGAAGTGGGCTATGCCGCCAGCTTCATCAAGTGGTTCGCGGAGGAAGCGCGGCGAGTCTACGGCCGCACGATCCCGGCCTCTGCCGCCGATCGGCGCCTGATCGCCATCCAGCAGCCCATCGGCGTGACCGCCGCCATCACCCCCTGGAACTTTCCTGCCGCCATGCTGGCCCGCAAGGCCGGACCGGCCCTGGCCAGCGGCTGCTCCATGATCGCCAAACCTGCAGAAGACACGCCCTTCACAGCCCTGGCCCTGGGCTGGCTGGCCCAGGAAGCCGGCCTTCCCGACGGCCTGCTCAACATCGTCACCGGCGACCCGGCCACCGTGACCCAACCGTTGATGGCCAGCACCGCCGTGCGCAAGATCAGCTTCACCGGCTCCACCGAAGTGGGCCGTCTGCTCATGCGTCAGGCTGCGGACACCGTCAAGAAGGTCAGCCTGGAACTCGGCGGCAATGCGCCCTTCATCGTCTTTGACGACGCCGATGTGGAGGCTGCGGTGGAAGGGGTCATGGCATCGAAGTACCGCAATACCGGCCAGACCTGCGTCTGTGCCAATCGGATCTTCGTCCAGGACGCCGTCCATGACGTCTTCGTCGAAAAACTGGCCCTGGCCACCTCCAGGCTGAAGGTCGGCGCGGGCACCGAAGAGGGCGTGGAGCAGGGTCCGCTGATCAACGCCCAGGCGCTGGAAAAGGTGACGGCCCACGTCCAGGACGCGCGGGAGAAAGGAGGCCAGATCCTCGTCGGCGGCAACCCCCATGCCCGGGGCGGTACCTTCTTCGAGCCCACCGTCATCGCCAACGCCACCCGCAACATGCGCCTGTTCGACGAGGAGACCTTCGGACCGGTGGCGCCGGTGTTCCGCTTCAGCGACGACGACGAAGCGGTGGCCATGGCCAACGACACGCCCTTCGGCCTGGCGTCCTACTTCTACGCCCGTGATCTCGGTCGCGTGATCCGCGCCGCGGAGGCTCTCGAGACCGGCATCGTCGGCGTGAACACCGGCCTGATCTCCACCGAAGTGGCCCCCTTCGGCGGCATCAAGCAGTCGGGTATCGGCCGGGAAGGCGGCCACGAAGGCAAGGGCAAGTAAAAGGAAACAAAATAAATATGCATCCGCTTAAAGTCCCCCAGCCCCACCACCCACGCAACC